>NZ_JBLRVY010000005.1:0-470684 GCF_048159485.1 Streptomyces sp. 4F14
ACGGCGTCCCGCAGGGCACTGCCGGCGCCGTCGCCCACGGCATCCCGCAGGGCACTGCCGGCGCCGTCGCCCACGGCATCCCGCAGGGCACTGCCGGCGCCGTCGCCCACGGCATCCCGGGAAGCACCCCCGCCGCCCGCCACACTCGCGAACCACACCGAAGCCCCACTCCTCAGCACCCGCAACGCCACCTCACCCACCCCCTTGCGCTGATACCGCCCCAGCCAGCCCGCATCGGCCTCCCGCGACAGCGCCACCTCCGCCCGCACATCCCGGTCCGCCAGCCCCGCCAGCCCCCCGACCATCACCCGAGAGGTCACCTCCCGCACCCACCCCCGCGCCTCCAGCTCCCCGCACAGCGCCTCCCCGCCGCCGACCTGGACGTACGCGGGCAGCCCCCGCACCCCGTACCACTCCCGCACCACCCGCAGCGCCTCGTCGACCGGCACCCCCGGATCCCCCAGCGGCAGCACGGAGTTGGCCCGCCGCGTGTACCCGGCGGCGGCCCGCAGCTCCCACTCCCCGAGCGGCGAACTCTCGACCGGCAGCCAGGCACGCGCGGCGACCCGCGAGAGTTCCTCGTACGACACCGCGGGCCCCCGGCGGCGGGCGGGCGCGGGCGGGACGACCTTGCCCGCGACGAGGGACGATTCGGGAATCCGCACCGCCGCACCGTCCCGGCGAGTGATCACGACCACATCGTCGTCCCATGATGTGAGAACACCCACCGTGTCGGTGAATTTCCCCTCCGTCACGGCAGGATCGGAAATCCGCCGTACGGAGACGCGTTTGCCCACGTCAGCGGCCGTAATGCGGACTTCGAGCCGACCTGCGCCACGGATTTCCACGAGTCCGTTCACCCCTCCTGTTCGGATCATGCCCAAGAACGGAGATACTAGGGGTGGGCATCGACGACGCCGCGCTCCCGCGCGCCAGGCGGCGGAGCCTGAGGAGGCCCGCCAGCGCCCTATCGAGGAGGAATGACAGCGTGACCTACGTCATCGCGCAGCCTTGTGTCGACGTGAAGGACAAGGCGTGCATCGAGGAATGCCCGGTCGACTGTATCTACGAGGGCTCACGGTCCTTGTACATCCACCCGGACGAATGCGTCGACTGCGGTGCCTGTGAGCCGGTCTGCCCGGTCGAGGCGATCTTCTACGAGGACGACACTCCGGAGGAGTGGAAGGACTACTACAAGGCGAACGTCGAGTTCTTCGACGAGCTGGGCTCCCCGGGCGGCGCCAGCAAGCTGGGCCTGATCGAGCGGGACCACCCGTTCGTGGCCGCGCTGCCGCCGCAGGCGTAAAGCCCTGTAGGACGTCCTGCCGCCTCGGTCCCGTTCATGGGGCCGAGGCGTTTGCCGTACCAGAAAGTGAGCGTCCCCGTTGTCTCTCGCCGATCTTCTTCCCGCCTTCCCCTGGGACAAGCTGGCCCCCTACAAGCAGACGGCCGCCGCGCACCCCGGCGGCATCGTCGACCTCTCCGTGGGCACGCCGGTCGACCCCGTCCCGGACCTGATCCAGCAGGCCCTGACCGCCGCCGCCGACTCCCCGGGCTACCCCACGGTCTGGGGCACCCCCGCCCTGCGCGACGCGATCACCGCCTGGCTTCAGACCCGCCTCGGCGCGCGTGACGTCACCCACCACCACGTCCTGCCGATCGTCGGCTCCAAGGAGCTGGTGGCCTGGCTCCCGACCCAACTCGGCCTGGGCCCCGGCGACAAGGTCGCCTACCCGCGCCTCGCCTATCCCACCTACGAGGTAGGTGCACGGCTGGCTCGCGCGGACTACGAGGTCTACGACGACCCCACCGCCCTCGACCCCGCCAACCTCAAGCTCCTCTGGCTCAACTCCCCTTCGAACCCGACCGGCAAGGTCCTCACCAAGGAGGAGCTGACCCGCACGGTCGCCTGGGCCCGCGAGCACGGCGTCCTGGTCTTCTCGGACGAGTGCTACCTGGAACTGGGCTGGGAGGCCGACCCCGTCTCGGTCCTCCACCCCGACGTCAACGGCGGCTCCTACGACGGCATCGTCTCCGTCCACTCCCTGTCCAAGCGGTCCAACCTGGCCGGGTACCGGGCGGCGTTCCTCGCCGGCGACCCCGCGATCCTCGGCCCGCTCCTGGAGATCCGCAAGCACGGCGGCATGATGACGTCCGCCCCGACCCAGGCGGCGGTGATCGCGGCCCTGGGCGACGACAAGCACGTACAGGAACAGCGCGAACGCTACGCGGCGCGGCGTACGGCCTTGCGCGAAGCCCTGGTCGCCCACGGCTTCCGCATCGAACACAGCGAGGCGAGCCTCTACCTGTGGGCGACGCGGGGCGAATCCTGCTGGGAGACGGTGGCGCACTTGGCGGAGTTGGGCATCCTGGTGGCGCCGGGGGACTTCTATGGCGAGGCGGGGGCCAATTACGTAAGGGTTGCCCTGACCGCAACGGACGAGCGCGTAGCAGCGGCGGTTGACCGACTCCTTTAGGGGCGCGGGGCTGTATCGATTTGCGGCTACCGCCGCGTGGGCGCGAGAACCACCCACTACCCGCAGACGACAACGGGGCCCAGAGGTGAACACCCTCCGGGCCCCGCGGCTCAAGAAACCTCAGCCACCGAGCGGCAGCCCCTTCAGCGGCAGCGAATCCGTCGGCAGCCCACCCTTCGTGGCCGACTTGGCGGTCTCGCCGACAAGGTCCCCCGAGGCCCCCGCGGCAGCCCCCGTCGTCTTCGCCGCCGGCGGCGTCACCTTCTCCACGGCCTGCCCCCCGCTCTTGCCGACACCGGGCACCGCCTGCTTGGCGACCTTCGCGCCGTTCTGGCCGGCGGTCTCGGTCGCCGCCTGCGCCGTGCTGTCGAGCGTGTTGGACACACTGGCCGAGTCGAGGGAGGTCAACCCGCCGAGGTTCGGCGCGGGAGCCGCGGGCGCCGCACTGGCGGAGCCGGCCGCCCCGACCCCGGCGGCCGCCCCCGCGGCGACGAGCAGCGCGGCACGGGCGATCCGACGGGTCAGGGGAAGGGAGGACATGGCGCTCCTACAAGCTGGTTCGGACTGTGACGCCGTGAGAACACCTGTAGGCCCCAAGAAGGTTGCGGACCGGTAAAGCAAAGAGTTGGCAATGCGTCGCATTATCGGCTGTGAACACCCCGGCCGACGTACGCCTCGTACTACTGACCGGTCGTGATCCGCACGGACTTCTCGCGGTCGGCGCGCGTCTCGCCGGCCGGCTGCCACTGGCTGTCGCTGTTCCCGGCGACCCAGGTCCGGCCGGCGTAGGTGACGCGCTGGATGTGCAGCGCGGAGGAGTTGGCGACGGCCCAGTGCGCGAGCTGCCACCCCCGCTCCGGCACGGACCGCCCGGCGGAGGCGGTGTCGCTGACGACGGGCAGGGCGACGGTCTCGCCGCCGCTGACGGCCGTCGGCCCCTCCGCTTTGGTGCTCGCCGAGGACGCCACCGCCTCCCCCTGGACCGCGTCGCGCCCGAAGTCCCGCACCAGCGCGGCCCGTACGGCGTCCGAACCGGTCGCGGTGACGGTCGCGTCCGGCCGCCCCGTACACGTCAGGGTCGCGGCGGAGCGCCCCGTGAGGGCGGCGGCGAGGACCGTCGCGTCGGGTTCGTGCTTGGCGTACGCGTCCGGGTAGCCGCTGCGCTGGACGCGCTGCGCGGCGACGGTCAGGGGGAGTTCCTCGTAGCCGCGGACCTTCTTGAGGTGCTTGTAGAACTCGCCCGCCGAATACGCCGGGTCCTGCACCTCCTCCTCCGTGCCCCAGCCCTGCGAGGGCCGCTGCTGGAACAGGCCGAGCGAATCCCGGTCGCCGTGCCCGAGGTTGCGCAGCCCCGACTCCTGGAGCGCGGTCGCCAGCGCGATCGTCACCGCCCGCTGCGGCATCCCCAGGTTCGTTCCGACGGCCGTGATCGTCGCCGCGTTGACGGCCTGCTCCGGCGTGAACTCGTACGTCTTCCCGCCCTTCTGGGCGGCGACGACTTTGCAGCCCGGGTCACCGGTCCCGCCGGTGATGTACTGCACCACCACATAGCCCGCGACGGCGAGCAGAACGACGACCGCGGCCAGGGAGCGCAGCAGGCGGCCAGGGCGCTGGGAGGAGGGGGACGGGGCTGACACGCGTACAAGGTACTGGAGAGTACGGTCGCGTACGGGTCAGGCTGGAACACTCGTCCGACTGCTTGGCGCGTTAGGGTCGACGCCATGGCCGACACCCCTCTTGACCTCACGCTGGATGCCGCCGCGCTCACCGCGCGTCTCGTCGACTTCCCCTCGGAGAGCGGCGCGGAAGAGCCCCTCGCCGACGCGATCGAGGCCGCCCTGCGCGCGCTGCCCCACCTGACGGTCGACCGTCACGGCAACAACGTCATCGCCCGTACGCGGCTGGGTCTGCCGGAGCGCGTCATCCTCGCCGGCCACATCGACACCGTCCCGATCGCCGACAACGTCCCCTCACGCCTCGACGCCGACGGCGTCCTGTGGGGCTGCGGGACCTGCGACATGAAGTCCGGGGTGGCGGTCCAACTCCGCATCGCGGCAACGGTGTCGGCGCCCAACCGCGACCTCACCTTCATCTTCTACGACAACGAGGAGGTCGAGGCCACCCGCAACGGCCTCGGCCACGTCGCCCGCGCCCACCCCGAGTGGCTGGCCGGCGACTTCGCCGTCCTGCTGGAGCCGTCCGACGGCCAGGTCGAGGGCGGCTGCCAGGGCACGCTGCGCGTCCAGCTCCGCACCAAGGGCGAGCGCGCGCACTCCGCCCGCTCCTGGATGGGCGCCAACGCGATCCACGCCGCCGCCCCGATCCTGGCCCGCCTCGCGGCGTACGAAGCGCGTCGGCCGGTCATCGACGGGCTGGAGTACCACGAGGGGCTCAACGCGGTCGGGATCAGCGGGGGAGTGGCGGGGAACGTCATCCCCGACGAGTGCGTGGTGACCGTCAACTTCCGTTACGCGCCGGACCGCGGCGAGGACGAGGCGATCGCGCACGTCCGGGAGGTCTTCGCGGGCTGCTACGACGACTTCACGGTCACCGACCACAGCCCCGGCGCCCTCCCCGGCCTCTCCCACCCCGCCGCCGCGGCCTTCGTCGAGGCGGTCGGCGGCACCCCCAGCCCCAAGTTCGGCTGGACGGACGTCAGTCGCTTCTCCTCCCTCGGTGTCCCCGCCGTCAACTACGGCCCCGGCAACCCCCTGTTGGCCCACAAGCGGGACGAGCGCGTCGAGACGGCCAAGATCCTGCACGCCGAGGAACGCCTCCGGACCTGGCTGACACGCTGACGTCCCCCGTCCGTAACCCCCGCGGATCTAGGCTGAGGTACGGAACCACCAGCAAGTGCAAGTGAAGGGAGCGCACATGACGGTCGAGGGAACCCCCAAGCCGGAAGAACAGCGTCTGGGGCCGGTCCTGCGCAGGCGCTCCCAAGTCACGGCGAGCACCACGGACCAGCGCCTGCTGGACGCCGGCGGCCCGTCGGACTGGGTCCACACCGACCCCTGGCGCGTCCTGCGCATCCAGTCGGAGTTCATCGAGGGCTTCGGCACCCTCGCCGAACTCCCGCCCGCGATCAGCGTGTTCGGCTCAGCGCGGACGAAGCCCGACTCCCCCGAGTACGAGGCGGGCGTCCGCCTCGGCCACGCCCTCGTCGACGCGGGCTGGGCCGTCATCACCGGCGGCGGCCCCGGCGCCATGGAGGCCGCCAACAAGGGCGCCTGCGAGGCGGGCGGCATCTCGGTCGGCCTCGGCATCGAGCTGCCCTTCGAACAGGGCCTCAACCCCTACGTCGACATCGGCCTCAACTTCCGCTACTTCTTCGTCCGCAAGATGATGTTCGTCAAGTACGCCCAGGGCTTCGTGGTCCTCCCCGGCGGCCTCGGCACCCTCGACGAGCTCTTCGAGGCCCTGACCCTCGTCCAGACCCAGAAGGTCACCAGCTTCCCCATCGTGCTCTTCGGCACGGAGTACTGGGGCGGCCTCGTCGACTGGATCAAGAACACCCTGGTCGCGGAGGGCAAGGCATCGGAGAAGGACCTGCTCCTCTTCCACGTCACGGACGACGTGGACGAGGCGGTGGCGCTGGTCTCGAAGGAGGCGGGGCGCTGAGGCAGCCGTGAGGATCCCCCGGTGCCGGTGAGGTGCCGGGGTTCTCTCATGTGCCCAGCCCGCTGTGGACAGCGACGTATTCTCGGCCCATGTCTGATGCGATGATTCGGGTATCGGCCGAGGTCAGGGACCGCCTTGCGGTGATCGCAGAGTCGCGGGGGACCTCGATCCGCTCTCTCGTCCAGGAGTTCGCGGAGTCGACGCCGGCCGCGGAGGAGCGCCGGGAGCGGGCCGAGCGGGCCCGCGCCTACATGGCCGAGCACTTCGGCGTCGAGGTGACCGACGGGGAGAGCGCGGCCATGGGGGTCAGGATCCGTGAGGCGTTCGCCCGGGTGGAGGACGCGACCGCGTGATCCTGCACCACCTGGCCCTCGATACGCCGACTCTCGGGAAACCGCCAGGTGTCCGCGCTCGTTCACCGGGCCCGCTTCGAGACCGAGACGCGCCTGTGGGTGCCGGCTCTGTCGGTCCTGGAGGCCGACCGCGAACACCTGGGACTCGCCGAGCACATCGGGCAGTTGGAGGTCTTTCACACCGTGGACCTGGACTACCCGGCGACGCTCACCATCGCCCAGCTGAACCGGGACGGTGTCCCACCCGGCATCGGCGCCGCGCTGCACGCCGTCCGGCACCTCCCGGAGCCGGGCGCGGACGCGCTGATCGCCACCGTCGAGCCGAAGCCGTACGAAGGACGAGGAGTCCCCGTACTCGACCTCGACCGCTGACCCTCACGCCAACCCCCGCCGCGCCACCGCCGGTTCCCGGTGCCCCGCGATCGACGCGACCATGTCGAGGACCTGCCGGGTCTCCGCGACCTCGTGGACGCGGTAGACCTGGGCGCCCAGCCAGGCGGAGACAGCGGTGGTCGCCAGGGTGCCGATCAGGCGTTCCTTCACCGGCCGGTCCAGCGTCTCCCCGACGAAGTCCTTGTTGGACAGCGAGACCAGCACCGGCCAGCCCGTGGCGGCCATCTCGCCCAGGCGGCGCGTCGCCTCCAGGCTGTGCCGCGTGTTCTTGCCGAAGTCGTGCCCGGGGTCGATGAGGATCGACTCGCGGGGAACGCCCAACGCAGCCGCGCGTTCCGCGAGGCCCAGGGTGACGTCGAGGATGTCGGTCATGACGTCGTCGTACGCGATCCGGTGGGGGCGGGTACGCGGCTCTGAGCGGCCCGCGTGCGTGCAGACCAGGCCGGCGCCGTAGCGGGCCGCCACCTCCGCCAGACCCGGGTCCACGCCTCCCCACGCGTCGTTCAGGAGATCCGCGCCGGCCTCGCAGACCGCCTCGCCCACGGACGCGCGCCAGGTGTCGACGCTGATGATCACCTCGGGGAAGCGGCGGCGGACCTCGGCGACGAAACCGACCGTCCGGCGGGCCTCCTCCTCGGCGGTGACCTCCTCGCCGGGGCCCGCCTTGACGCCGCCGATGTCGACGATCGCGGCGCCCTCGGCGACCGCCTGCTCCACGCGCGCGAGCGCGGGCTCGTCGCCGAAGGTGGCGCCCTGGTCGTAGAAGGAGTCGGGGGTTCGGTTGACGATCGCCATGATCACCGGCTCGTGCGTACCGAATTCGCGCCTGCCCAGCCTGAGCATCCCCTGTGACCTCTCCTAGTACATGCGGGACATCCGCCGCCTGAGACCCTAACTGTCCGACCCGCATGGCACGATCGGAGGCACAACACGTCCGACGTTCGAGCGGGGCCCGCCGATGGTTATGTTCTTGTTCCTGGTCATCGCGCTCGCCGTGGTGGTCGCCGCGGTGACGCTCGCGGTGGTGGGCGGCGGCGAGGGCACGGGCCCGCTGCCGGAGGAGGCCCCGCAGCGGCTGCACGACCCGCTGCCGTGGGACCGCCCGGTCACCCGCGCCGACGTCGACAGCCTCCGCTTCCCGCTCGCCGCGCGCGGCTACCGCATGTCGGACGTGGACGACGCGCTGGGCAGACTCGCCGCCGAACTCGCGGAGCGCGACGCCCGGATCGCCGACCTGGAGGCCGCCCTGACGCCCCCGCGCGTGTCCGTCGAGAAGGCCGCCCCCGAGGACACCCCGTGACCGACACCCTCGCCGGCCCGGACGGCGTCCCGCGCTGCCCCTGGGCCCTCTCGACGCCGGACTACGTCACGTACCACGACGAGGAGTGGGGCCGCCCGGTCCACGGCGACGACGCCCTCTTCGAACGCCTCAGCCTGGAGGCGTTCCAGTCGGGCCTGTCCTGGATCACGATCCTGCGCCGCCGCCCCACCTTCCGTACGGCGTTCAGCGACTTCCAGATCGCCAAGGTGGCCGCGTTCACCGACGAGGACCGTACGCGCCTGCTGGACGACCCCGGGATCATCCGCAACCGCGCCAAGGTCGACGCGACGATGGCCAACGCGCGCGTGCTGGCCGACTGGACCCCCGGCGAACTGGACGCGCTGATCTGGTCCCACGCCCCGAAGAAGCCCCGCAAGGCGCCGAGGACCCTCACCGACGTCCCCGCCGTGACGGACGAGTCGAAGGCGCTGGCCAAGGAGCTGAAGAAGCGGGGCCTCAGGTTCGTGGGCCCGACGACCGCGTACGCGCTCATGCAGGCGTGCGGGCTGGTGAACGACCACCTCAAGGACTGCGGCGCACGGGGCTAGCGCCCGACGTACTTCGGCTTCTCCTTGTTGACGAACGCCGACACCGCGATCGCGTGGTCCTCCGCCGCGCCCGCGCGGGACTGCAACTCGTCCTCCTTGTCGAGGGTCTCCGTCAACGAGTGCGTCAACCCGAACGCGACCGACTCCTTGATCGCGGCGTACGCGACGGTCGGGCCCTCGGCGAGAGCACGGGCCACCTTGAGCGCCTCCTCCCGCAAGGAAGCCGCGGGTACGACACGGTTCGCGATGCCCAGGTCGTACGCGTCCTGCGCGCCGATGCTGCGCGGGAACAGCAGCAGGTCCGTCGCCCGGGACGGGCCCACCACGCGCGGGAGGGTCCAGGAGATCCCGGAGTCCGCGGTGAGGGCGACCCCGGCGAACGACGTGTTGAAGGACGCCGTGTCGGCGACGACCCGGTAGTCGGCGGCGAGCGCGAACCCGAACCCGGCGCCCGCGGCGACCCCGTTCACGGCGGCGACCACCGGCTTCGCGGCGCCCGTCAGCGCGCGCGTGATGGGGTTGTAGTGCTCGCTCACGGTGCTCATCACGACGTCCGACCCCTCGGCCAGCAGCCCGATGTGCTCCTTGAGGTCCTGCCCCACACAGAACGCCCGCTCCCCGGCGGCGGTCAGCAGGATCGCGCGTACGGCGGGATCGCCCGCCGCCGACTCGACGGCGTCCCGCAGCGCGACCTTCGTCGCGACGTTCAGCGCGTTCATCGCCTCCGGTCGGTTCAAGGTGATGATCGCCAGTCCGTCGGTCACCTCGTACAGCACCGTGTCGGCCATGGAGTGTCCCCTCCGCATCGAAAAGTAGCGTCGCTAGGCACTCAGCATGGCGGAGTCCGGCGCCCGAGGACCGGACGGAGCGTGTGACCTGCGTCAAAGAATGAGACCCCGTTCCCGGACGGCCTAACGCCGCAGGGCGGCGCAGTATCGCAGCCACACCGCCGAATTGGGTGGTTTTGCTCGCGCGCGTTGCCCAAGCGATGCCGTCCGAAGTTGGTCATCGGGTCCTGAGATGCGGGATAATGGCTGGGAAGCAATGTGTTCGATGCCGGTGTCGCGTGTCCCACGCAGGACCGCGCGTGCCCTCCCAGGGGCCGTCGGCTTTGACGGTTGAGCTGGTTTCAGGAAGGGGAACGAGCATGGCGGCCATGAAGCCGCGGACGGGCGACGGCCCGCTTGAGGTGACCAAAGAGGGGCGGGGCATCGTCATGCGCGTTCCGCTCGAAGGCGGCGGGCGGCTCGTCGTCGAGCTGACCCCTGACGAGGCCCTGGCGCTCGGCGAGGCCCTCAACAAGGTCGTCAGCTGACCGCGTCGCGCTGAAAGCTGAGGCGGACTTCCTGCCGAGGCGGGGGTGATCCCGTCGTCAGCTGGCGCAAGCAGCAGCCCCTTACGGCAGTCCCGGCATCGCGTGCGGCGCCGGGGCTGCCGTTTTCACCGGACAGGTACGGGGTACGCCGCCGCTCAGCGCTTGACCGCGCACAGCAGCCCGTCGCCCACCGGCAGCAGCGACACCACCAGCTCCGTGCTCTCGCGGACCGTGCGCAGAAGCTCGCGCACGCGCGCCACCTCGGTCGGCTGGGGACCGGAGTCGACGGTACGGCCGTTGGCGAAGACGCCCTCGAAGACCACCAGCCCGCCGGGCCGCAGCAGGCGCAACGATTCAGCTAGATAGTCGAGCAGTTCCAGCCGATCACCGTCGCAGAAGACGAGGTCGTAGCCGGAGTCGGCGAGCCGCGGCAGCACGTCCAGCGCCCGCCCGGGGATGAACCGCGCCCGGTTGCTGGCGAACCCGCACGCCCGGAACGCCTGCCGGGCGAACTGCTGGTGCTCCGGCTCGGGGTCGACGGTCGTCAGGACCCCGTCGGGCCGCATGCCGTGCAGGAGATGGAGGCCGGAGACGCCGGTGCCGGTGCCGATCTCGGCGACCGCCTTCGCGTCGACCGTGGCGGCCAGCAACCGCAGCGCGGCGCCCGTGCTGGGCGACACCGAGCGCAGCCCTGCCTCACGGGCCCGGTCGCGGGCCCAGCGCAGCGCGTCGTCCTCGGCGGCGTAGGCGTCGGCGAACGCCCAGCTTGCCTGCCGGTTGCCGGTAATGACCCTCTCCTGTTCCCCATGATGTGCCTCGGCGTGACTGTATCCGTTGCGGGCGGGAACCCGCAGATGGGACCGCGCGTTTGAAGGGGTGGGAACGGTGATGGGGGGACACAGTTGGATCACGAAGGCGGGTGGGGCGGCGAGTTCGGCAGGACGCAGCCGTATGAGCCGTATCAGCCCAGATCAAATTCAGGTAAAACCGCTTATCCGGAGCTAACGGGCGAGGTGGCTATGGTAGGGGCTCCACTGGACACCACCAGAGCCGACAGGGGAGGTGCGGCCCAGTCTGTGGATCGGGGAGGAGTGCTCCGGCGCTTTCTCGGATCGGCGGGCAGGCCGAAATCCGTGAACGACACCGCTGACCGCAGCCACGCCGGCGACTACGCCCAGACCGCGACCTTCTCCACCGACGCGGACGGGCAGGCGTGGACTCCGCCCACGTGGGAGGAGATCGTCAGCACGCACAGCGGCCGCGTCTACCGCCTGGCCTACCGCCTGACGGGCAACCAGCACGACGCCGAGGACCTCACGCAGGAGGTCTTCGTCCGCGTCTTCCGCTCCCTGTCGACCTACACGCCGGGCACCTTCGAGGGCTGGCTCCACCGCATCACCACCAACCTCTTCCTCGACATGGTCCGCCGCAAGCAGCGCATCCGCTTCGACTCCCTCGGGGACGACGCGGCGGAGCGGCTCGCCAGCAAGGAGCCGACCCCCCAGCAGCTCTTCAACGACGCCCACTTCGACGCGGACGTCCAGCAGGCGCTGGACACCCTCGCGCCCGAGTTCCGCGCGGCCGTCGTCCTGTGCGACATCGAGGGACTGTCGTACGAGGAGATCGCGGCGACCCTCGGCGTCAAGCTCGGGACCGTCCGCTCCCGTATCCACCGGGGCCGTTCGCAGCTCCGCAAGGCCCTCGCGCACCGCTCGCCGCAGGCGCGCGAGGCCGAGCGGCGGCGGACGTTCATGGCCCGCGTCCCCGTCCTGGGAGGAGGGGGCGCGACCGCGTGAGTGGACTCGGTGGCTCCAGGCCCAAACCTTCCGTGTACCACGCGGAACAGCATCTCGGTGACCGGCTCTCCGCCTTGGTGGACGGAGAGCTGGGCCATGACGCGCGCGAGCGCGTCCTCGCGCATGTCGCGACCTGCGCGCAGTGCAAGGCGGAGGTCGACGCGCAGCGCCGGCTCAAGGGCGTCTTCTCCGAAGTGGCTCCTCCGACCCCCTCCGAGAGTTTCCTCGCGCGGCTCCAAGGGCTGCCCGGGGGTGATGACTCCGCGGGCGGAAGTCCCCTGGGGAGCGGTGGGCTCCTCGGCGGTGAGCGAGGGGCCAGATTCGGGTCCAGAGGGTTCGGGAGCGGTTCCGGAGCGCTCGGCGGCGGCCGGGGCGCCGGGGTCTTCGGCGGGTCCGGTCCGCTCGGTGGGGGCGGGGTGCTCGGAGGCGGTTCCGTCTTCGGGGGGCGTTCCGGGGAGCCGTTCGAGTTCGGGTATCTCCCGGGTGAAGGGCATGAGGGGCGGGGGGACGATCTCGGGGCCGATGCGGGTGCCGGGAATGTCTCCGGGGGCGTGAAGGGCGTCGGGTCCTCGCGGGGGCCCGGGGAAGGTGCCGGGGCCCTGTCCGCCGCCGCCACGTTCTCCGCTTCCGTCGCCGAGAAGGGGTTCCGGGTCCACCCCGTCGGGCGGCACGAGGAGCGGTCCCGCAGCATGCGGTTCGCGTTCGTCGCCGCCGGGGCCGTCTCGCTCGCGGCCATCGCGCTGGGCGGAGTGACCGGGTCGGCACCGATCGACCAGACCAGCGAGGCGCGGGGCGGGGCCGGGAGCAACGTGATTCCGTCCAGGGCGGCGGGGGCGGCCGTTCCCGACGGGGCCACGCGGCGCCGATCCGCCGGGCCGCTCCTCTCGCAGGGCGGACAGGGGGTCCTGCGGGACACTCCCGCCGCCCCCGTCGAAGTGGCCGCGCCGCTGCTGCCGGGTATCCCTACGCCGGTGTCCGCGCGGCACGAGGAGACGCTGCGGGCGTTGACCGCGCCGGTCGTCGCGGGCGCGGCCGCCATGTCGCCGCTGATACGGCCGCTGTCCGCCACCTGGCCCACGAGCGCGCCGGGGTTGTTGTCGCCTAATGCCACGTCGGCGCCCTAGGTCGTCGGCGTCGCGGGTCCGGCCTTCGCCCGGAGGGTGGGGTGGGGGCCGGGGCGGGGTGCGTGCGGCAGGTGTTTCCTCGTGGGTCGGAAGGTGACTGCCGAGGGCGGGTCCGACCTGGTTGAATCCGAGCGAGAGACCGTGTCCATGCCGTTGTAGCTGGGGAGTCGGAGGTTGGTGGGGCAGTGGTGAGCATCGAGAGTGGAGGGGGCGGCGTAGACAGGGACGTGGTGGATCGTGGCGAGGAGGCGGGCGGTGGTCTCGGCGGTGGCGGTGGGGATTTCGAGCTTGCCCGGCCCGAGGAGGGGCGTGGGGATTACGCGTTGAGGGATCCGGAGCGGCCGGTGGTGTCGCTGGTGAAGGAGGAGCCGGGGGCCGGTGTGGCGCCGGGTGACCCGTCGGCCGACGTACCGCAAGCCTCGTCGCAAGCCGCGCCGGATGCCTCCGGCACCCCCCTGTCCGAGCCCCCTCCCGCAGCCGCGCCGGACGCCCCCGCCACCCCCGTACCCGACCCGCCCCTCGAAGCCACCCCCGGCGTGGAGTCCCCGCGCCCCCTCCACGCCCCCGACGCCTACAGCACGCCCCCCTACGGCCAGCCCGGGCCCTGGGCGCCCGCTCCCCCTGTGCAGCATCCTGCCGCGGGGGATCCGTGGGCGCGGTACGACCCCTGGGCGGCGGCGTCTCCCCTGCAGCAGACCGGGGAGGGTGTGCTCAGTGAGCGGGAGAAGAAGCGGGAGTGGCGGAAGGGCCTTGTCGCGGGGGCGCTGCTGCTGGCCTTGGTGTCCGGCG
The DNA here is from genome assembly GCF_048159485.1 of Streptomyces sp. 4F14. Lineage (NCBI taxonomy): Bacteria > Bacillati > Actinomycetota > Actinomycetes > Kitasatosporales > Streptomycetaceae > Streptomyces > Streptomyces sp. 4F14. Next base: position 13,738 of record NZ_JBLRVY010000005.1, read on the forward strand.
GGGTGGGGGGTGTGGTCGGGGTGCAGCTGGAGCGGCACGGCATCGGGGGCATCGAGTTGCCGCAGGCCGCGCCGGAGCCGAGCGGGCGGGACGCCGACAGCGTCGCCGGGATCGCCGCGCGGGCGTTGCCGAGTGTGGTGACCCTGCATGTGAAGGGCGGGTCGGAGTCCGGGACGGGGACCGGGTTCGTGCTGGACGAGCTCGGTCATATCCTGACCAACAATCACGTGGTGCAGCCCGCTGGGAACGGCGGGGAGATAACCGTCGTCTTCAACGGGGGACAGGCGGTCAAGGGGGAGATCGTCGGACGGGACGCCGGGTACGACCTCGCGGTCGTGCGGGTGAAAGGCGTACGGAATCTGACTCCCCTTCCCCTCGGAAATTCCGACGGGGTTCAGGTGGGTGATCCTGTCGTCGCCATCGGCGCTCCCTTCGATCTTTCCGGCACCGTCACCTCCGGCATCATCAGTGCCACGGAACGGCCGATCACCGCAGGTGGGGACGGGAGTGACGTGTCGTATGTGGATGCCTTGCAGACGGACGCGCCGATAAATCCCGGGAATTCCGGCGGGCCTCTGCTGGATGCGCGCGGCAGGGTCATCGGGATCAATTCGGCGATCCGGTCGGCCGGTGGCGCGGACACCAGTACAGGGCAGTCGGGATCGGTCGGACTCGGATTCGCCATTCCCGTGAACCAGGGGAAGCGGATCGCCGAGGAACTCATCAACAACGGCCGCGCGACCCATCCCGTCATCGGCATCACCCTCGACCTCGCCTACACCGGCGACGGCGCGCGCGTGCGGACGGACGCCGGGGAGGCCGGTCCGCCGGTGACCGTCGGCGGCCCGGGAGACCTCGCCGGGATCGAACCCGGTGACGTCATCACGGAGGTCGACGGCAAGCCCGTGAACTCCAGCGACGAGCTGATCGTCAAGGTCAGGGCGCACCGGCCCGGCGACGAACTGCGGCTGACCGTCGTACGCGGGGGCAAGGCGATGAGTCTGTCGCTGGTGCTGGGGAGTGCCGGCGGGTGAGAAAAGGGTGCGGACGGGAACTGACAGAAACCTCACAGGTGACCGGCGCGCGCCCTTCCCACTAGGCAAACATCGCGGAAAACGTCCCGGCCGGGGCCGTTCGGCAGGCTCCGGGCGGTACCGGTTCGCCAGGTGCGACAGGTACCGTGGACGCGGCCCGGACCACGGAAGAACCCGCCTGCACCGCGGAGGGCCGAGGACCGCGGACATCGCAAGGAGCTTCAGGTGTTCAATGACATAGGACCGCTTGAGCTGGTGACCCTCGCAGTCCTGGCCGTGCTCATCTTCGGTCCGGACAAGCTCCCCAAGGTCATCCAGGACATGACGCGGACGATCCGCAAGATCCGCGAGTTCTCGGAGAGCGCCAAGCAGGACATCCGTACGGAGCTGGGTCCCGAGTTCAAGGACTTCGAGTTCGAGGACCTGAACCCCAAGACGTTCATCCGCAAGCAGCTCGACAGCGATGAACTGGGGCTGAAGGAGATCCGCAACGGGTTCGACCTGAAGAAGGAGATGGCGGAGGTCACCGACGCGGTGCACAGCACGGCCGAGGCCGCCGCCACGCCGCTGCCCTCCGGCAAGGTCGACATGAGCAAGCCGGACACCGCCACGCCGGACGCGCCGAAGACCGACCTCACGAAGAAGCCGGACACCGACAACCGGCCCCCCTTCGACTACGACGCCACCTGAGCCGTACGCCCGGGCGCTCACCCGGGTGGATATGCTGCCGAGTTGTTGTGCGGACCTGACGTGTGCGCCCGAAGGGGGGGCGGGCCGTACGGGTCCGCCGAGAGCGAGGAGGCGTCCGGGCACATGGAGACGACGAGTCGAGCGGTCGCGCAGGCGCCGGTCGCGGAGGGCGGACAACCCGTTCCCGCGGCCCGGCGTACCGTCGACGGCTTCCTGGAGGCGGCCTTTCCCTGGTACGGCCTCGATGAGGCGTACACGGGGCGCCGGTGGCTGATGCAGGTCGGTACGGCCGCCGACGGCGCGGTCGAGCACGGTTCCATCGGACACGGCGACGAGCCGTCCGTCCGCCACGAGACGGCCGGTGAGGACCGGGGCAAGTTCGCGGTCGTCGTCACGGTCGCCGCGAACCCGTCCCGGAGGAGTGCCGACGGTACGGGCCTCCTGGAGGCCACCTCGGTCTCCTCCGCGGCCTGGCTCGCCGGTGTCGGCCTGCTGTCCTTCACCTGGCCCGGCCAGATGGACCACAGCCTGCGCGACGACTGGCTGGACCAGCAGACGGAGACGGCGTGGGTCCTCGCGGACGACCTCGCCGGCGAGGACTGGTCCACCCTCACCCTCCCCGTGGACGGGGTGCCCACCCCGTTCCACTACCGGGAGTCGGAGTTCGGCTGGGTCCTCGCCGGGTCCACCCAGCAGGGGGTGCACCTCGGGGCGTACGGGCGGGGGATGAGCGCGTACGGGCTGGGCTTCTCGACGGTGAAGGACGTGGAGGAGTACGCGTAGCCGTCCCGTTGTCAGTGCCGGCTCCTAGGGCGTGTTGCGAAAGTCCCGCCTGCCGCCCGACGCCTGGCACGCACTCCCGCCGCACCGGGCGAAACCCCACGTACAACCAGTACGAGGGCTTCCGCCCGGCACGCCGGGAGCACGCACCAGACGCCGCTCGGCCCGCCCTCCGGGCGGACGACGGGACTTTCGCAACACGCCCTAGGGCGGCCGGCATGAGCTGGGACGTGTACATCCTGAGATTCCCGTCCGAACTGACGGGGACGGACGAGCTGCCCGAGGGCTGGGAGCCGCCGAGTCTGGGCACGGGCCGCGAGGTCCGTGCCGTGCTCGCGCGGACGCTGCCGGGCATCGTGCTGGGCGAGGACGGCTGGGGTGACTTCGACGGCCCCGGCGTCTCCCTCAACCTCTCGGTCTCGGGCGCCGGCGACGAGCCGGTCACCAGCGTCGCCCTGCACTTCTACGGCGGCGGCCCGGCATCGGCCCCCACGGCCCTCGCGGTCGCCGAGGCCCTCACGGCCCGGGCCCTCGACCTCGGCTCCGGTGACTTCCTCACCCCGGACACCGCGAGGTCGGCCCTGGACGCCTGGCGCGGCTACCGCGACCACGTCCTGGGCCGGCCATGACCCGGCGCCTAGAACTTGTTCCGCGGCGTGATCCCCAGCGACAGCCCCGAAAGGCCCCGCTGACGGCCGCCCAGCTTCCCCGCGATCCCCCGCAGCGCGGACCCCGCCGGGCTGTCCGGGTCGGTCAGGACGACCGGCTTGCCCTCGTCGCCGCCCTCGCGCAGGCGGACGTCGATCGGGATGGAGCCCAGCACCGGGACCGTCGCGCCGGTCGTCCGGGTCAGGCCGTCCGCGACCCGCTGCCCGCCGCCCGTGCCGAAGACGTCGACCATGTCGCCGCAGTGCGGGCAGGGAAGACCGGCCATGTTCTCGACGACGCCGACGATCTTCTGGTGGGTCTGTACGGCGATGGCGCCCGCGCGCTCGGCGACTTCGGCCGCCGCCTGCTGAGGCGTCGTCACGACCAGGATCTCGGCGTTGGGGACGAGCTGGGCGACGGAGATCGCGATGTCGCCGGTGCCCGGGGGAAGGTCCAGGAGCAGGACGTCCAGGTCGCCCCAGTACACGTCCGCCAGGAACTGCTGGAGCGCCCGGTGCAGCATCGGCCCGCGCCACACGACCGGCGCGTTGCCCGGCGTGAACATGCCGATGGAGATGACCTTCACGCCGTTTGCGGACGGCGGCATGATCATGTTCTCGACCTGGGTGGGAAGCCCGTCCGCGCCGAGCATGCGGGGCACGGAGTGGCCGTAGATGTCCGCGTCGACGACACCGACCTTCAGCCCGTCGGCGGCCATCGCGGCGGCGAGGTTCACCGTCACCGACGACTTGCCGACACCCCCCTTGCCGGAGGCGACCGCGTACACGCGCGTGAGGGAGCCCGGTTTCGCGAACGGCACCTCGCGCTCGGTCTGGCCGCCGCGCAGCGCCGTCGCCAGCTCCTTGCGCTGCTCGTCGCTCATGACGTCGAGCGTGACGTCGACCCGGGTGACGCCCTCGACCGCCGCGACCGCGTCCGTCACGCGCTGCGTGATCGTGTCGCGCATCGGGCAGCCGGAGACGGTCAGGTAGACGGCCACCGCGACCGCGCCGTCCGAACCGATCTCCACCGATTTGACCATCCCCAGCTCGGTGATGGGCCGGTTGATCTCGGGGTCGTTCACCGTCGCCAGTGCCTCGCGCACCGCGTCTTCGCTAGCCATACGACGATGGTACGGCGCCTCACAGGGCGCCCTATACGCCCCTCAGCGGTCGTCTACGTCACGCACAGGTGACCGTTCCGCCGGGAATACGCCCTGCGCGTCCAGCTCCTTGACGAGGTCCTGGAGTTCCGACCTGATCCAGTCCCTGGTCGCGACCTCCCCGAGCCCGATCCGCAGCGCGGCGATCTCCCGCGTCAGGTACTCGGTGTCCGCGATCGACCGCTCGTTCTGCTTGCGGTCGAGTTCGAGGTCGACCCGCGCCCGGTCGTCCTGCCGGTTCTGCGCGAGCAGGATCAGCGGAGCGGCGTACGACGCCTGGAGCGAGAGCATCAGCGTCAGGAAGATGAACGGGTAGTTGTCGAACCGCAGATCCTTGGGCGCGAAGATGTTCCACAGCACCCACAGGATGATGACGACGGTCATCCAGACGATGAACCGCCCGGTCCCCAGGAACCGCGCGATCCGCTCCGACAGCCGCCCGAACGCCTCCGGATCCCACTCCGGCAGCAGCCGCCGCCGCTGCGGACGAGGCTGGTCGAGCCGTACGCGCGGGCGCGCGCCGGTGGACGTCTTCTCAGGCGTCATGACCGACCGCCTCCTCCCCGGAGTCGAACTCCGTCTCCCGCCAGTCCTGAGGCAGCATGTGGTCCAGCACGTCGTCCACGGTCACCGCGCCGAGCAGCGACCCCGACTCGTCGACGACGGGCGCCGCGACCATGTCGTACGTCGCGAAGAACCCGGCGACGACCGGCAGCGCGGCGTCCGGGTCCAGGGGCCGCAGGTCGTCGTCGATGATCGAGCCGACGAGCGTGTACGGGGGGTCGCGCAGCAGGCGCTGGAAGTGGACCGTGCCCAGGTACTTGCCGGTCGGCGTCTCGTCGGGCGGGCGGCAGACGTACACCTGGGCGGCGAGCGCGGGGGAGAGGTCCGGTTCGCGGATGCGGGCCAGCGCGTCGGCGACGGTCGCGTCCGGGCGCAGGACGATCGGCTCGGTCGTCATCAGGCCGCCCGCCGTGTGCTCCTCGTACGTCAGCAGGCGCCGCATGTCCGCCGCGTCGTCCGGCTCCATCAGCGACAGCAGCCGCTCCTGGTCCGCCTCCGGCAGCTCCGCGAGGAGGTCCGCCGCGTCGTCCGGGTCCATCGCCTCCAGGACGTCCGCCGCGCGCTCCTCCTTCAGCTTCCCGAGGATCTCGATCTGGTCGTCCTCCGGGAGCTCTTCGAGTACGTCCGCGAGGCGGTCGTCGTCGAGAGCCGCCGCGACCTCGCCGCGCCGCTTCGCCGAGAGGTGGTGCAGGACGTTCGCCAGGTCCGCCGGGCGCAGCTGCTCGAACGTCGCGAGGAGGTTCTCGGCGCCCTGCCCCTCCTCCTCCAGCGAGATGCCGTCGATCGCCGCCCACTCGACGGTCACCGCCTCGCCCTTCGCCCGGCGGAACGCGCTCGCCGGCCTCCCCTTGCGCAGGAAGACGCGGCTCACGTCCCACTCCCGGCGGGCGGTCAGCTGCTGCACGGACAGGTCGAGTACGGTCGCCTCCTCGCCGGTCTCCGCGAGCGTGACCCGGCGGTCGAGGAGCTCGCCGAAGACCAGGCGCTCCGTGGGACGCTGCTCGAACCGGCGGACGTTCAGGACGCCGGTCGTCAGGACCTGGCCCGACTGCACGCCCGTCACCCTCGTCATCGGCAGGAAGATACGGCGGCGCGTCGACAGCTCGACCACCAGGCCCAGCAGCCTCGGTGCTCTGCGGTTCGTGCGCAGCATCACGACCAGGTCGCGGACCCGGCCGACCTGGTCGCCGTTCGGGTCGAAGACGGCGACACCGGAGAGGTGCGAGACGAAGATCCGGGGGGCGCCGGCTGCCATGACTGAGGTTCCTTTGCAATGGTCCGGAATGTCGGCTCGGGAGTGCTTAAGGCTAGCCCGTCCCGATCGGATACGCCCTGGTGAGGGGTACGGAAGGACTGCGTCCGCCGGGTCTTCACGACCCCGGTACGCTGCCGTACGCCCCGCATGCCCTCGTCGAAAGCGAGTGTCTTTCGTGACCGCGACCTCTCCGGCCCGCAACCGCACCGCGCTGCTCGGGGCGGTGTGCGCGATCGCCCTCGGGGTGAGCGGGTGCGGCGAGGATCCCGACGCGGGGACCAACGGGGTGGGGAAGCTCGGCGCGGACAAGATCCAGGCGCAGGCGAAGGAGGCGGCGTCCAAGGTCGACGCCGTACGGCTCGCCGGGAGCGTCGTGACCAGCGGGCGGACGTACCGGCTCGACATGCGGCTCAAGAAGGACGGGGGGACGGGGTCGGTCTCCGTCGCCGGGACCACCTTCCAGCTCCTGCGGGTCGGCGAGGCGCTCTTCCTCAAGGCCGACGCCGAGTTCTGGAAGCAGGACGGCGACGCGACCGCCGCGGCCGGCAAGCTCGACGGGAAGTACGTCAAGATCCCGGCCGGGGATCCCTCGTACACGAAATTCAGCGGCTTCACTGACAAGGACCTCCTCCTCGACGGCCTGCTGACACTTCACGGCGCCCTCTCCAAGGACGGCCACCACGAACAGGCGGGTACCCGCACGATCAGGATTACGGGCGACAAGGGGGGCGGCGGCACGCTCGACGTCTCCCTGAAGGGGGAGCCGTATCCCTTGCTGCTCCAACGGGCGGGCAGTGCCGGGTCGTTGGCGTTCTCCTCGTGGGGGCAGGACTTCACGCTCGCGGAGCCGTCCAAGGACGAGACGGTGGACTACGGGAAGCAACTGCCTGCTTCTTGACGGGGGTTGCTTCTTGAGGGGGCTACTTCCGTTTCTTGAACAGCAGCCTCGGTACTCCTGCCGGGATCGGTTGCCTCGTCGTCGCCGGGGTCGGGACCGGGGGCGCCGCCAAGTCGCCTTCCGGCATGGGCGATGTCTCGCCGGTGGGTTCGAGGCGGAGCAGCCTGCACTCCCTCGCCCAGCGGTCCACCATCGCCTCGCCGTCCGGGGCGTTGAGGCGTTTGGTCTTCAACTCCGTTACCGCTGCGGCGTATTCGTCCGTGCCCGGCTGTACGTGGACGACCCTCGCCGCCCATGTCACCAGCCGGCCCCCCTTGTCCTTGCTGCGGACCGTCACCTCCGCCGTGTCCCCGTCCGCCAGCCCGGTCAGGGGCTGTTCACCGGGGCCGTCGCCCAGGACGTGGGCCGCGCCCTCGTGCCAGGCGTGCCAGAGAGGGCGGGCGGCGGCGGTGCCTCGTACCCAGATGAGGCCCGACTTCTTCGTGGCCTCTTCGACCAGGGCCCGGTCCAAAGGGGTCGTCATGGCCGCAAGCCTAGAGCCAGCCGTTGCGCTTGAGGGTGCGGTGGATGCCGAAGCACATGGTCACGATGATGACCATGACCATGGGGTAGCCGTACTTCCAGCGGAGTTCCGGCATGTGGTCGAAGTTCATGCCGTAGACGCCGCAGACCATGGTGGGGACGGCGATGATCGCGGCCCACGAGGTGATCTTGCGCATGTCCTCGTTCTGGGCGACGGACGCCTGCGCCAGGTTGGCCTGGAGGATGGAGTTCAACAGCTCGTCGAATCCGAGGACTTGTTCCTGGACGCGGGCCAAGTGGTCGGCGACGTCGCGGAAGTACTTCTGGATGTCGGGGTCGATCAGCCGCATCGGGCGCTCGCTCAGGAGCTGCATGGGGCGCAGGAGCGGCGACACGGCCCGCTTGAACTCCAGTACCTCGCGCTTGAGCTGGTAGATCCGGCTCGGGTCGGTGCCGCGCGGCGAGCCGTTGCGGCCCGGCGAGAAGACCTCCGTCTCGACCTCGTCGATGTCGTCCTGGACGGCGTCGGCGACGGCGATGTACCCGTCGACGACGTGGTCGGCGATGGCGTGCAGGACGGCCGAGGGCCCCTTCGCGAGCAACTCGGGGTCGTCCTGGAGCCGGTGGCGCAGCGCCCGCAGGGAGCCCTGCCCGCCGTGCCGGACGGTGATGACGAACTCCTTGCCGGTGAAGCACATGACCTCACCGGTCTCCACGACCTCGCTGTTCGCGTCGAGTTGCGCGTGCTCGACGTAGTGGATGGTCTTGAAGACGGTGAACAGGGAGTCGTCGTACCGCTCCAGCTTGGGCCGCTGGTGCGCCTGCACGGCGTCCTCGACGGCGAGCGGGTGGAGCCCGAACTCGCTGGCGATACCGGCGAATTCGGCCTCGGTCGGCTCGTGGAGCCCGATCCACACGAACCCCCCGTCGCGGCGCACCTGGCGCATCGCCTCGTGCGGGGTGAGGGACCGGTCGTACTGGACACGCGCCCCGTTCCGGTAGACCGCGCAGTCGACGACGGCGGACGGCGTCGCGGGGTCGCGCGTCGCGTCGTAGGCGCCCGTCTGGGCCGTGTCCTTGCCGACCTTGCGCAGGGACGTGACGCGGGACGGGCGGACCACGGCGGCGCGCAGGTCACGGATCATGGACATGGCAGGGCTCCTTCGCATCGGTGACGAAAAGGCCACGACCGACGGGTGGAACTGCCCGGAATGAGGACGTCCTGAGCGTTGGGATGTTTCGCACGTCCACAAAGCGGGGAGCACCGCACCGTCGCGGCGGCTTACTTCAGGGAGATGAAACGAAGTGCTCTTCCGCAGCGGGAAAGGAAAGGCGAGGACGCTGTCGCGTCAGCGGCGGGAAGAGCGAGTGGTACTGCCCGGGTGACTTCGATCCATGACAGCCCCACCTCCTCCGGCCGGTCCCTCGTAAGGGAGATCCTGGTCGGCCGGGCTTGATACGCGTGCTTCTGCAAGCTGCCCGGAACGACTCGGCAAGAGTAGCAGCAGACAGAAGTGTCAAGGTGCTGCTTTGCCCCGTACTGACGAGTTCTATGCTCGCGACATGGCTGATGTTCTTCCTCTGGTCGAGGCCCGGTTGCTCACCGCGCTGGGCGAACCGGACGCGCGCGCGGCGGTCACCTTCCTCGGCACCGACCGCGTCGAGGTCCTCCGCTTCCGCAAGGAGGACGGCATCGTCCGCTACGCCACGCTCGGCATGTCCGCGAGCCCCATGACCGACCCCACGGGCATGCTCGCCGACCCCCTCAAGGGACCCCGCGCGGAGCTGCTCCTCTCGGTGCGCGGCGGGCTCGCCGACACCGACAAGGTCCTCCGCCCGCTCGCCGTCCTCGCCGCGTCCCCGCAGGTCGAGGGCGTCGTCGTCGCCCCCGGCGCCTCGCTGGACGTGGGCGAGCCCCTGTGGCCGGGCGCCCCCTTCACCTCCGTACTCGTCGCCGAGCCCGGCGGTCTCGTCGAGGACCTCGAACTCGACGCCCCCCTCGACCCCGTGCACTTCCTCCCCCTCCTGCCGATGACCCCCAACGAGGCCGCGTGGAAACGCGTGCACGGCGCGCAGGCGCTCCAGGAACGGTGGCTGACGAACGGGACGGACCTCCGGGACCCGGCCCGGAGATCCGTCCCGCTGGACTGAGTTGGTACGTGACCTTGGAGTGACTCAACTCACCGTCAGCTCGCGAAGACGGTGACCGAATCCCGCGTCGCGTGCGCGGTCTCCAGCTCCTCCGCGTCGTGCGTCAGCGCCTTGCGCCGTACGACCACGACCCCCGCCCCGATCACAGCTGTCACCGCCGCCACCACGAACGGCATGTGGATGTCGGACCACTCCTCGATCTTCGGCGCGAAGTACGGCGCCGCCGCTGCCGCGAACCAGCGGACGAAGTTGTAGCCCGCGCTCGCCACCGGGCGCGGGGCGTCCGAGACGCCGAGGGCCAGCTCCGTGTAGACGGTGTTGTTGACGCCGATGAACGCGCCGGACAGGACCGTGCAGACGATCGCCGTCAGGTGGTCGCCGTACCCGAGCGCCAGGACGTCCGCCGCGAGCAGCACCAGCGAACCGCCGAGCACCTTCAGCGAGCCGAACCGGGCCTGCAGGCGCGGGGCGACGACGACCGAGAACAGCGCGAGCAGCAGACCCCAGGCGAAGAACACGGCACCCGATTTGTACGGCGTCATGTCGAGGACGAACGGCGTGAAGGCCAGGACCGTGAAGAACGTGTAGTTGTAGAAGAACGCCGAGACCGCCGCCGAGGCGAGCCCGCCGTGGCCGAGGGCCTTCAGGGGGTCGAGGACCGACGTCTTCTTCGCCGGCTTCGGCTGCTCCTTCAGGAACACGCTGACGCACAGGAAGCCGACGGCCATCAGGAACGCCGTACCGAAGAACGGGTAGCGCCAGCTCGCGTCGCCCAGGAGCGCGCCGAGCAGCGGGCCGCAGGCCATGCCGAGGCCGAGCGCCGACTCGTACAGCAGGATCGCCGCCGCGCTGCCGCCCGCCGCCGCGCCGACGATGACCGCGAGGGCCGTCGAGACGAACAGGGCGTTGCCGAGGCCCCAGCCCGCGCGGAAGCCGACGAGTTCGGCGACCGAGCCGGAGGTGCCGGCCAGCGCCGCGAACAGGACGACCAGGGCGAGGCCGAGCAGCAGGGTCTTCTTGCCGCCGATGCGGCTGGAGACGAAGCCGGTGATCAGCATCGCGAACGCGGTGATCAGGAAGTACGACGTGAACAGGAGGGAGACCTGACTCGGCGTCGCCTCCAGGCCCTTGGCGATCGACGGGAGGATCGGGTCGACCAGGCCGATGCCCATGAACGCGACGACCGAGGCGCCCGCCGTCGCCCAGACCGCCTTCGGCTGCTTCAGGAGGCCGCCCGCGCCCGCGTCGAACGGGTCTGTGCTGTCGTCCTTCATCTCCTGTAGTCCCTCCGGACGTGGATAGTTGGTATTTACATACAGTAAGTTAGATCGGCTAATAAATGCAAGCTACATCTACTTGGGTGGGCCCCGTTTCCCGGATGGGTGATCGTCGCTTGACGCGGGCCGGTGGGGGTAGGACCGTTGGGCCCTATGAGGGGCGAACCCAGTTGCCCGAAGTGTGGTGGCCGGGTCCGGGCTCCCGGTCTCTTCGCCGATTCCTGGCAGTGCGCTGACCATGGCACGGTGCATCCGGTCCAGCCTGTGATCCCGCCCAGCGTCGAGGCCCTCGGCGTGGTGGTGCACCGCACCCAGGTGCCCGTGTGGATGCCGTGGCCGCTGCCCGTGGGGTGGCTGTTCACCGGCGTCGCGTGCGCCGGGGACGACCGCAGCGGGGGGCGGGCCACCGCCGTCGCCTGCACCGGCCCCGGGCCGCTCGGCGGGCTCGGCGAGCTGATCCTCGTCGCGGAGGAGCTGGGGGTGGGGCTGGGGGCGCGGTACGCGGGCATCGACGGGCCCGATCCCGGCCCGCACCTCGACGTCGAGAAGCCCCCGCAGGCCAAGGTCCTCGCCGCCGGGCGGCCCACACCGTTGTGGCATGTCGCCGAGGCGCCGGACGACCGGGCCGTCTTCGCGGGGGAGGCGCTCGGGATGTGGCTGTGGGCCGTGGTGTGGCCCGAGCAGTCGGGGATGCTGATGTACGACGAGCTGGTGCTGACGGATCTGCGGGACGCGGGGGCGGAGGTGGAGATGGTGCCGTGCGGGGCGTTGTCGCCGCGGTTGTTGGGGCCGTGAGGGGGAGTGCGGGTCGGTGAGGGGTGTGGGTAAGGGGTGCCTCTGGAGTTGAGGTGTGACAATCGCACTCTTCCGGACGGTTATCCTTGGATCGCCCCCGTCCCGTCACGCGCCCGTCTGGAGTAACTCGTGCGTATCGACCTGCACTGTCACTCCACCGCCTCCGACGGCACGGACACCCCCGCCGAACTGGTCCGCAACGCGGGCCTCGCCGGGCTCGACGTCGTCGCCCTCACCGACCACGACACGACCCGCGGATACGGCGAGGCCATCGCCGCGCTCCCCGAGGGGCTGACCCTCGTCACCGGCGCCGAGCTGTCCTGCCGTGTCGACGGCATCTCGATGCACATGCTCGCCTACCTCTTCGACCCCGAGGAGCCCGCGCTCCTCGCCGAGCGCGAACTCGTCCGCGACGACCGGGTACCCCGCGCGCAGGCGATGGTCGCCCGGCTCCAGGACCTCGGCGTCGACGTCACCTGGGAGCAGGTCGCGCGCATCGCCGGGGACGGGTCCGTGGGGCGTCCCCACGTGGCCGCCGCCCTCGTCGAGGCCGGTGTCGTGGCGAGCGTCGGCGACGCCTTCACCGAACAGTGGCTCTCCGACGGGGGCCGCGCGCACGTCGCCAAGCACGAGACCGACCCCTTCGAGGCGATCCGGCTGGTCAAGGCGGCCGGCGGCGTCACCGTCTTCGCCCATCCCGGCGCCAGTAAGCGAGGGCTCACCGTCCCCGACTCCGCCATCGCCGAGATGGCCGCCGCGGGGCTCGACGGCATCGAGGTCGACCACATGGACCACGACCCCGGGACCCGGGCCCGCCTGCGGGGGCTCGCCCGGGAGCTGGGGCTCCTCGTCACCGGGTCCAGCGACTACCACGGCAGCCGCAAGACGTGCGTGCTGGGTGAGTACACGACCGACCCCGAGGTGTACGGCGAGATCACGCGCCGGGCCTGGGGCGCGTTCCCGGTGCCGGGGGCCGGGGGAGCCTGAGGGCCAGGGCTGCCGGTGAGGCGTGAACGGCGTGTGCCGTCGCCTCGCCGTCGCTGCCTCCTGCCCTGAAGCCCCGCCCTGACGTCCACCTCTCTCCTTCACCTCTCCCCAAGGCTCCTCCACCCATGTTCGACGTCGCTGTCTTCGGCTCTCTCTTCCTCACCCTTTTTGTCATCATGGATCCCCCCGGGATCACGCCGATCTTCCTCGCCCTCACCTCCGGGCGGCCCGCCAAGGTGCAGAAGCGGATGGCGTTCCAGGCGGTGTGTGTCGCCGGTGGGGTGATCACGGTGTTCGGCCTGCTGGGCCACCAGATACTTGACTATCTGCATGTCTCGGTGCCCGCATTGATGATCGCGGGCGGTCTGTTGCTTCTGTTGATCGCGCTGGATCTGTTGACGGGAAAGAGCGACGAACCGAAGCAGACCAAGGACGTCAATGTGGCGCTCGTGCCGCTGGGGATGCCGCTGCTGGCCGGGCCCGGGGCGATCGTGTCGGTGATCCTCGCCGTGCAGAAGGCGGACAGCGTCGCCATGCAGGTGTCCGTGTGGTGCGCGATCCTCGCGATCCACGTCGTGCTGTGGCTGGTGATGCGGTACTCGCTGCTGATCATCAGGTTGATCAAGGACGGAGGCGTCGTACTGGTGACGCGCCTCGCCGGGATGATGCTGTCGGCGATCGCGGTGCAGCAGATCATCAATGGGGTTGTCCAGGTGGTCAACGCATCGTGAACCCCGTACACGCAGAGCCCCCGTACGGTGTCGGCACCGTACGGGGGCTCTGAAGTGTGATGCGCTCGCGCGTTACGAGGCGGCGCGGTCTGCCGGGCGGATCCAGAGCCGCTGCCCGATGGCGGCGGCGTCCTGCACGATCCGGTTGACGGAGGCGGCGTCCACGACTGTGCAGTCCACGGGCGTGCCGTCGACGTCGTCGAGTCGCAGGATTTCGAAGCGCATGGCTTCTCCCTTCGTCGGTTGTCCTCCTGAGGAGAATCGCTGTTACAGATGGAGTCAACGGGGTTCGTGTTACAAACATTCCCTACGCTAAGGAAATTTTTCGAACAGCTAACTACCAAGCAGTAGGGAAGACTGAACGGGATCGGTTGTGTTCGCTGCGTGACCGGCGGGACAATGGACGGGATGAGCGACGACCTCAGGCCCCTCGTGGACCGCATCGACCATACGAACGACCTGCTCAGACGGGTGCTCGCCGAGGTGGCGAAGACGCCCTCGACGCACGCGATCTTCGTCGACGCGGGGTATCTCTACGCGGCGGCGGGCCGCCTGATCGCCGGCACGGAAGACCGCAGGTCCTTCGACCTCGACGCCGAGGGCCTCCTGGAGGCGCTCATCGACCGAGCCCGGCAGGTCTTCGCGGACAGCAGGCTCCTCAGGGTCTACTGGTACGACGGAGCGAGGCGCCGCATCCACACCGCCGAACAGCAGTCGATCGCGGAGCTTCCCGACGTCAAGGTTCGCTTGGGCAACCTCAACGCGAACAATCAGCAGAAGGGCGTTGATTCATTGATCCGTACAGATCTCGAATCCCTCGCCCGCCACCGCGCGATCAGCGACGCCGCCCTCCTCGGCGGCGACGAGGACCTGGTCTCGGCGGTCGAGGCCGCGCAGGGGTACGGCGCGCGGGTCCACCTCTGGGGGATCGAGGCGCCGGACGGCCGCAACCAGGCGGAGCCGCTGCTGTGGGAGGTCGACAGCCAACGCACCCTGGACCTCGAATTCTTCAAGCCGTACGTGTCCCGTCGCACCGCCGTCCCCTACGAGGGGGCCGCCGCGAACCGGCCCACGCGCGAGGACGTGCGGTTCGTGGGGGCGCAGATCGCGGCGAAGTGGCTCGTGGAGCGGGGCCGGGAGAATCTCGCCGAGCTGCTGCCCGGGCATCCGTATCTGCCGGGCTCCGTCGACCAGGATCTGCTGGTCGAGGCGGAGGGGGTGTTGCAGTACTCGCTGCGGGGGCAGGCGGATCTGCGCCGCGCGCTGCGGGACGGGTTCTGGGATCACGTCCGGACGCAGTACTGACTCCTGGGCGTCCGGGGTCAGTTGGGGTCGCGCGCGAGGTCGTCCGCTCGCTCGGCCGTCTGCCGGGGCGTTTGTGTGCCTGCCTGTGTGCCCGCCTGCGCGTCCGCCGGTTCGTCCGTCTGCGCGTCCCAGAAATCCGCCAGCGCCTCGGCGGTCGACGCGGGCTGATCCATGTTCGGCGAGTGGTCCGCGCCCTCGATCACCGTCCGGCGCGCGGAGAGCCGTACCGCCATCTCGTCCAGCAGCGGCACCGGCCATGTGTCGTCGCTCGAACCCGACAGGACGTGGAACGGCAGCGCCAGTGCGGCGAGTTCGGCCACGCGGTCCGGTTCCGTGCACAACTGGCGTCCCGTGGCGAGGAGTTGGGCAGGGCTGTGACCCGTCCAACGGGCCCGCATCAACTCCGGTGTGCCGAAGCCCTTCGCCGGTCCGCCGACGTCCTCCGGCGGTCCCATCGCGACGATCACCTCCCACACCTCCGCCATGCTCATCACCGCCAGCGCCTCGTGCAGCATCGTGACGCGCTGCTTCTGCGAGTCGGAGATCTCCGCCGGGCCCGACGACATCAACGTCAGGCTGCGGAAAGGCAGTCGGCCGAGCAGCACGGCGGCTCGCGCGACCTGCCCGCCCATCGAGTGCCCCAACAAGTGCACCGGCCCACCGAGGAGTTCCGCCTGCGCGAGCACATCCCTCGCCAACTCGCCCTGCGCGTACGGTGATTCGTCCGCCTCGGGACCGTACGACTGGTACTGCCCCCGACCGTCCACCGCGACCGTCCGGTACCCGCGCGCCGCCAACGGCCCCTGCACGAAGTGGAAGTCCTCCTTGCTGCCGGTGAAACCGGGGAGCAGCAGGGCGACGCCCCTGTAGGGCACGGTCCCGGAAGCGGGCGTGTCGATCGCCGCGAAGTCGCCACGGGCGGTACGGAGGGTCAGGGGGCGGGCTGCGGGGGGCAGGGGGAAGGTCACTTGGGGAGGGTATCCAGGTGGGACGGAGGAGGTGGGGGCGGGGGAGCGGTGAGCTGCTGTGCCCTGGGGAGTCGGCGGGCGGCGACGGGGCTGCTACGCCGACGCATCGGCCTGAGAGCCTCGGTGGGCGTGCCCTGGCGCCGAGGGACTGCCCCGCCACGAGAACGCCGGCGGCCCGCCCCCGCGCGCGAGACGCCGACCGGGCTCACGGACGGGGCTCCTTCGGTGCGGAGGGCCCGCCCCCGCGTGCGAGACGCCGACGGCCCGGCCCCCGCGTGTGGGGGACCGGGCCGTCGGTATCCGTTGCCGCTCAGCCGTCCGTGGGCTCCACGGCCGCCGCCTTGCGGGTGCGGCGCGGCTTCGTCACCGGCTCCTCCGTCGCCTGCGCCGGGATCTCGGCCGCGGTGGCCGCCTTCCGGGTCGTACGACGGCGGGGCTTGGGCTCCTCGGCCTCGACGGGCGCGGCGGGGGCCTCGGCCGGGGCCGCGGTCTTGCGGGTGCGGCGCGGCTTCACCTCGGCCGCGGCCTCGGTCGTCTCCGCGGCTGCGGCCGTCTTGCGGGTGCGCCGGGGCTTGGGAGCCTCGACGCCCTCGGCCGTGTCCACCGCGGCTTCTGCGGCCTTGGCGGCAGCGGTCTTGCGCGTACGGCGCGGCTTCGCCTCGATGCCCTCGGCGGTCTCCACAGCGGCAGCCGCCTTACGGGCACGAGGCTTCACCTCGGCCGGAGCCTCCGCCTCGACCGCCTTGGTGGCGGCGGTCTTGCGGGTGCGGCGGGGCTTGGTCTCGACGGCTTCGACGGTGTCGACGACGGCTTCGGCGGCCTTGGCGGCGGCGGTCTTCCGCGTCCGACGGGGCGCGGCCTCGGCGGCTTCGGCCGGAGCCTCGGCGACCGGCGCGGCCTCGGCGGCCTTGACGGCGGCCGTCTTGCGCGTACGCCGGGGCTTCGCCTCGACCGTGTCGACCACGGCTTCGGCGGCCTCGACGGGCGCGGCGGCCGCGGTCTTGCGGGTGCGGCGCGGCTTGGCCTCGACCGTCTCGGCCGGAGCCTCCGCCTCGACCGCCTTGGTGGCGGCGGTCTTGCGGGTGCGGCGGGGCTTGGTCTCGACGGCTTCGACGGTGTCGACGACGGCCTCAGCGGCCTTGGCGGCGGCGGTCTTCCGCGTCCGGCGCGGCGCGGTCTCGGCCGGAGCCTCGACGACCTCGGCCGCAGCGGCTTCGGAGGCCTTGGCGGCAGCCGTCTTGCGCGTACGGCGCGGCTTGACCTCGACGACCTCGGCCGCAGGGGCCTCGACCGTCTCCACCACAGCTTCGGCAGCGGCCGACGCCTCCGGCGCGACCACAGGAGCCTCGTCACTCCGGCGCGTACGCGTACGGCGACGCGGCGCGGCCTCGACGGTCTCCACGGCGACCTCGGCGGCGGACGGCGTCGTAGCGGCGACCGGCGCGGCCTCCACCACAGCCGTGACCGGCGTCTGCGGCTGCTCGTCACCCCGGCGCGTGCGCGTACGGCGACGCGGCTTGGTCTCGACGCCCTCGGCGGTCTCCACCACGGCCTCGGCGGCGGGCGCCGCCTGCTCCACGGACGGCGTCGCCGACGTCGTCACCGGCGCGTCCTGCGCCCCACCGCGCGTACGGCGGCGACGGCGCGGCGTACGTCCGCCCGGGGCCGACTCCTCGGCGACGGGGGACGGCTGCTGCTGCGGCACAGCGGGCGCGGCCCCCTGCTCCAGCGGCGACCCACTGCGCGTACGGCGACGGCGGCGCGGTGTGCGCGACGGGCGCTCGGAGCCAGCCTCGGCGGGGGCGTCCCCGCGACGGCGGTCCCGGTCACCGGCGCCACCGCGGCGGTCGCGGTCACCGCGCCCGCCCCGGCCACGGCTACGGCCGCCCGGCTCGCCCAGGTCCTCCAGCTCCTCGGCGTCGAGGCCCGCGCGCGTGCGCTCGGAACGCGGCAGGACACCCTTCGTGCCGGCCGGGATGTTCAGGTCCTCGAAGAGGTGCGGGGACGTGGAGTACGTCTCCGGCGGGTCGTTGAAGTCGAGCTCCAGCGCCTTGTTGATGAGCTGCCAGCGCGGGATGTCGTCCCAGTCGACGAGGGTGATCGCCGTACCCGACGCGCCCGCGCGGCCGGTGCGGCCGATGCGGTGCAGGTACGTCTTCTCGTCCTCGGGGGACTGGTAGTTGATGACGTGGGTGACGTTCTCGACGTCGATCCCGCGCGCGGCGACGTCGGTGCACACCAGGACGTCGACCTTGCCGTTGCGGAACGCGCGCAGCGCCTGCTCGCGCGCGCCCTGGCCGAGGTCGCCGTGGACCGCGCCGGAGGCGAACCCGCGGCGCTCCAGCTGCTCGGCGATGTCGGCGGCCGTGCGCTTGGTGCGGCAGAAGACCATCGCGAGCGCGCGGCCCTCGGCCTGCAGGATGCGGGCGACCATCTCGGGCTTGTCCATCGAGTGCGCGCGGTAGACGTGCTGCGCGATGTTCGCGACGGTCGCGCCCTCGTCGTCCGGCGCGGTCGCACGGATGTGCGTCGGCTGGGACATGTACCGGCGCGCGAGGCCGATGACGGCGCCCGGCATGGTGGCCGAGAACAGCATCGTCTGACGCCGCGCCGGCAGCATGTCCATGATCTTCTCGACGTCGGGCAGGAAGCCCAGGTCGAGCATCTCGTCGGCCTCGTCGAGGACCAGGCACCGGACGTGCTTGAGGTCGAGCTTCTTCTGGCCCGCGAGGTCGAGCAGACGCCCGGGGGTGCCGACGACGACGTCGACGCCCTTCTTGAGGGCCTCGACCTGCGGTTCGTACGCGCGCCCGCCGTAGATCGCCGTCACACGCACGTTGCGGACCTTGCCCGCGGTCAGCAGGTCGTTCGTCACCTGCGTGCACAGCTCGCGGGTGGGGACGACGACGAGGGCCTGCGGAGCGTCTGTGAGGGCCTCAGGGGCCGCGCGGCCGGCCTCGACGTCCGCGGGGACGGTGACGCGCTCCAGGAGCGGCAGACCGAAGCCCAGCGTCTTGCCGGTGCCCGTCTTGGCCTGGCCGATGATGTCCGTGCCGCTGAGGGCGACGGGGAGGGTCATCTCCTGGATGGGGAAGGGGTTGATGATGCCGACGGCCTCAAGGGCCTCGGCCGTCTCGGGAAGGATTCCGAGATCTCTGAACGTCGTAGTCAGGGTGCTGCCTCTTCTGTGTACGCGGTGCGAGGCGAGCGCGGGGGTCTTTGACGGACCGTGCCGGGGGACGTCGGCGGCCTTACGGACCAGCCGTAGGGCACGGGACCTCTGCCGACGCTCTAGCGCTCGTACCGCTGAGGGTCCCTCCGGACGCCGTACGCGATGTGCCGTACGGAACAGGAGGGCTGTCGGGTCGGAGCCGATCGGGCCAGCGACCGGGCATCCTCATACATGGGCCCGCTTGGTACGGGGAGGTACCAGCAGGCGCATTACCACCATACCCCGGAATCGTGCACATGTGATGGCCGATTCGGTCACGTCATGGTTCTCACAGGGTTCGGGCCCCGCGGCCGTACGGCCGAGACCCCGCTCGGCGGCGGACTATTGTGCGTTTCATGACGACGTCTGACCACGCCAACGAGTCCGCCGAAACCCCCGAGCACACCGGCATCGCCGCCCAGGACTGGGAGCACGCGGCCACCGAGCCGCAGTACCGGGCCGCCGTCGTGGACCTCCTCGGAGCGCTGGCCTACGGCGAGCTCGCGGCGTTCGAACGGCTCGCGGAGGACGCGAAGCTCGCGCCCACCCTCGCGGACAAGGCGGAACTGGCGAAGATGGCGTCCGCCGAGTTCCACCACTTCGAGCGGCTGCGGGACCGGATCACCGAGATCGGCGCGGAGCCCACCGAGGCCATGGAGCCGTTCGTCGCCGCCCTCGACGGCTTCCACCGGCAGACGGCCCCCTCCGACTGGCTGGAAGGGCTCGTCAAGGCGTACGTCGGTGACTCCATCGCCAGCGACTTCTACCGGGAGGTCGCGGCCCGGCTCGACTCCGACACCCGCGCGCTGGTGCTCGCCGTCCTCGACGACACCGGTCACGCCGGGTTCGCCGTCGAGCGCGTGCGCGCGGCCATCGACGCCGACCCGCGCGTGGGCGGACGGCTCGCGCTGTGGGCGCGCAGGCTGATGGGGGAGGCGCTGTCGCAGTCCCAGCGGGTGGTTGCCGAGCGGGACGCGCTGTCGACGATGCTGGTCGGCGGGGTGGCCGACGGGTTCGACCTCGCGGAGGTGGGGCGGATGTTCTCGCGGATCACCGAGGCGCACACGAAGCGGATGGCCGCGCTGGGGCTGGCGGCGTAGCGCACTGCTCGGGGCCGACGGCTTGCGGGGGCCGCTCAGGGGCGGCTTCCTGAGAGGGCGTCAAGGGAGCGGAGGGCTCGGAGCGCGAGGGGCGCGGGGGGAGTCACCCGCGCCCGCGTGTGCGTCCCGGCGTCACGCCGGGATCGATCGCTCCCGCAGGCGCCCCGCCGACGGGCGCAGCAGCAGGGACAGGGACGCCGTCGCCACCACGACCGCTCCCGTCAGGCTCGGCAGCAGGCCCGAGGCGAACGCCGTGTGCGTGACGAAGTCGCCGAACAGGGCTCCGGCCGTGCCGGTCGTCAGGACCAGGGAGGCGGCCGGGAGGCGGTGCGGGAGGCGGCGGACCGCTGCCCACGCGAGCGCCAGACCGAGCAGCGCGGAGGCGAGCGCTTCGAAGATCATGTGGGTCCCTCCCGTACGGCCGTCCCGTGCACCAAGGTCGTAGCGGTCATACCCGTGACCTGCGGAATGCAATCCTCCCCTGTGCGGGAGATGTGCTCCGTCCGTGAAGGAACGATCAAGGGCCCGGCGACTGGTGACAGTCGCCGGGCCCTTGCCGCGTGTGGGTGCCTTACGCGCCGAAGCCCACCTTGCGCGGAGCCGGCTCGCCGAGCTCCACGTAGGCCAGACGGTCCGCCGGGACCAGGACCTTGCGCCCGTGGTCGTCCACGAGGCTGAGCAGCGACGACTGGCCCGCCAGTGCCTCGGCCACGGCCCGCTCGACCTCCTCGGCACTCTGACCGCTCTCCAGAACGATCTCGCGGGGCGCGTGCTGCACGCCGATCTTGACCTCCACGGCTATGTCCCTCCGACGGTCAGTGAGGTGCGCGGGCGTCCGCGCCGTACGCTGCACACATTAGCCCGGCGGGGCGACGGACACGGCGCGGGCCACCCACGCCAGGAGCGAACACCGTCCGGGAACAAAAACGCGAACCGCGCGTCAGTGCGCGTCCGTGCCGTGCTGCTCGACGCCGTGCAGCGGGAAGCCGGCGATGCCGCGCCAGGCGAGCGACGCCAGCAACTGGACGGCCTGGTCGCGCGGGACGCTGCGGTCGCTGTGCAGCCAGGACCGGGCGACGACCTGCGCGAGCCCGCCGAGGCCGGAGGCCAGCAGCATCGACTCCGCGCGCGAGAGGCCCGTGTCCTCGGCGATGACGTCGCAGATCGCCTCGGCGCACTCGTTCGTCACCTTGTCGACGCGCTCGCGCACAGCCGGTTCGTTCGTCAGGTCGGACTCGAAGACCAGCCGGAAGGCGCCGCCCTCGTCCTCCACGTACGCGAAGTACGCGTCCATCGTCGCGCGCACGCGCTGCTTGTTGTCGGTCGTCGACGCCAGTGCCGTGCGCACCGCCTGGATCAGCGCCTCGCAGTGCTGGTCGAGGAGCGCCAGGTACAGGTCGAGCTTGCCCGGAAAGTGCTGGTAGAGCACCGGCTTGCTGACGCCCGCGCGTTCGGCGATGTCGTCCATGGCGGCCGAGTGGTAGCCCTGTGCCACGAACACTTCCTGGGCGGCGCCCAGCAACTGGTTCCGCCGGGCACGGCGCGGCAGGCGCGTGCCTCGCGGGCGCGTAGCCTCAGTCTGCTCGATGGCTGTCACGCCGCCTCCCAAAGTCGTCCACATGCGGTGTGCTGTGCTGGCCGCGCGGCCATCGTACTTTTCGGTAACCGTGGTGTGCGCGGTGCGAGCGCAGAATTTCACGGACCGGGGTGGTGGGAAAAGCCGCACAGAAGTGACGCGAGGGGTTTCGGCCCGGCGCGTACCGGGCATACGAGGCGCTCTCGGCCGGCCGCGCGCCGTTCAGCGGTAGTCGTCCTCGTCCTGAGCTACCACCCGGGACTGCTCCAGCAGGTCCCCCTCGGCGGCCCGGGTCGGGTCCGCGTCCTCCAGGGAGTCGTCCCCGGCCGGGGTCAGCTCCGCGCGCTGCTCGGCGGTGTCGTTCTCGGGGGCCTCGACGGCGACCTGGCCGTCCGGCCGGCCGTCGTGCTCGAAGGTGTCCGGGTCGGTGGGGTCGACGGGATCGGTGGCCATGGCGGGTCTCCCTGTCCACGGGGGTGCGGGTGATTCCGGTGGGCCCGGGTGGTTCCGAGTCGCCTTCGAGCCTAGGAGACGTCCCGCGCGGGTGCCACGTCGCGCGGGCGGTGACACCCACGGACCGATCGCATTCGTGCGTGATCGGTTCCGTTCCCCCCTTGTGCGTTCTGTCACGCCTTCTGTGGCGCTGATCGCGTGTAAGGGTGTGTGATCCTCTCGTAACATTGCCGCATGTCTTCGACCGAGGTGCCAACTCCGCCGCCCGCCAACGCCTTTCCCAAGGTGTTGCCCGTCCGGGTCGCGGAAGGCGAGCACCTCAGGTCCGTACGGCTGCCCGGTGTGACGCTTTCCGTTCGTTCCAGGCCACCCGCGCGCGCGGGGCTGCCCCCGGCGCTGTACGTCCACGGTCTGGGCGGTTCCTCGCAGAACTGGTCGGATCTGATGCAGCGCCTGGAGGGCGACGTCGACGGCGAGGCGGTCGACCTGCCGGGCTTCGGCGACTCCCCGCCCCCGGACGACGGCAACTACTCGGTCTCCGCGCACGCGCGCGCGGTCATCCACCTCCTCGACTCCTCGGGGCGCGGCCCGGTCCACCTGTTCGGCAACTCCCTCGGCGGCGCGGTCTCCACGCGCGTGGCCGCCGTCCGGCCCGACCTGGTCCGCACGCTCACCCTGGTCTCGCCGGCCCTCCCCGAGATCCGCGTCCAGCGCACCGCCGTCCCGACCGGCCTGCTCGCCGTCCCCGGCGTCACCGCGCTCTTCGCCCGCCTCAGCCGCGACTGGACGCCGGAGGACCGCGTCCGGGGTGTCATGGCGCTGTGCTACGGCGATCCCGCCCAGGTGACCCCGGAGGGCTTCCGGGCCGCCGTGGAGGAGATGGAGCGGCGGCTGCGGCTGCCGTACTTCTGGGACGCCATGACGCGTTCCGCGCGCGGGCTCGTCAACTCCTACACCCTCGGCGGCCAGCACAACATGTGGCGCCAGGCCGCCCGCGTCCTCGCCCCCACGCTGCTGGTCTACGGCGCCCGCGACCAGCTCGTCGGCTACCGCATGGCCCGCAAGGCGGAACGCACCTTCCGGGACTCCCGGCTGGTCACCCTCCCCGACGCCGGGCACGTCGCGATGATGGAGTACCCGGAGGCCGTCGCCGCCGCCTTCCGGGACCTCCTCGCCTCGACCGCCGGCGCCGGGAGCTGAGGCGCGTGGGACGGCACAGCCGACGAGGGCCCGCGCCGAAACCGGCGAAGAAGGTCGCCGGAGGCGCCGCGCAGAACGGGGCTCCTTCCGAGGGTGCCGCGTCCACGCGGGGCGGTTTCGGGGGCGGCTCCGGTGAGCGGCCTCCGCTGCCCACGCGCAACGCCGAGACGTCCTGGCACGAGAGCGGGGCGCCGTCCGCCGGGCCCTATCGCGGGAACGGGGCGCCCTATGGGGGCGGCCCTCACGGGGGTGTTCCCCAAGGGACGCCTCCTTACGGTTTCGTGCCGCTCGACGGGACGCCCGCGCACGGGTTCCCGCCGGTGCGCGGGGGGCATCCCGAGCAGCGGGAGGCCGGGGGCGGCTGGGGTGCGTTCGGGGAGGGCGGCGCAGGGCGGCCGTCTGTCGTGCCGAGGCCGCGGGTGGGGGGTGGACCGCGGCAGGAGTATGTGGACGCGTTCGGGGATGCGCCGGTTCAGGTGGACGGCGGCGGTCGTGCCGTCAACACGGTCAACAGGTCCGGTCGTATGGACACGGCTGTCCATATGGACGTCGATCTCATTGACCGACTTGATCGACGTGATGGTGTTGATCGAGGTATCGACCATCCATCGACTCCGCTCAACCTGGTCGATCCGATCAACCCGATCAACCCCGATATCGACGCCGAGGCCCCGGCCTCGACGAAGAGCACCAAGGGCCGCGCCTTCACCGGCATCGCCGCGGCGGCCGTCACCACCGTCCTCGCCGTGGTCGTCGCCGGACAGGTCACCGACGGCGAGAGCGACGACACGGCCCGCACCGAGTCGCGCAGCGAACAGTCCACGCAGGCGGGCGGCGCGGTGGGCATCGTGCCCAGCCCGTCCACGTCGGCGGCCGTGAAGCCGCTGTCGTACGACGAGAGGATGGCCGCGAAGTACCCGCTGGCCGCGGACCTCAAGGGGTCGGGGAAGTTCGACGCGGTGCCGGGCGTCGACAAGGCGCCGGGGAAGGGCCGGAAGTACAGCTACCGCGTCGACGTCGAACAGGGGCTCGGTCTTGACGGCGGGCTGTTCGCGCAGGCCGTGCAGAAGACCTTGAACGACAACCGGAGCTGGGCGCACAACGGCGCCCGTACCTTCGAGCGGATCTACAGCGGAAGGCCGGATTTCGTCATCACGCTCGCGAGCCCCGGCACCACCGCCTTCTGGTGCGACAAGTCCGGCCTGGACACCACGCAGGACAACGTGTCCTGCAACTCCACCGCCACCGAGCGCGTGATGATCAACGCGTACCGCTGGGCGCAGGGCTCGGAGACCTACGGCGACCAGATGTACCTGTACCGGCAGATGCTGATCAACCACGAGGTGGGGCACCGGCTCGGGTACGGGCACGAGACGTGCGACAAGCAGGGTGACCTGGCTCCCGTCATGCAGCAGCAGACGAAGTTCCTGGTCTTCAAGGGGATCCGGTGCAGGCCCAACCCCTGGGCGTACCCGGGTAGTTGACAAACGGCTCATAAGTCACGTTGACATGCGCACCGATTTTCGTTCATATTTCTGCTCATGTGGTCTAGTCATGTCGTCGCCAGCGCGGCCATCGAGCTCGCGCTCATCGGCGTGACCGCGCTCTGCGTAGCCGACATCCACTGTTGCTGACGCCACCGCCCTCATGCGTGCGCGCGTCGGATCCCCAGCCTTACGCCGTGGCCCAGGCCACGTTTTTTCGACTCTCCGCCGCCGGGGCAGACGTCTGTCCGCGATCGTCTCACTCCTCGTCAATCTGTCTCGAATTCCGGGACGGCTGTCGAGATGTGCGGTGATCCGATCAAGTCGGTCCACTGAATCAACCCCACGGTCAACACCATCAGCCCGGTCAACCCGACCGGTCCGGTCAATCGAGAGGCCCCCACCGATGCGTCAACCGTCCGTCATAGCCCGCCGCGTGGCCGCGGCGTCCGTCAGCCTGGTGGTGGCAGCGGGTGTCGCCGCCTGCGGGCCGGAGGACAGCGACGCCAAGGGCTCCTCCGGCGCCGACGCCACGCCCCACAAGGGCGGCACCCTTTCGGTGCTGAACGCCAACCCCCAGAAGAACCTGGACCCGGCCCGCCTCTACACCTCGGGCGGCGGCAACGTCCCCTCCCTCCTCTTCCGCACGCTCACCACCCGCAACCGCGAGAACGGTGCCGAGGGCGCGAAGGTCGTCCCCGACCTCGCCACCGACACCGGCCGTCCCAACAAGGACGCGACCGTGTGGACGTACACCCTCAAGGAGGGCCTCAAGTACGAGGACGGCACGCCGATCACGACCGCTGACATCAAGTACGGCATCGAGCGCTCCTTCGCGCCCGAGCTGTCCGGCGGCGCCCCCTACCTGCGGGACTGGCTGGTCGGCGCCGCCGGCTACCAGGGCCCCTACAAGGACCCCAAGGGCCTCGCGGCGATCGAGACGCCGGACGCGCGGACCATCGTCTTCCACCTGAACAAGCCCGAGGGCGAGTTCCCCTTCCTGGCCACGCAGACGCAGTTCGCGCCGGTCCCGAAGGCCAAGGACACCGGCACCAAGTACGTCGAGCACCCGGTCTCGTCCGGCCCCTACAAGGTCGTCACGAACGAGAACAACGGCGAGCACGTCGTCCTGGAGCGCAACCCCAACTGGTCCGCCGCGACCGACGCCGAGCGCAAGGCGTACCCGGACAAGATCGACGTACGCTCCGGTCTCGACTCCGCGGTGATCAACCAGCGGCTGTCGGCGTCCCAGGGCGCGGACGCCGCCGCGGTCACCACGGACACCAACCTCGGCCCGGCCGAGCTGGCGAAGGTGACCGGCGACAAGAGCCTCGCCTCGCGCGTGGGCACCGGTCACTTCGGCTACACGAACTACATCGCCTTCAACCCGAAGGTGAAGCCGTTCGACGACCCGAAGGTGCGCCAGGCGATCGCCTACGCCGTCGACCGCTCCTCCGTGATCAACGCGGCCGGCGGCTCCGCGCTCGCCGAGGCCGCCACCACCTACCTGCCGAACCAGAAGTCCTTCGGCTACACGCCGTACGACCTCTTCCCGGCCGGTGCTACGGGCAACGCCGCCAAGGCCAGGGAGCTGCTGAAGGAGGCGGGCCACCCGAACGGGCTGACCGTCACGCTGACGCATTCCAACGACAAGAACTTCGAGACGAGCCCCGAGATCGCGACCGCGATCCAGGACGCGCTCAAGAAGGCCGGCATCACGGTCAAGCTCCAGGGTCTGGAGGACAACGACTACTCCGACACCATCCAGAGCGTGAAGACCGAGCCTGGCTTCTTCCTCGCCCACTGGGGTGCCGACTGGCCCTCCGGCGGCCCGTTCCTCGCCCCCATCTTCGACGGCCGCCAGATCGTCAAGGACGGCGCGAACTTCAACACCGCCCAGCTGAACGACAAGGCGGTCAACGACGAGATCGACGCGATCAACAAGTTGACCGACCTCGACGCCGCCGCCAAGCGGTGGGGCGCCCTCGACAAGAAGATCGGCGAGCAGGCGCTGACCGTCCCGCTGTTCCACCCCGTCTACAAGCGGCTCTACGGCAAGGACATCAAGAACGTCGTGATCAGTGACTGGACGGGTGTCCTGGACATCTCCCAGGTCGCGGTCAAGTAGTCCCTACACACACTCAATGACGATCAAGCAATCAACATGAGTCAGGCACTCCACGCCACCCAGACCCCCGGGACGGACACCGCCGTCCCGGGGGTTTCGGGTGCCCGTCAGTTCTGGCGGCGGCTGCGCGCGCAGCGTGCCGCCATGGTCGCGGCGGCCGTCGTCGCCCTCCTCGTCCTGGTCGCGCTCGCCGCGCCCCTCCTCACCGCCCTGGAGGGCCAGGACCCCACCACCTACCACCCCGACCTGGTCGACTCGGCGCGCGGCGGCGTACCCGTCGGGTCCTTCGGCGGCATCAGCGCCGACCACTGGTTCGGCGTCGAACCGCAGACCGGCCGCGACCTGTTCGCGCGCCTCGTCTACGGCGCGCGCGTCTCCCTCGGGGTCGCGCTCGCGGCGACCGTCGTCCAGGTCGTCCTCGGGGTCGTCGTCGGCGTCACGGCCGCGCTCGGCAACCGATGGGTTGATCAACTGTTGAGCCGGATCACGGACATCATCGTCGCGATGCCGCTGATCATCATGGCGCTCGCGCTGCTGGCCGTCGTACCGGACAGCGTCCCGCGCCCCGTGCTCGTCGCGTTCGTCATCGGGTTCGTCGCCTGGGGGACGATCGGGAAGATCGCCCGCGCGCAGACGCTCACCCTCAAGGAGCGCGACTACGTCGCCGCCGCGCGCCTCAGCGGGTGGAGCACCTGGCGCGTCGCGCGCCGCGACATCCTCCCCGGGCTCGCCGCACCGGTCATCACGTACGCCGCGCTGATGGCACCCGCCAACATCGCCATCGAGGCCGCACTGTCGTTCCTCGGTGTCGGCGTCAAACCGCCCACCCCGTCCTGGGGACAGATGCTCACCTCGGCCAACGTCTGGTACCAGACGGCTCCGCAGTACCTGCTGTTCCCCGCGGGCGCGCTGTTCGTCACGGTGCTGGCCCTCATGGTCCTCGCCGACGGCGTACGCGTCGCCCTCGACCCGCGCGCGGCCTCGCGCCTGCGCGTGGGGACGGGCCGTAAGCAGGAGGCGAAGGCCGAGACCGCGAAGGAGGCCGCGAAGTGAACGGTCTCGCCGGATTCCTCGTGCGCCGCCTGATCGGCGTCGTCCTCACGCTGATCGCCCTCTCGGCGATCATCTACGTGGTCTTCTACGTCACCCCCGGCAACGTCGCCCAGATCACCTGCGGCCCGCGCTGCTCGCCGGAACAGGTCCGACAGGTCACCGAACAGCTCAGGCTCGACGACCCGCTGTACCTGCGCTACTGGGACTTCCTCCAGGGGATCGTCGTCGGCCACGACTACTCGACCGGTACCTCCGTCGAGCACTGCTCGGCGCCCTGCCTCGGCATGTCGTACCAGACCGGCCAGCAGGTCACCGAGACGATCCTCGGCAAGCTCCCGGTCAGCCTGTCGCTGGTGTTCGGCGCGATGGTCCTGTGGCTGATCCTGGGCGTCGGCACGGGCGTGCTGTCGGTGTGGCGGCGCGGCCGGTTCACCGAGCGCGCGCTGACCGCCGTCACCCTCGCCGGGATCGCCATGCCGGTCTTCGTCATCGGCCTGCTGCTGATGATCGTCGTCTGCGGGCAGCTCGAACTGCTGCCGTTCCCGCAGTACGTCAACTTCTCCGACGACCCCGAACAGTGGGCGTGGAACCTCCTGCTGCCCTGGCTCACCCTCGCGCTCGCCGAGGCCGCCTACTTCGCGCGCGTCACGCGGACATCGATGCTGGAGACCCTCGCGGAGGACCACATCCGCACCTTCCGCGCGTACGGCGTCGGCGAGCGGGCGGTCATCGGGCGGCACGCCCTGCGCGGCGCGTTCGCCCCGGTCATCGCGCTCAACGCCAACGACTTCGGCAGCGCGGTGGGTGGCGCCGTCCTCATCGAGACCCTGTTCGGTCTGCCCGGCATCGGCCAGGAGCTGGTCCACGCGGTCAGCGTCGTCGACCTCCCGGTCGTCGTCGGCATGGTCCTGGTCATCGGGTTCTTCGTGGTTCTCGCCAACGCCGTCGCGGACGTCCTGTACGCGCTGGCCGACCGACGGGTGGTGCTCGCGTGAGCCTCGTGGAAGTCAGCGGCCTCACGGTCGAGTTCGGCGCCCTGAAGGCCGTCGACGGCCTCTCCTTCACCCTCCAGGAGGGCTCGGCGCTCGCTCTGGTCGGCGAATCGGGCTCCGGCAAGTCCACGGTCGCCTCGGCGCTCCTGGGCCTGCACAGGGGCACTGGAGCGCGTGTGGGCGGCTCCGTGACCGTCGCCGGGACGGCCGTCCAGGACGCCTCGGACGAGGAGCTGCGGCGGCTGCGCGGCGGGAAGGCGGCGATGGTCTTCCAGGACCCGCTGTCGTCCCTGGACCCGTACTACGCGATCGGTGACCAGATCGCCGAGGTGTACCGCGTGCACACGCGCGCGGCGAAGCGTGCCGCCCGCGCGCGTGCCGTCGAGGTCCTGGACCGGGTCGGCATCCCCGACGCGGCCCGCCGGGCCCGGTCGCGGCCGCACGAGTTCAGCGGCGGCATGCGCCAGCGCGCGCTGATCGCGATGGCCCTCGCCTGCGAACCGGACCTGCTGATCGCCGACGAGCCCACCACGGCCCTCGACGTCACCGTCCAGGCCCAGATCCTCGACCTGCTGCACACCCTGCGCGAGGAGACCGGCATGGGCCTCCTGCTGGTCACCCACGACGTGGGCGTGGCCGCCGAGAGTGTCGACGACGTCCTCGTCATGCGCCACGGCAGGCTCGTCGAGCACGGCGCGATCGGGGACGTCCTCGCCGCCCCGAAGGACGCGTACACGCGCGAGCTGCTCGGCGCCGTCCCGCGCGTGGACGTACGGCGCACGGTCTCCGAGGCGACCGACGACGTCGTCCTCGAAGCCACCGGTCTGCGGCGCGAGTTCGGGCGTGGCAAGAAGGCGTTCGCGGCCGTCGACGGGGTCTCCCTGACCGTCCGCCGGGGCGAGACCCTCGGGGTCGTCGGCGAGAGCGGCAGCGGCAAGACCACCCTGGGACGCATGCTGGTGGGCCTCCTGAAGCCCACGGCGGGCGAGATCCGTTACGACGGGCACGCGCACACGCGCGTGGACCCCGCCGTCCAGATGGTGTTCCAGGACCCCGTCTCCTCCCTCAACCCCCGCCGCACCGTGGGCGAGTCGATCGCCGACCCCCTGCGCGCGCGGGGCGAGCGGGACGAGAAGGGCATCCGCGCGCGGGTGACGCAGCTCCTGGAGCGCGTCGGCCTGGAAGCGGGGCACTACGACCGCTACCCGCACGAGTTCAGCGGCGGCCAGCGCCAGCGCGTCGGCATCGCCCGCGCGCTGGCGGCCGACCCGCGCGTGATCGTCTGCGACGAGCCCGTCTCGGCGCTCGACGTCACCACGCAGGCGCAGGTCGTCGCCCTCCTGGGCGAGCTCCAGCGCGAACTGGGCCTCGCCCTCGTCTTCGTCGCCCACGACCTCGCCGTCGTCCGCCAGGTCAGCGACCGGGTGGCCGTCATGCGGCAGGGCCGGATCGTCGAGGAGGGGCCCGCCGACGAGGTGTACGACTCGCCGCGCGAGGATTACACCAAGCAGCTCCTGGCGGCCGTACCGGCGCTCGATCCGGGCGTCGCCGCGCGCAGGAGAGCCGAACGGCGGGAACTCGCCGCCGCGTGAGCGAACCCGAACGCCCCGAGGTGCCGTGAGACGCGCCTCGGGGCGTTTTCGTGTGATTTTCGGCCCGCCTTCGGTGACCGTGTGATCTCTTAGCGCGACAGAACGCGACCCGCACGGGAAAGTTACGACCGTTCACCCCTTTTGGTGGTGCGACGGACAACCGTCCGCCGCACCACCGCCTTGTCCGCATACGTTCTTCCCGCTGTGAGCCGTCGGGTCAACGACGGCTCCCTGAAGGGGAGATCGGGGGTGCGCTCGTGCGCATCGGACTGCTGACGGAGGGTGGCCGGCCGCATCTGAGCGGTGACGCCGGACTCTGGTGCGACCGGCTCGTGCGCGGGCTCGGGCAGCACGAGTTCGCCGTCTACGCGCTCCCGCCCGCCGATCACCGCCCCGACGACGGCGCCCCCCACGGCCGCCGAGCCCGCCGGCGCTTCCTGGACGCGTACGGCGAACTGGTGGCGGCCATCTGCTCGGCGTCCCCCTCCACCGCTGAGGCGGACCGTTTCGGCAACGCGCTGTACGCACTCGCCGAACTCGCCCGCGACACCGGCGGACTGCCCGGCGCGCTCCGCTCCGAGCGGGCCGTACGCGCCCTGGAACGCGCCTGCCGCGCGCCCGGCGCCCGTCCGGCCGCCCACGAGGCCCGCGTCCCCGACCTGCTCGCCGTCACGGACCGCCTGGAACGCGCCCTGAGGCCCCTGTCGCTGCCCTGGTACGAGGAGGACGCCCTCGGGTCCGTCGACCTCTGCCACGCGGCCTCAGGGGGCATCACGGCCCTTCCCGGGCTGCTCGCCGGGCACTTCTTCGGGGTGCCGCTCGTGGTGACGGAGTACGGGGTGAGGCTGCGGACGCACTATCTGGAGAGTGCGGCCGGCTCTGAGGGGGCGGGCAGTGGGGGTTTCGAGGGCGGTGACAGTGCGCGGGGCGCGGACGATGTGCGCGCGGGGCGCGGGGCGCCAGGTGCGCGCGGGGTGCGCGGTGTGCCGGAGGGCGCTGCCGCTCCCGTACGAGCCCTGCTCGCGGCCTTCCACGGACGGCTCGCCGCCGAGGTGTACCGGGGCGCGGCCCGCATCACGCCCGGCAACGCGCACGCGCGCCGCTGGCAGGAACGGTGCGGCGCCGACCCGGCCAAGCTGCGCACCGTCCACCCCGGGCTCGACGCGGCCCCCTTCGCCGAGGTCGGCGAGGCGCCCGACACCGCCGACCCGCGCACCCTCGTGTGGGTCGGCCGGATCGAGCCCGCCAAGGACCTGGTCTCCCTCCTGCACGCCTTCGCCGAGGTCCGCCGCCAGGAGCCCGGCACCCGGCTGCGTGTCGTCGGCACGCCCGCCGACGCCGAGGGCGCCGCCTACCTCGGCCACTGCCGCGCGTTGGCCGCCCAGCTCTTCCCCGACGAGGCCCCCGGCTCCTACGCCGTCGGCGACAACCCCGTCTCCTTCGAGGAACCCGGCGGGCCCGAACTCCCCGGCGCCGCCGAGGCGTACGCGGCCGGCTCCGTCGTCGTCCTCTCCAGCGTCGTCGAAGGGTTCCCCGACGGGCTCGTGGAAGCCATGCTCTGCGCGCGCGCCACCGTCTCCACCGACGTCGGTGCCGTCGTCGAGGCGATAGGCGGCACCGGGCTCGTCGTCCCCCCGCGCAACCCGCGGGCGCTCGCCGAGGCGTGCGTGGCACTCCTGCGCGACCCCGAGCGCCGTGCGCGCCTGGGTGCCGCGGCGCGGGCGCGCGCGCTGGAGCTGTTCACGGTGGAGCAGAACGTCGCGGCGTTCGACGCGATCTATCTGGACGTCGTGTCCCGGTGTCCCGTCCGGCGTGTCGTCGTCGGCGAGGACGGGGAGCCGATGCCGTTCGGGGTGCCCGCGGAGGCGCATCTGGCGGGGCGCTGGGCCGGGCGCCGGGTACCGGGGTGGGCGGCCGGGCGGAGAGGCGGCGGTGAGGCCGGGGACGAGGGGCTCGCGAGGGCGGGAGGTGCCGGGGGCTCTGGCGCGCGTGCGGTGCCGGAAGGCGGGGGCAGCGCGGGGTGCGGTGTGCCCGCTGCCCTGCCGGTGGGGGTGGGCTTGGGCAGGCCCGCGTGTACGGCGGTTCCGGTGGGGGAGGGGCGCCTGTGAGCGGGGTGGAAGGGCTCGACCGGGCCGAGGCGCCGGGGAGCGCGGGGGCGTGGGACGAGCGGTCGGCCGAGTGGGTCGGGGAGGCGCTGGGGGAGCCGTCGCCGGGGAGTACGGCGCGCGGGTCGGGCGGGGGCGAGGGTGCGGCTGCCCGGGACGCGCGCGAGGGCGGGGCCGTTGCGGCGCGGCCGGCGCGTGGGGGCGAGCCTGCGGTGGCCCGGGACGCAGGCGCGGACAGGCCCTCGGCAGCGCGAGAGGTCGGCCGGGACGGCTCCCCTGCGGCGCGGGACAACGCCGTAGGTACCCGCCGTACCGGCGTCGACCCCGTCAAGACCCTGCTGCACCGCCACCGAGAGCTGTGCGAACGCGCCGTGGACCCCCTGGAGATCGCCGCCGGGCTGGAGGCGCACGGGCTCACCGACCGGGACGCCGCCCGGTTCCGGCACCGGGACGTCTTCTCGCTCGCCGAGGAGATGTACGCGCGCGTGCCGAGGGAGAACGCCCCGACAGAGCAGGCGCCTTCCAAGCGCTTGGCCTCCGGTACCCGCCCCGCGTGGGCGCTGCTCGGCCTCCTCCCGGGCGCCCTGTGCGCCGCGACGGTCGCCGGGCTGCACCGCACGGCCGGCACGGAACGGCAGGCCGTCCTCGGCGCGGGCGTCCTCGCCGTCGCCCTCGCGCTGCGCGCCGTACTGCGCCACGGCCCGCTGAGCCCGCGCCGGCGTCCGCGCCCGGTGCCGCGCCGGACCGTCCCGGCGACCTGCTGGCTGCTGCTGTACGCCGCCGTCGGCGACGGACTCCTCGCGGGCGCCGTCACCGGGGGCCCCGACGGCCCGCCCGGCCTCGCCCCGGACGCCCCCTGGCCGCTGACCGCCGCACCCCTGCTGACCCTCGCCCTGGCCTGCGCGCCCGCCGCCTGCTGCGCCCACCTCCTCGCCGTCCGCGCGGGCCGCCGACTGTGCGGCAGCCGCGGCCTGGAGGAGTTCGCCAGAGCCGTACGACCGCTGCTGCTGGGCACGGTCGCCCTGTACGCGGCCGCCCTCACGGGCCTCACCGCGCTGTGCGGCGCGCTGCTGGGCGAACCTGCCGCGTACGCGCGCGTCGTCCCCCTCGGCCTGCTCCTGTTCCTCGCGCGCCTGCTCACCGTCCACGGCTTCACGCACGCCCCCGCGGTCGTCCTGTCCGCCGCTGCCGCCGCCCTGGCCCTCGCCCCGGCCACCGTCCTCGCGGGCCGCCTCCCTGGCTGCGACGCGCTCTCCGTCCCCGTCGACACCCTGGTGACCGCCTGGAGCCCCGCCGCGATCCCCGCCCTCACCGCGACGGCCGCCGCCACGGTCCTCCTGATCCACACGGCCCGCACCCTCACGAAAGCGTCGGCCCACGCGCGGACGGACCGGCCGTGCTGAGCGCCCGCCCCGCCGCCGACGCCGCGACGCCGGCCAAGCCGTCCCCCTGCCCGTCGTACGGCCGCGCCGGTGTCGGCCGTGTCATGACGGCCGGACGGCGCCTCGCCCCCGTGCACGGCCCGCGCCGGGCACCCCCCACGCGCGTGGCGAGCGCGCCCCACCACCCCGCCGCGGGCAACCGCACCACCCCCGAAGGAGAGACCAGATGACCACGCCTCGACCCGGAGCGACCCGCGCCCTGCACTTCCTGGGGGCGGCGCGATGAGGGTGCTGCTGATCGGAGCCAACGGATACCTCGGCCGGTTCGTCGCGGACCGGCTGCTCGCCGACCCGGCGGCGCAGCTCACCGCGCTCGGGCGCGGGGACGACGCCGACGTGCGGTTCGACCTCGCGTCCGGCAGCCCGGGAGCGCTGACGCGCTTCCTGGACGCGGTCCACCCCCAGGTCGTCATCAACTGCGCGGGCGCCACACGCGGCGGCGCGAAGGAGCTGATCCGGCACAACACGGTCGCCGTCGCCACGGTCTGCGAGGCGCTGCGGCGCAGCGGCTGCGGCGCACGCCTGGTGCAGATCGGCTGCGGCGCCGAGTACGGCCCGAGCCAGCCCGGCTCGTCGACGGCGGAGGACGCCGTCCCGCGCCCGGGCGGCCCGTACGGCGTGAGCAAGCTCGCCGCCACCGAACTCGTCCTCGGCTCCGGCCTCGACGCGGTCGTGCTGCGGGTGTTCTCCCCGGCCGGACCCGGCACGCCCGCGGGGAGTCCGCTGGGCCGCCTCGCGGAGGCGATGCGCCGCGCCATGCAGTCCGGCGACGGCGAACTGAAGCTCGCGGGCCTCGGCGCGCAGCGCGACTTCGTGGACGTCCGGGACGTCGCCCGCGCGGTGCACGCCGCCGCGCTGTCCGCCGCGCAGGGCGTCATCAACATCGGCTCCGGCCGCGCGGTGCGCCTGCGGGACGCCGCCGCGACCCTCGCGCGGGTGGCCGGGTACGCGGGCTCGCTGCACGAACTCGACGTCCCTCCGGGGCCGATGCGGGCGGCCATCGGCCACCCCCGGCACGAGCACGACCCCGCCGCCCCGGTCGCGTACCCGTACCCGGACGGCTGCGGGAGCTGGCAGCAGGCCGACGTGCGCACCGCGCGCGACCGGCTCGGCTGGCGGCCCCGGATCAACCTGGAGGAGTCCCTCGCGGACATCTGGATGGAGGCCGCGTGCCGCATGTGACCGGGGCGAGCACCGGGGTGCGCACCGGCTTCGGTGTCCCCGGGATCGCGCATCCCCTGCTGGCGCCGGGAGAGTGGGGCGAACTCGCCCGCCCGGGCACGCCGTTGCACTGGGCCGTCCTGGACGTCGCCGACGGCCCCGGCGCGCGCCCCGACCCGCACTGCCTGGAGGTCGCCGGACGGCTGCGCAACGCGGGCGTGCGCGTCCTGGGCCGCCTCGACTCCGCGCGCGGGGCACGCGCGCGGGGTGAACTCCTCGACGACGCGGGCCGCTACGCGAGCTGGTACCGGGTCGACGGCTTCCTCCTGGACCGCTGCCCCGCCGAGCGCGCCGGTCTCGCGGGCACGGGCGAACTGGCCGCCGCGCTGCGGGAGTTCGCCGACGACGCGCACCTGGTCCTCGGCCACGGCACCCACCCGCACCCCGGATACGCCGAGCACGCCGACCAGCTGGTGACCTTCTCCGGGCCCTGGAGCGAGTACCGCTGGTCGCAGGCGGCGCAGTGGACGGCCGAGCATCCCCCGGAGCGCTTCTGCCACTTCGTGCACGGCGTGCCGCGTACGCACCTCGACGAGGCGCTGCGGATCGCCCGCTGGCAGGGCGCGGCGACGATCTGGTTCACCGACCGTTCCGACCGGGGCGGCCGGGACGACCCCTGGGAGACCCTGCCCGGCTACTGGGACGAGATCGTCTCGCGGATCGGGACAGGTGTCTCGGAATGAAGAAGCGCGTGGCAGTGTTGCAGAGAGAACAACTGTAGTGATTGACCGACCAACGGAGTCCCCGTGTCGCTGCCACCCCTGGTCGAGCCGGCCGCCGAGCTCACCGTAGACGAGGTCCGCAGGTACTCCCGCCACCTGATCATCCCCGACGTGGGGATGGCCGGGCAGAAGCGGCTGAAGAACGCGAAGGTGCTCTGTGTCGGCGCCGGCGGCCTGGGCTCGCCGGCGCTGATGTACCTGGCCGCGGCGGGTGTCGGCACGCTGGGCATCGTCGAGTTCGACGAGGTCGACGAGTCCAACCTCCAGCGGCAGATCATCCACAGCCAGGCCGACATCGGCCGCTCCAAGGCGGAGTCCGCGCGCGACTCGGTTCTCGGCATCAACCCGTACGTGAACGTGATCCTCCACGAGGAACGGCTCGAAGCCGAGAACGTGATGGACATCTTCAGCCAGTACGACCTGATCGTCGACGGCACCGACAACTTCGCGACCCGCTACCTGGTCAACGACGCGTGCGTGCTGCTCAACAAGCCGTACGTATGGGGCTCCATCTACCGCTTCGACGGCCAGGCGTCGGTCTTCTGGTCCGAGTACGGCCCCTGCTACCGCTGCCTGTACCCGGAGCCCCCGCCGCCGGGCATGGTCCCCTCCTGCGCCGAGGGCGGCGTCCTGGGCGTGCTGTGCGCGTCCATCGGCTCCATCCAGGTCACCGAGGCCATCAAGGTCCTCACCGGCACCGGTGAGCCCCTCGTCGGCCGTCTGATGATCTACGACGCCCTGGAGATGCAGTACCGCCAGGTCAAGGTCCGCAAGGACCCGAACTGCGCGGTGTGCGGCGAGAACCCGACGGTCACCGAACTCATCGACTACGAGGCGTTCTGCGGCGTCGTCTCCGAGGAGGCCCAGGAGGCCGCCCTCGGCTCGACGATCACCGCGAAGCAGCTCAAGCAGTGGATCGACGAGGGCGAGAACATCGAGATCATCGACGTCCGCGAGCAGAACGAGTACGAGATCGTCTCCATCCCGGGCGCCAAACTGATCCCGAAGAACGAGTTCCTGCTCGGCACCGCCCTGGAGTCGCTGCCCCAGGACAAGAAGATCGTCTTGCACTGCAAGACGGGTGTCCGCAGTGCGGAAGTCCTCGCCGTCCTGAAGTCGGCCGGCTTCTCCGACGCCGTCCATGTCGGCGGCGGCGTCATCGGCTGGGTCAACCAGATCGAACCGCACAAGCCGGTCTACTGAGACCGCTCCCGCTCCCGGACGGCGGGGGCCTCGCCCACCACGCGTGGGGGAGGCCCCCGCCGCGGTCATGAGCAGACCTTTCCGTCCCCCGGCACCGTCCCGTCGATCAGGTAGGCGTCCACCGTCGAGTCGACGCAGTCGCTGCCGCTGCCGTACGCGCCGTGTCCCTCGCCCTTCCAGGTGAGCAGCACCCCGACCTTCTCGCCCAGTTCGTCGGCCATCCTGCGGGCGCCCTCGTACGGTGTCGCCGGGTCGCCGGTGTTGCCGACCAGCAGGATCGGGGCCGCGCCCGGGGCGCTCACCTCCGGGGTCTCGTACTGGCCCGGCACCGGCCAGTCGTGGCACCAGCCCGTGCTGTCCCAGGCGAGGAAGGGGCCGAACACGGGGGAGATCTTCTCGAACTCCGGGAGGATCCCGCGCGTCTCGTCGAGCGTCGGACGCTGCTTGTCGTCCAGGCACGAGATGACCCGCTGGGAGTGGGTCGCCGTGTTGTAGCGCCCCGAGGCGTCGCGCTCGTTGTAGGCGTCCGCGAGCGCCAGCAGGCCCGAGCCGTCGCCGTCCTCGGCCTCCTTGAGCGCGCTGGTCAGGCTCGGCCAGGAGGACTCGGAGTACAGCGGGGTGACGATGCCGGTGATCGCCAGGACCTGTGTGAGCTCGCGGTCGGACGACGTCGCCAGCGGGTTCGCGTCCAGTCTCTCCAGCAGGGCCGCGATCTTCCGGGTGCCCGCCTTCGGGTCCTGGCCGGTCGACTTCAGGTAGTTGTCCAGCGCCCGCTGGAAGCCCTGAGCCTGGTTGCGGGCGTGGCCCACCGCGTCGGCGGTCGGGTCGACCACCGCGTCCAGGACCAGCCGGCCCGCGTTCTTCGGGAACAGGTGCGCGTAGACGCCGCCGAGTTCGGTGCCGTAGGAGGTGCCGAAGTAGTACAGCTTCCTGTCGCCCAGGACCTGGCGCATCAGGTCCATGTCGCGCGCCGTGTCGGTCGTCGACACGTGGGACAGCAGTTCGCCCGCCGCTTTCTCGCAGCCCTGGCCGAAGCTGTCGGCGTCCTGGAAGAACGCCCGCTCCTCGGCGGGCGTGTCCGGAGTGGCGTCCACGCTCTCGGCGGCGGCGATCTCCTTGTCGCTGCGGCAGCGCACGCCCTCGCTGCGGCCGACTCCGCGCGGGTCGAAGGTCACCAGGTCGTAGCGCTCGCGCAGCGTCGTGTAGCCCGGGGCGAACGAGGGCAGGGTGTCGATGCCCGAGCCGCCCGGACCACCGAAGTTGAACAGCAGCGAGCCGATCCGCTCGCTCGCCGATCCGCTCGACCTCGTCCGCAGCAGCGCGACGTCGATCGTGCGTCCCGCCGGCTTCGACCAGTCGAGCGGCGCCTTCAGCGTCGCGCACTGCCATGCGTCGTCCAGCGCCGAATCTCCCGTGCAGCGCCGCCAGTCGAGCTTCTGTCCGGTCAGTGATACGGGCAGTCCGGACGCCGCGGGAGCGTCCGAGGCCGGTGTCTTCCCGCCGTCGTCCGCCTTCTCCTTCGATCCGCTGCCGCACCCGGCCAGCACCAGCGCCGCGACCGCCCCCAGCGCGGCCCACCGTACGAATCGCGCCATCGCGCACCCCCGCCCTCGTGCCGTCCGCTCCGTGCGTCGAACGGCTGTGCAGTCATCGTAGGCGGAGCGAGCGATGGCTGTGAGAGCCTGTGGATAACCCTGTGACCAGCAGCTTCAGCGGGGACAGACGGTTCCCGCCGCCGGGACCTTGCCGTCCAGCAGGTAGCCGTCCACCGCCGCCCGCACACACTTGTCCTTGCTGTCGTACGCGCCGTGTCCCTGCCCCTTGTACGTCAGCTCGACGCCGACGCCCTTGCCCAGCGCCTCCACCATCCGGCGGGCACCCTCGTACGGCGTCGCCGGGTCGCCGGTGTTGCCGACGACGAGGATCGGGGCCGCGCCGGGCGCGCTCACGTCGGGATGGTCGGCGGCTCCGGGGACGGCCCAGTCGGTGCAGCTGACCATGCCCCAGGCGAGGAAGTCGCCGAAGACGGGGGAGGCGGCCCGGAACTCGGGGAGCCGGCGCTCGACGTCCGCCAGGGTGTAACGGGGTTTGTCGTCGGCGCAGTCGATGGCGGTGTTCGCGGCGGACATGTTGCTGTACTCGCCGTTCGGGCTGCGGCCGTTCATCAGGTCCGACAGCAGCATCAGGACCTTGCCGTCACCGTCGTACGCCTGCTCCAGGCCCTCGGTGAGGTACTCCCAGAAGTCCTTCGAGTACAGCGCCTGGGCGATGCCGTTGGTGGCGGCGGTCTGCGTGAGCACGCGCGGGAAATTGCCCGGCAGCGGCTTGGCGTCGAGGCTCTTGAGGAGCCCCGCGATGCGGTCCTTCACCTCCTGCGCGGTGTTCCCGACGGGGCAGTCCTCCGTCTGGGAGACGCAGTTCCGCGCGTAGTTGTCGAGCGCCAGTTGGAAGCCCTTCGCCTGGCCCAGGGAGCCCTGTTCGGAGGTCTGCGTGGGATCGACCACCGCGTCCAGGACCGCGCGGCCCACGTTCTTCGGGAACAGGTGCGCGTAGACGCCGCCCAGTTCGGTGCCGTACGAGATGCCGAAGTAGTGCAGTTTCCCGTCGCCCAGGACCTGCCGCATGAGGTCCATGTCCCGGGCCGCGTCGGTGGTCCGTACGTACGGGAGCATCTTCGGGGAGTTCTTCTCGCAGGCGGCGTTGAACTCCTTGGTGGTGGCCAGGAGTTGCGTGCGCTCGGCGGCGTCGTCGGGTGTCATGTCCTGCTGGAAGTAGGCGTCGAGCTGCTGGTCGCTCTCGCACTTCACGCCGGCGCTGCGGCCGACCCCGCGCGGGTCGAAGCTCACCAGGTCGTACCGGGTGCGCAGCTTGGCGTAGTCCGCGCCGAACGACGGCAGGGTGGTCACGCCCGAGCCGCCGGGACCGCCGAAGTTGAACACCAGCGAACCGATCCTGTCGTCCGCGTCCCCACTGGCCCGCGCGCGGATCAACGCGATCCCGATCGTGTCCCCGTCCGGCTCGGCCCAGTCCCGGGGCGCCCGCATCGTCGCGCACTGCCACGTCCCGCCGTTCGGCAGCGGAGACGGCGCGTTCCCTCCGCCCTCCGCCTGCGAGGGCGCCGGACAGTCCTTCCAGCTCAGTTTCTGCCCCGCCGAACCCTCATCCCCCGCCCCGCTTCCGCAGGCCGCCATCAGGGACGACAGCAGCACCAGACCGGAGATCATCGCGACGGAACGTTTCGCCATGATCCCCATCCTGGCGCCGCACACTCCCGCGCGCGCGGGACGGGAGCCGTACGAGGGACCGGGGCACCCGCGCGTGAGGCTCGTGTGCCCCGCTGCCTCGCCCGCCCGCGCGTGCCCGCCGTGGCCGTACCGACGGCACAGAGCAGCCCGTACCGCCCCGTAGAGCTACAGCGCGCCCTTGCGGGACAGGTGGTTGAAGGCGATCCAGCCGGGGAGGACCGGGAGCCAGAGGGTCAGGAGGCGGAAGAGGAGGACCGCGGGGGCGGCTACCTCTTTGGGGAGGCCCACGGCGATCAGGCCGACCGTCAAGGTGGCCTCCACCGCGCCGACGCCGCCCGGGGTGGGCGCGGCGGAGCCGAGCGCGTTGCCGGCGAGGAAGACGACCGCGACGCTGGCGAGGCTGATCGACGTCGACTCGTCGCCGAACGCGCGGATCGAGGCGTCCAGGCACATCACGAAGCAGGCGGTGAGCAGGAGCATGCCGCCGATGCCGGTGATCAGCTTCTGCGGGCGCTGGAGGATGTCCAGCATGCGCGGCACGACACCCGCGAACAGCGACCTCACGCGCGTGGCGACGAACTTCCGCAGGAACGGCACCGAGGTCACGACGAGGACGAGCACCGCGACCGTCAGCAGCCCGGCGATGACCGTCCGGGACGGTGTCAGCGACGGCGTCTTCTCGATGCCAGTCAGGTAGCCGAAGGACAGCAGCATCACGATGTGGCAGCCGAGCCCGAAGAGCTGCGAGGCGCCCACGCTGGCCACCGCGAGCCCCGGCCGCACCCCCTGCCGCTGCAGGAACCGCGTGTTGAGGGCGACCCCGCCGACCGCGGCCGGCGCGACGATCTTCACGAAGGACCCGGCGACCTGCGCGGCGACCGTGCGCGGGAACGGCACCCGCTCCGGCACGAACCCGAGCAGGCTCATCGCCGCGGCGACGTAGCTGAGCGCGGAGAACGCCACGGCGGCGGCCACCCAGCCCCACTCGGCGTTGGAGATCAGCGGCCCGAACTCGATGTGGGTGAGCTGGGTCAGCAGGAAGTACGCGCCCAGGGCGCCCGCCATGAAGCTCAGCAGCGTGCGCGGGCGCACTCGCTCCAGGCGGGCCGGTTCAACCGGCGCCTGCGGGCGGATGAGCAGCACCTCGTGCCGGATCTGGGTGAGGAGGTCGTCCTCGCGGGCCCCCTCCAGCGCCTCGTCCAGGGCCCGTTTCTCGGCCCGTGCCTCGGCCTTCAGCGTCTTTTTGGCGGCTTTCCCGGACGAGACCGCCTCCGGCTCCTCCGCGGCCTCGGAACGGGCCTGCTTGGCCTGTCTGGACGCCTCCAGGACCGCGTCCCGCTCGCGCTGCGCCCGCTCCCGGGCCAGCCGGCGCAGCGTCGCGCGGGTGGAGCGCGTCAACGCGATCGGCTGGAGCATCGGCAGACAGTCGGCGACCGCGTCCGGACCGAGCACGCTCACCGCCGAGGCCACCGCCCGCTCCGCGCCCACGCGCAGCCCCAGGGTCGTCACCAGTTGGGCGACGTCCATGAGCAGCAGCAGGGAACTCGCCGCGATCTCGCCGCCGCGCAGATCCGTGAGGATCACCGTGCCGGAACGATCCACCAGGATCGCGTCCCCCGCCAGCCTGCGGTGCGCGATACGCCGCGACTGGAGCGCGCGTACCTGGTGCCACGCGTTGTGCAGCACCTCGTCGGTGATGTCCGCGTCCGCCAGCGAGTCCAGCGTGCGCCCGCCGGTGTGCTCGTAGACCAGCATCACGGCGTCCGGACCCAGCTCGGACATCGCGATCAGCTTGGGCGCGTTGGCGCCCGCCGCGATCGCCGCGTACGCGAGCAGCGCCTCCTGCTCCAGCGCCTGCCGCAGCGACTGGAGGCTGGAGCGGGTCGCGAAGCCGCGCAGTGCCAGATTGCGCCACGCGCGGTAGAAGAACCCCTGCGCCTGCTGCTCCCGGTCGACGACCGTGACGTCCAGCGGGGCACCGTCCTCCAGGGTGACGAAGTAGCGCCGTCCCCGGTCGCTGTCACCGGACTCCGACGCCTCCACGCGCGCGGCGCTGACCGGACGGAAACCGACCGTCCTGAGGCCCGCCATCAGCGTGCGCCCGGTGGGGCGGACGTTCGGCGAGCCGACCGCGTACAGCGTGCCGTAGGCGACGCTCCAGCCGATCAGCACCGTGAGGATGATCGAGAAGGGGGTCGTGTAGCCGGTGACGAGCATCGACAGCGCGTCGAGCAGCAGCACGATCCACAGCACCGCGCGCCAGCGCGGGCGGCGTGACATGCCCACAGCCGACATGTAGGCGATGACCGGTGCCAGATAGCCGTGCACCGGGTCGGTGAGGGCGTGGATGTCGCCGGGGGAGGGCTGGGTGAGCGCCTCCCGGATGGAGTCCGGCGCCGCCTTCGCGACCCACAGGTCCGTGGCGAGCGTCACCCCGTGCGCGAGGACGGCCGCCAGGACGCCGTCGGCGATCCGCAGCCCGTCGCGCTTGATCAGCCGCTCGATCGCGAACGCCACCGGCACCAGGAGGATCGCGATGCTGGACGCCAGCCCCGCGATCTTGATCAGCAGGTCGGGCGCCTGACCGGTGCCCTTGTTGATGTCCTGCTCCAGGCCGGAGGTCGTGCCGTGCGCGAACGCGGCGATCGCCAGGAGCACCACGACCGCGAGGACGCCCGCCAGGAGCCGCATGAGGTCGGAGGGGCGGTGCACGCGCGCGGGGAGCAGCGGTTCGTCGCCCTCCACCTCGTCCACGTGTGCCACGTCTGTGTACTCCTCGGGCCCCTTGGTCCCCTCGGCCCCTTCGGGCTTTCTCGCGTTCCCGCGCGTGGGCGGTTCACCTGTGTCCGGGCGCGACGCGCCGTCAGAGGTGCCCTCCGCGTCCTCGGAATGCACACCCTGCTGCTTCATCGTCTCTTCTTGATCTCGTATCACCGGTCACCGCCCGCACGATGGTGGCATGCCCGACCGACATCCGGTGATGTCAGGGTGCGAACGCGGGGCGCACAGTCTGCCTGAAGCGCCCTTCGGGGGCGAGGGTCACACAGTGTCGCGGACCCGTCGCATTGTCGGCGCGGTGCGGCAGGATGGGACGGATGAGCGAGCAGAGCCTTCCCGACGACGCCCGCGCGGAGTACACGGACGCACTGCCCGAGTACGCCGAGCGGGTCCTCGACGTCACCGAGCTGATCCCGCCGGGCCGCGTCATGACGTA
Organism: Streptomyces sp. 4F14; assembly: GCF_048159485.1. NCBI lineage: Bacteria > Bacillati > Actinomycetota > Actinomycetes > Kitasatosporales > Streptomycetaceae > Streptomyces > Streptomyces sp. 4F14. The sequence continues at coordinate 57,446 of NZ_JBLRVY010000005.1, forward strand.
CGGGGACGTCGCCGAGTGGCTCCAGGAGGGCGGCCCCCGCCAGGTGGGCCGGGTGATGGCCCTCTACGGCAGCGCCGTGCCGTGGTGGCGCGTCGTACGCGCGGACGGCGCACTGCTGCCTGGACACGAACTGCGGGCCCTGGACCACTACCGCGCCGAGGGCACCCCGCTGAAGGAGGCGAGCGCCGCCGCCCAAGGGCATCTCCCGCGCCTCGACATGAAACGGGCGCGCTGGGACGGCGGCGGCGTCACGGACGGTCCCGCCTGACGGCTTCCGCGGTCGCCCGAGCCCTCCGCGGACCCGTACGCCGTCCGGGTGAACCGGGGCACCTCCGGAACATGACGTACGTTCGAGGGGCAAGGGACGTGCGAGCCGTACGAGGCGCAAGGGACCGACCGGAAGACCCGCCTCCGGGCCGGCACCCGGCGTAGCGTCGGCCGCACCCGTCCCCCTCATCCCGAGACCACCGCCCGGCACGGACGGTCGGCGACGAACCAGCACACCCACCAGGACCGGCGAACCACGTGAGCACCTCTCCCTCCACCGGGCGCCTGCCGCACCCCCAGGTACGGCAGGGGACCCGTGGCGCCTACCGACTGGTGCGCACCCCTCCGGCCCGCGAGGCTCCCCCTCGTCTGGACGCCGCGCAGCGTGCCGTGGTTGACCACACCACCGGCCCCCTGCTGGTTCTCGCGGGCCCCGGCACCGGCAAGACCACCACCCTCGTCGAGTCCGTCGCCGCCCGCGTCGCCGGCGGCGGCGACCCCGCGCGGATCCTCGTCCTGACGTTCAGCCGCAAGGCCGCCGTCGAACTGCGCGACCGCATGGCCCTGCGCATGGGCGCCTCGCGCGCACCCCAGGCGACCACCTTCCACTCGTTCTGCTACGCCCTCGTACGCGCCCACCAGGACAGCGAACTCTTCGTGGAACCCCTGCGCCTGCTCTCCGGCCCCGAGCAGGACGTCACCGTCCGAGAACTGCTCGCCGGACAGCTCGACCTCCAGCGCCTCGGCCTCGCGCACGTGAGCTGGCCCGACGAACTGCGCGCCTGCCTCACCACGCGCGGGTTCGCCGACGAGGTCCGCGCCGTCCTCGCCCGCAGCCGCGAACTTGGCCTCGGCCCCGAGGCCCTGCGCGCCTTCGCCGACCGCATCGGCCGCCCCGACTGGCGTGCCGCCGCCGTCTTCCTCGCCGAGTACCTCGACGTCCTCGACCTCCAAGGCGTCCTCGACTACGCCGAACTCGTCCACCGCGCGGTGCTCCTCGCCCAGCGCCCCGACGCCGCCCGGCAGCTCGCCACGCGCTACGACGCCGTCTACGTCGACGAGTACCAGGACACCGACCCCGCCCAGGTACGCCTGCTGCGCGCGCTCGCCGGAGACGGCCGCACCCTCGTCGCCCTCGGCGACCCCGACCAGTCGATCTACGCCTTCCGGGGCGCCGACGTGAACGGCATCCTCGACTTCCCGCACACCTTCCCGCGCGCGGACGGCATCCCCGCCCCCGTCGAGGTCCTGCGCACCTCGCGCCGCTCCGCCGCGCACCTCCTGACCGCCACCCGCCTGCTCGCCCAGCGCATGCCCCTCACCCGCCTCCCCGCGGACAAGGCCCGCGCCCACCGCGCCCTCGCCCCCACGCGCGAGGGCGGCGGCGTCGAGGTGTACACGTACCCGACGACCGGCACCGAACTCGACAACATCGCCGACATCCTGCGCCGCGCCCACCTGGAGGACGGCGTCCCCTGGCGTGAGATGGCCGTCCTCGTGCGCGCGGGCACCCGCTCCGTACCCGCCCTGCGCCGAGCCCTCAGCACCGCGGGCGTCCCCCTGCACACCGACGGCGCCGACGTCCCGCTGCGCCACGAACCGGCGGTCGCCCCCCTGCTGACGGCCCTGCGCGCGGTCGCGACGGCGGAGGCCACGAGCCGCACGGACGACACAGGCGACGCGGGCGACGCGGACAGTACGGCCGACGAGCCCCCCGTCTGGCTCGACACCGAGACCGCCCTCACCCTCCTCGCCTCGCCCCTCGCCGCCATGGACGCCGCCGACGTCCGCCGCCTCGGGCGCGCGCTGCGCGACGAGGAGCGGGCGGGCGGCAACCCCCTGCCACCGCCCTCGGACGAACTCCTCGCGCGCGCGGTCGCCGAACCCGAACGGCTCGCCGTGCACGACCGCACGTACGCGCGCGGCGCACAAGACCTCGGAAAACTGCTCGCCCGGGCCCGCGCGCGCCTCGCGGACGGCGGTACCGCCGAGGAGGCGCTGTGGGAACTGTGGGCGCGTACCTCCTGGCCCGGCCGGCTCGCCAAGGCCGCCCTGCGCGGCGGCGCGGCGGGACGCAACGCCGACCGAGACCTCGACGCCGTGTGCGCGCTGTTCGCGACGGCCGCCCGCGCGGAGGCCCGCACCGGCGGCCGGGGTGCCCTGAACTTCCTGGAGGAACTGGAGGCCGAGGACATCGCGGCCGACACCCTCGCGCGACGCGCCGTACGGCCGGACGCGGTGCGCCTGATGACCGCGCACCGCGCCAAGGGCCTCCAGTGGCGCCTGGTCGTCGTCGCCGGCGTCCAGGAGGGGCTGTGGCCCGACCTGCGCCGGCGCGGCTCCCTGCTGGAGGCCGACCGCATCGGCCGCGACGGACTCGCCGAACCCCTCACCCCGGGCGCGCTGCTCGCCGAGGAACGCCGCCTGTTCTACGTCGCCGCCACCCGCGCGCGCGAGCGCCTCGTCGTCACCGCCGTGAAGGCACCCGCCGACGACGGCGACCAGCCCTCCCGCTTCCTCACCGAACTCGGCGTCGAACCCAAGGACGTCACCGGCCGCCCCCGCCGCCCCCTGTCGGTGCCCGCGCTCGTCGCCGAACTGCGCGCCACCACGGTCGACCCGCGCGCCTCCGACGCCCTCAGGGAGGCCGCCGCGCGCCGCCTCGCCCGCCTGGCCGCGCTCGCCGACGACGACGGCCGCCCGCTGGTCCCCGCCGCCCACCCGTACCGCTGGTGGGGCATGTGGGACCGCACCGAGAGCAAGGTCCCGCTGCGCGACCGCGACCAGCCCGTCGTCCTGTCCGGCAGCGCTCTCGACCAGCTCGCCAACACGTGCGCGCTCCAGTGGTTCCTGGGCCGCGAGGTGAAGGCCGACGCGCCCGCGACCGCCGCCCAGGGGTTCGGCAACGTCGTCCACGTCCTCGCCGACGAGGTCGCCTCCGGCCGCACCCCCGCCGACCTCGACGTCCTCATGGAGCGCCTCGACTCCGTGTGGAACGCGCTCGCCTTCGACGCGCCCTGGAAGTCCGACCAGGAGAAGCACAACGCGCGCGCGGCGCTCGAACGCTTCCTGAAGTGGCACGTGCTCGACCGCGCGGGCCGCACCCCCGTGGCGAGTGAGCACGACTTCGACGTCACCCTCGAAGCCGGCGAGTACGAGGTGCGCATCCGCGGCCAGATGGACCGCGTCGAGACCGACACCGACGGGCGCGCGTACGTCGTCGACTTCAAGACCGGCAAACAGGCGCCCACCGCCGCCGAGGTCGCCCGCCACCCCCAGCTCGCCGTCTACCAGCTCGCCGTGCGCGAGGGCGCCGTTGACGAGGTCTTCGACGGCGTACGGCCCGAGGCGGGCGGCGCGGAACTCGTCCAGCTCCGCCAGGGCGCCGCCCAGCGCGACGGCGGCGACACCCTGCCCAAGGTGCAGGCCCAGGAGCCGCTGTCCGGCGAGTGGGTCGGCGACCTGCTGGCCACGGCCGCCGGCAAGGTTCTCGACGAACGCTTCACCCCCGACGCCGGCCAGCACTGCACGCACTGCGCGTTCCGGGCGTCGTGCAGCGCACGGCCGGAGGGGCGGCACGTGGTGGAGTGAGGGCGGACGGAGGCGGCGGGCGGGCGCATGACAACCCGGTCGCCCGGGCGCTGACGCCGAGCCGCCCTGGACACCGCTGCCGAGCCCCGCCGGGCGCCGAACGCCCGGCCGCATCGGTCGCAGCCACCCCCTGTGACCGACCCCACCACCCCTCCCACCTGCACATCTCCCGCCCCACCCGCCGATTTGTCCCCCGTTGTCAGTGCCGCCCACTAGCCTTCCTCGCATGTCCTCCCGCATCACCGACCCCGAGCAGCTCAAAGAGCTCCTCGGCATCCCCTTCACCCCGGAGCAGACGGCCTGCATCACGGCGCCGCCCGCCCCGCAGGTGATCGTGGCCGGAGCGGGGTCGGGCAAGACGACCGTGATGGCCGCGCGCGTGGTGTGGCTGGTCGGCACCGGCCAGGTCGCCCCCGAGCAGGTCCTCGGCTTGACATTCACCAACAAGGCGGCCGGAGAACTCGCCGAACGCGTCCGCAAGGCGCTGGTCAAAGCAGGCGTCACCGACCCGGACCCGGTCGACCCGGACGACCCCCCGGGCGAGCCGGTCATCTCCACCTACCACTCCTTCGCCGGCCGCCTGCTCACCGACCACGGCCTGCGCCTCGGCCTGGAGCCGACGTCCCGCCTCCTCGCCGACGCGACCCGCTTCCAGCTCGCCGCGCGCGTCCTGCGCGAGGCCCCGGGCCCCTACCCGGCGCTCACCCGCTCCTTCGCCGACCTGACCGCCGACCTCCTCGCGCTCGACGCCGAACTCGCCGAACACCTGGTGGACCCCGACGACCTGCGCGCGTGGGACGCCGACCTGCTGACGGCCCTGGAGCGCGCCAAACTCAGCAACGCCGACCTGCGCAAGGTCCCCGAGACGGCCACCGCCCGCCGCGACCTGACCGGACTGGTCCGCCGCTACCGCACCGCCAAACGCGACCGCGACCTCCTCGACTTCGGCGACCAGATCGCCTTCTCCGCGCGCCTCGCCGGCATCCCCGAGGTCGGCCGGATCCTGCGCGAGGAGTTCAAGGTGGTCCTCCTGGACGAGTACCAGGACACCTCCGTCGCCCAGCGCATCCTGCTCGCGGGCCTCTTCGGCGGCGGCACCGGCCACCCCGTCACCGCCGTCGGAGACCCCTGCCAGGCCATCTACGGCTGGCGCGGCGCCTCCGTCGCCAACCTGGACGACTTCCCCGAGCACTTCGCGCACGCCGACGGCCGCCCCGCCACCCGCCAGGCCCTCAGTGAGAACCGCCGCAGCGGCGGACGCCTCCTCGACCTCGCCAACGGCCTCGCGGAACCCCTGCGCGCGATGCACGCGGGCGTGGAGGCCCTGCGCCCGGCCCCCGGCGCCGAACGCGACGGCACGGTCCGCTGCGCCCTCCTGCGCACCCACGCCGAGGAGATCGACTGGATCGCCGACTCCATCGCCCACCTCGTGAACACCGGCAGGGCGCCCGGCGAGATCGCCGTCCTGTGCCGCACGGCGACCGACTTCGCCGAGATCCAGGGCGCCCTGGTCGCGCGGGACGTCCCCGTCGAGGTCGTCGGCCTCTCCGGGCTGCTGCACCTCCCCGAGGTCGCCGACCTCGTCGCCGTCTGCGAGGTCCTCCAGGACCCCGGCGCCAACGCCTCCCTGGTCCGCCTCCTCACCGGCCCCCGCTGGCGCATCGGCGCCCGCGACCTCGCCCTCCTGGGCCGCCGCGCCCGACGGCTCGTCACCCACGCGGGCGCGGACGACGACGGCGACCCCGACCGGCGCCTCGCCGCCGCCGTCGAGGGCACCGACCCGGCCGAGGTGATATCGCTCGCGGACGCCCTGGACACGTTCCTGGACGGCGCCGGGGACGACGACGGCCTGCCGTTCTCGCCGGACGCGCGCGTGCGCTTCGCCTACCTCGCCACCGAACTGCGCGACCTGCGCCGCTCCCTGTCCGACCCGCTGATGGACGTCCTGCACCGCGTCCTCGCCGTCACTGGCCTGGAGGTCGAACTCTCGGCGTCCCCGCACGCGCTGGCCGCCCGCCGCCGCGAGACCCTGTCGAACTTCCTCGACGTCGCCGCCTCCTTCACCGCCCACGACGGACAGGCCACCCTCCTCGCCTTCCTCGCCTTCCTGCGCACCGCCGCCCAGTACGAGAAGGGCCTCGACAACGCCCTCCCCGGCGGCGAGAACACCGTCAAGGTGCTCACCGCCCACAAGTCCAAGGGCCTGGAGTGGGACGTCGTCGCCGTCCCCGGGCTCGTCGACGGCACCTTCCCCAGCGCCAAGGGCCGCGAGAAGTGGACCGCCCAGGCAAAGGTCCTCCCGCACGCCCTGCGCGGCGACGCCGACACCCTCCCCGACGTCGTGAGCTGGGACGCCAAGGGCATGAAGGCGTTCCACGAGGACATGAAGGACCACCAGCACACCGAGGAACTCCGCCTCGGCTACGTCACCTTCACGCGCCCGCGCAGCCTCCTGCTCGGCTCCGGCCACTGGTGGGGCCCCACCCAGAAGAAACCCCGCGGCCCCTCCGGCTTCCTCACCGCCCTGTACGACCACTGCGCCGCCGGCCACGGCGAGATCGACGTGTGGGCCGACGCCCCCGAGGACGGCGAGGAGAACCCCACCCTCCAGGACACCACCGCCGACCACGCCTGGCCGCTCCCCCTCGACGACACCGCCCTGCGCCGCCGCCGAGCCGCCGCTGACACGGTCCTCACCCACCTCGACACCCCCACCGCCGTCCACACCCCCCACGCCCACGAGGACCCCGACTGGCCCCCGCCCCCGGACGACGACGACCCCTACGACCCCCGGTACGACGAAACGGGCCCGTACGACGAGACGATCCCGTACGACGAAACGCCGCCGTACGACGATACGGACCCGTACGACGACCCCCCGCGCGCCCCCGCCCACCCCACCGTCCCTCACCAGGCCACCCCCCTCACCCCGGAGGACGCCCGCACCATCGCCTCCTGGGACCGCGACCTCGACGCCCTCACCGGCGAACTCCTGCGCGCCCGCCGGACCGTCACCGACGTCCCCCTCCCGGCCGTCCTCACCGCCTCCCAGGTCATGCGCCTCGCCGAGGACCCCGACGGCCTCGCGCAGGAATTGGCCCGCCCCATGCCCCAGCCGCCGAAACCCGCCGCGCGCAGGGGCACGCGCTTCCACGCCTGGGTGGAGGCCCGCTGGGAGGCGCTCACCCTGCCCCTCCTGGAGCCCGAGGACCTGCCCGGCACCGAGGACGCGGAGATCGACGACGAAGGCGACCTGGAGGCACTGAAGGAGGCGTTCGAGCACACCGACTACGCCCGCCGCACGCCCCACCGCGTGGAGGCCCCCTTCCAGCTCTCCCTGGCGGGCCGCGTCGTACGGGGCCGTATCGACGCCGTCTACAAGGAGGGCGACGGCGCGACGGCGACGTACGAGATCGTCGACTGGAAGACCCACCGGGAGCGGACCGCCGACCCCTTGCAGCTCGCGCTGTACCGGCTCGCGTGGGCCGAGCAGGAGGGCGTGCCCGTGGAATCCGTCACAGCGGCGTTCCTCTACGTGAGGACCGGAGACGTCGTCCGGCCCCCGGAGCTGCCCGGAAGGACCGCTCTGGAGCGGATTCTGCGGGGTGCGCGGGGTCCCGGGGAGCAGCCGGCGGGGGTCCGGGCGCCCGGCGACGATGTCGGTGCGGCCGGATAGGCTCGTGGACATGAGCCAGCCCATTGACAGCGCCGTCAGTGATGTCAGCGCCGTCCGCGCGTACATCGAGGAGCACCGGGCCGCCTTCCTCGGCGACCTCGCCGAGTGGCTGCGCATCCCCTCGGTCTCCGCCCAGCCGGAGCACGCCCCCGACGTCCGCCGCAGCGCCGACTGGCTCGCCGCGAAACTCACCGAGACCGGCTTCCCCGTCGTCGAGGTCTGGCCCACCCCCGGCGCCCCCGCCGTCTACGCGGAGTGGCCCGCGAGCGACCCCGAGGCCCCCACAGTCCTCGTCTACGGCCATCACGACGTGCAGCCGGCGGCCCGCGAGGACGGCTGGGACACCGACCCCTTCGACCCCGTCGTCCGCGACAACCGCCTCTACGCGCGCGGGGCCGCCGACGACAAGGGACAGGTCTTCTTCCACACCCTCGGTGTGCGCGCCCACCTTGCCACCACCGGCCGCACCGCCCCCGCCGTCCACCTGAAGCTGCTGATCGAGGGCGAGGAGGAGTCCAGCTCCCCGAACTTCCGCGCCCTCGTCGAGGCCAACGCCGACCGGCTCGCCGCCGACGCCGTGATCGTCTCCGACACCGGCATGTGGTCCGAGGACACGCCCACCGTCTGCACCGGCATGCGCGGCCTCACCGACTGCGAGATCCGCCTGTACGGCCCCGACCAGGACATCCACTCCGGCTCCTTCGGCGGCGCCGTCCCCAACCCGGCCACCGAGGTCGCCCGCCTCGTCGCCGCCCTGCACGACGAGCACGCGCGCGTGGCGGTCCCCGGCTTCTACGACGGCGTCGTCGACCTCACCGACCAGGAGCGCGCCCTCTTCGCCGAACTGCCCTTCGACGAGGGGCGCTGGCTGCGCACCGCCCACTCCCACGCCGCCCGGGGAGAGGCCGGCTACTCCACCCTGGAGCGCGTCTGGGCGCGGCCCACCGCCGAGGTCAACGGCATCGGCGGCGGCTACCAGGGCGCCGGCAGCAAGACGATCGTCCCCGCCTCCGCGTTCGTGAAGCTGTCGTTCCGGCTCGTCGCGGGACAGGACCCCGACGCCGTCGAGAAGGCCGTCCGCGCGTGGGTGGCCCAGCAGGTGCCCGCCGGGATCCGCTGCGAGATCGACTTCAGCCCCGCCACCCGCCCGTGCCTGACCCCGCTCGACCACCCCGCCCTCCAGGCCGTCGTCCGCGCCATGGGCCGCGCCTTCGGGCAACCCGTCCGCTTCACGCGTGAGGGCGGCTCCGGGCCCGCCGCCGACCTTCAGGAGGTCCTCGGCGCCCCCGTGCTGTTCCTGGGCATCTCCGTCCCCTCCGACGGCTGGCACGCGCCGAACGAGAAGGTCGAACTCGACCTGCTCCTCAAAGGCGTCGAGACCACCGCCCACCTGTGGGACGACCTCGCGCGCACCTGGCGCCATGCGCCCTGACCGACACCCGCACCCGCCCCTGCCGTACGTCCCGCCGAACCAACCGCCGCCCCGGGGGAGTTGGAAGTACCCGTGACCACCTGGACCGACCCGAACGCCGACCGGCCCGTGTCGCTCACCGCACCCAGCGGCATCGACCGCGCCGCCCACCACCGGCTCGACGAGGCGTGGCTCGCCGCGGCGTGGAGCCACCCCACCACCCGCTGTTTCGTGGTCTCCGGCGGCCAGGTCCTCATCGACGAGACGCCCGACGGCCGGACCGAACTCGTCATGACGCCCTCCTTCGAGGCGCCGCTCACCGAGGCGCACCGCTACTTCCTGGGCACCGACGAGGACGGCGTCAGCTACTTCGCCCTCCAGAAGGACGCCCTCCCCGGCCGCATCGACCAGTCCGCGCGCCCCGCGGGCCTGCGCGAGGCGGGCCTGCTGCTGTCCGCGCGCGACGTCGGCCTGATGGTCCACGCGGTCGGCCTGGAGAACTGGCAGCGCACCCACCGCTTCTGCTCCCGCTGCGGCGAACGCACCGTCATCGCCGCCGCGGGCCACATCCGCCGCTGCCCGGCCTGTGGCGCGGAGCACTACCCGCGCACCGACCCGGCCGTCATCATGGCCGTCACGGACGACGAGGACCGCCTCCTGCTCGGCCGCCAGGTCCACTGGCCCGAAGGGCGCTTCTCGACGCTCGCCGGGTTCGTCGAGCCCGGCGAGTCGATCGAGACGTCCGTGCGCCGCGAGGTCTTCGAGGAGGTCGGCGTCACCGTCGGCCGCGTCGAGTACGTCGCCAGCCAGCCCTGGCCCTTCCCGTCCAGCCTGATGCTCGGCTTCCTCGCGCACGCCACGTCCACCGACATCGACGTCGACGGCGACGAGATCCACGAGGCCCGCTGGTTCTCCCGCGACGAACTGGGCGCCGCCTTCGAGTCCGGCGAGGTCCTGCCGCCCTACGGCATCTCCATCGCGGCCCGCCTGATCGAACTCTGGTACGGCAAGCCCCTGCCGACCCGCAGCTTCATCTGAACGCGCGAAACCAAAAAGGGGCGGCCCCGTTCACCGGGACCGCCCCTCTCGCGCGTACGCGCCTACGCGCCGATCTTCTGCTTCACCTGCGCCAGCGACGGGTTCGTCAGTGTCGAGCCGTCCGGGAACAGCACCGTCGGGACCGTCTGGTTGCCGCCGTTCGCCTTCTCGACGAAAGCCGCGGAGTCGGGGTCCTGCTCGATGTTGACCTCGGTGTACGCGATGCCCTCGCGGTCCATCTGGCTCTTCAGCCGGCGGCAGTAGCCGCACCACGTGGTGCTGTACATCGTCACAGTGCCCGGCATGTCTTCGCGCTCCTTCGGCGGGTCGGGGGAGGTGTGCTCGCAGGAGAGGAAACGTACGGGAATCCCCCGCCATTCCCGCCCCCGGGTCACCCGGACGTGACGCCCGCCGCACCGGTACGACAATCGGGTCACGCCTGTGGATAACTTTCTCGCCCGTCCCGACGGACCTGGCAGCATGGCGGTGTGACAGCAGCAACGCACTCCCCTCTCTTCCCGCAGGCACCGGACTCTGCCGACGCGGTGCTCGAAGGGCTCGACCCCGAGCAGCGCGAGGTGGCGACCACCCTGCGCGGCCCGGTGTGCGTGCTGGCCGGCGCCGGCACGGGCAAGACCAGGGCGATCACCCACCGCATCGCCTACGGGGTCCGCGCCGGCATCCTCCAGCCCTCCAGCGTCCTCGCCGTCACGTTCACCAACCGCGCGGCCGGCGAGATGCGCGGCCGGCTGCGCCAGCTCGGCGCCCAGGGCGTCCAGGCGCGGACGTTCCACTCCGCCGCCCTGCGCCAGCTCCAGTACTTCTGGCCGAAGGCGATCGGCGGCGCCCTGCCCCGCCTCGTCGACCGCAAGTTCCAGCTCGTCGCCGACGCCGCCGCCGCCTGCGGACTGCGCCTGGACCGCGGCGAACTGCGGGACGCGACAGCCGAGATCGAGTGGTCCAAGGTCACCCAGACCGTCCCCGCCGACTACGCGCCGGCCGTCGCCAAGGCGGGCCGCGACGCCCCCCGCGACCCCGCGGAACTGGCCCAGCTCTACGCCGCCTACGAGAACCTCAAGCGCGAGCGCGGCGTCATCGACTTCGAGGACGTCCTGCTGCTGACCGTCGCCGTCCTCCAGGACCGCCGCGACATCGCCGACCAGGTCCGCGCCCAGTACCAGCACTTCGTGGTCGACGAGTACCAGGACGTCAGCCCCCTGCAGCAGCGCCTCCTGGAGCTGTGGCTCGGCGACCGCGACGACCTGTGCGTGGTCGGCGACGCCAGCCAGACCATCTACTCCTTCACCGGCGCCACCCCCGACCACCTCCTCGACTTCCGCACCCGCCACCCCGGCGCGACCGTCGTCAAACTGGTCCGCGACTACCGCTCCACCCCCCAGGTCGTCCATCTCGCCAACGGCCTCCTCGCCCAGGCGAGCGGCCGGGCCGCCGACCACCGGCTGGAACTCGTCTCCCAGCGCACGCCCGGCCCCGAACCGGCCTACACCGAGTACGCGGACGAACCCGACGAGGCCGAGGGCGCCGCCCGCCGCATCCGCGAACTGCTCGCGGCCGGCGTCCCCGCCGCCGAGATCGCGATCCTCTTCCGCACCAACGCCCAGTCCGAGACCTACGAACAGGCCCTCGCCGACACCGGTGTCCCCTACCAGCTGCGCGGCGCCGAGCGGTTCTTCGACCGGCCCGAGGTCCGCAAGGCGACCGCCTCCCTGCGCGCAGCCGCCCGCTTCGGGGGCAACGACTCCGCGCTGGACGACGCCGTGGACCTGCCCTCGCAGGTGCGTGCCGTCCTCTCCGGCGAGGGATGGACGACGACGCCCCCGGCGGGCTCCGGGGCCGTCAGAGAGCGCTGGGAGTCCCTCGCCGCCCTCGTCCACCTCGCCCGCGACTTCACCGCCGCCAAGCCGGACGCCACGCTCGCCGACCTGATCGCCGAACTCGACGAGCGGATGAACGCCCAGCACGCCCCGACCGTCCAGGGCGTCACCCTCGCCTCCCTGCACTCCGCCAAGGGCCTGGAGTGGGACGTCGTCTTCCTGGTCGGCGTCGCCGAGGGCATGATGCCGATCACCTACGCCCGCACCGACGAGCAGATCGAGGAGGAACGGCGGCTGCTGTACGTCGGCGTGACCCGCGCGCGCGAACGGCTCCACGTCTCCTGGGCCCTCGCCCGCTCACCCGGCGGCAGGCCCAGCCGCCGCCCCTCCCGCTTCCTCGACGGCCTGCGCCCCGGCTCCGGCAGCGCGGCGGGCCGCACCGCCGCCCCGGGCGCCACCGGAGGCGTCGAGCGCGGCACCGCCGGAGCCGCGGCGGGCAAGGCGGACACCCCCGGCGCGTCCCCCCGGCGCCGGCGCACTCCGGCGCGCTGCCGGATCTGCGGGCGCACATTGACCGACGGCGGCGAGCTGAAACTCCTGCGGTGCGACGACTGCCCCTCCGACATGGACGAGGGCCTCTACGAGAGGCTGCGCGCCTGGCGAGAGGTCCAGGCCAAGCACACCGGACAGCCCGCTTTCTGCGTCTTCACCGACAAGACGCTGGTCGCCATCGCCGAGACCGCCCCCGAGGAACCGGGCGACCTCGCGCGCATCCCCGGCGTCGGTCAGCGCAAGCTCAACCGGTACGGCACCGATGTGCTGGCCATCTGCGCAGGTCAGGACCGTGCGCAGGAGGAAGGGGAGGACTGATGCGAAGTCGTCGAAAAAATAGTTTGCGCATGCCCCGGCAATCCCCATAGGTTCTTACACACCGGAACGGCGGCCTTCTCGAAGAGCCCTGATCCGTGTTGTACTTGCATATCCGTCGGGTCGGGTTCATCCCCGGTCCATGAGACGCCGAGAGGAGGCGATTCCAGTGATCATCAACAAGACCCGCTTCATCAGCACCGTCAAACTGACCGATCCCTCGGTCGTCTCCGTGTGCATCCTCGGCGCCTCGAACCCGGGCACCGGTCTGTCCGGCCTCCGCGCCGGTCGGCCCGAGTCCCTCTCCGTCGCCCCCGCGAGTGTTCCCACCCGCGACGAGCGACCGATGAAGGCACTGGAAGCAGTAGAGGCAAAGGCACTGGCCTATGTCTTTACGGCAGCCGGTGCCGGAAACCCGAAGCAGACGACGCAGCACCACCAGATGTGGGCCTTCCGCGGGCCAGATCCCTGGAGTGATCCAGCCTGATCGACGATCAGGCCGGCGCCTTCAGGGCCGCGGAACCCCATCCGGGATCCGCGGCCCTTCTGTTTGTCCCCGCACCGGGGACAGACAGCCGAAGGAGCCTCGGGACGACAAGCCGACACCGGCCCAACAGGGCCGGTCCGACAGACGAGGAAGACGAAACCGTGCAACTCGAAGCGCACGAAACGTCCGTACCGCCTTCCGAAACGATCCCCCCGCCCGGTCTCCAGGAGGACCCCGCCTTGACTCCCCTCACCGCGCTCACCGCGCTCGACGACGCCATCGAGAACCTCGGCGTACCCGTCCCCTGCCGCTCCTACGACCCGGAGGTCTTCTTCGCCGAGTCGCCCGCGGACGTCGAGTACGCGAAGTCCCTGTGCCGTACCTGCCCGCTGGTCGAGGCGTGCCTCGCCGGTGCGAAGGAGCGGCGCGAGCCCTGGGGCGTCTGGGGTGGCGAACTGTTCGTGCAGGGCGTCGTCGTCGCCCGCAAGCGGCCGCGTGGCCGCCCGCGCAAGAACCCGGTCTCGGCATGAACATCACCGGAACCATCGACCGTCCCCTCACGCACGACCCCCAGAAGCAGGCCCCGATGAAGCCGTCCGCCAGTGAGCCCGTGGGCTCCGCGAACACAGACGTCACCACCAGCGGCGCGAACGACTCGCGTCAGAACAGGACCCGAGAGATGCAACTCATCCCAGAAGCCTTGGCTCGTGCGCATATGCACGAGCGCATGCGGGAGGCCGAGCAGGAGCGCCAGGCGATCCGCCTGGTCGCCGCCCGGCGGATGCAGCGCCGTGCCGAGCGTGCCTCGCGGCGCGCTCGCCGGGCGCTCGCCATGGCCGTCATGCAGTAAGGCGTACGCACCGTACGACTGAGGTTGTCCGTGGGGCCGGTCCGGATTCGGGCCGGCCCCTTGTGGTGCCCCGGGCTAGGGCAGGACGGTCGGATCCGGCTCGGCGGTGAAGCCCGGCAGCCACTCCTCCAGCTCCGCGCGCAGCCGGACCGTCGCGTTCAGCTGGCACAGGACGCCGATCGTGCTGAGCGTGACGCGGTGGATGAGGAGGTACGACGGAGGGAGGTTGAGCTGCTTGCCCAACTGGTGCGCGGGGGAGCGCGGATCGGCGATACGAGCCGCCTGCGTACGGATCCAGGAGCGGGTGAACGTGAACTCCTCGGCCTGGACCGGCTCGATGATCGGGAGCAGGTAGTCGAGGACCGCGCCGGGGTCCAGGTCGATGGACTCCTTGACGAAGCCCTCCGCGCGCAGCTGCTCGTGGACCGCGCCCGCGTCGCCCGCCAGGGTCATCCGCAGCGCCTCGCCTATCGGCGCCGGCAGACCCCCCGGCAGCCGGTCGACCGTACCGAAGTCCAGGACGCCCAGCCGCCAGCCGTCACCGTCGGGGACCAGCCGGAAGTTGCCGGGATGCGGATCGGCGTGCAGCAGGCCCGTGCGCGCGGGCCCCGAGAAGAAGAACCGGGCGAGAAGCTGCCCGGCCCGGTCACGCTGCTCCCGCGTCCCCTCCCCGATTACCTCGGACAGCGGCACACCCTCGATCCACTCGGTGACCAGGACCTGATCGGACTGGTGGACCACGGCCGGTACGACGATGTCGGCGTCGTCCGCGAACTCCTGCGCGTGCGCGCGCTGGGCCGCCGCCTCCAGGGCGTAGTCCAGCTCCTCCGAGACCCGGTCGCGCAACTCGGTGATCAGCGGCTTGACGTCCATCCCCGGGACCAGCGGGCCGAGCAGCCGGGCGAAGCGGCCCAGCTGGTTCAGGTCGGAGAGCAGGGCCTCGCCCGCGCCCGGGTACTGGACCTTCACCGCGACCTCGCGGCCGTCCCGCCACACCGCGCGGTGGACCTGGCCGATCGACGCGGCGGCGGCCGGCCTGTCGTCGAACTCCAGGAACAGGTCCTGCCAGTTCGCGCCGAGCCGCTCCGCGAGCACCGCGTGCACCGTACGGGTCGGCATCGGCGGGGCCGCCTCCTGGAGCTTCGTCAGCGCCGCGCGGTAGGGGCCCGCCACGTCCTCCGGGAGCGCCGACTCGAAGACCGACAGGGCCTGCCCGAACTTCATCGCGCCGCCCTTCAGCTCGCCGAGGACCTTGAAGAGCTGCTCCGCCGTACGCTGCTGAAGCTCGCGGCCGACGAGCTCCGCGGACTCGCCCACGATCCGCTTGCCCAGGCCCCAGGTGGCCCGGCCGGCGATGCCGAGCGGGAGCGCGGCGAGCTTGGCGGTGCGGGTGACCGCCTTGCGGGGAAGATCAGACATGCGCCCTCCAAGTACCCACCGGCCGCGCCGCGTTCGCCGGACGGAGTGACTCCATCGAATGCCGTTGCCCTGCCATTGTCTCGTGCGACCTCAAGTCCTCCACGGGGTCCTCCTCAACAGTCGGAGAAGGTTCGGCAAGAAGGACCGGACAGAGCCGCCGGAGGTTCCGCCCCCGCGCGCTCCCCGGCGTCCGCCGCCCCGCATCCGCACTCCGGATGGGCCGCGACCGTCCTCGCCCGCCACTGGAGCGCCGGGGTCGAGATCTCCCAGCGGGTGCTTCCCGGCGGCGCGGTCCGGCCGTCGAGGAAGGCCAGGGCGTGGCCCGCGGCGAGACCCGCGACCGTGGTGGCCAGGGCGAGGTCGCACGGCAGGGTGGGGCGGCGCCGGCCCGAACGCCACTGGGCGAGCAGGCGCAGCCAGGCCGGATCGGCGTCGCAGCGGGACCGCTGCAGGCACCCCGCGCAGGCCGTCTCGCCGGGGAGGACCAGGGGGCCGACCACGCCCGTCGCCTCCACCACCCCGGCGTACAGGTGCGGCGTGCCCGAGGCGATCAGCGGTTCGGCGGCGGCCGGGTCCGGGGCGTACACGGCGACGTCGTCGCGCGGGGCCAGGACCACCAGCGCGAACCCCGGCCCGGGACCGGGCTCGCGGGACGGCGGACGGTCGGGGGACGCCGTACGCACCGCGCGCCGGGCCGCCTCGCGGCGGGGCTCGCCGATCGCGCCCGCGGGCAGGCCGCCCGGCGCCACGTCACCCGGCTCCACCCGCCCCTCGTCGACCACGTCGACCGAGCCGACGCCCGCCGCCGACAGCAGGGCGGCCAGCGCCGCGCCGACCCGGCCCGCGCCCCGCACCTGCACGCGCGCCCGGCGCCGGGCCGCCAGCAGCCGCATCGGCTCGCCTGGCTCCGGGGCGATCAGCGACAGCGCGGCCAGGTCCGGGCCCAGCCGCTCCAGGACCGCGCCCCTGCGCCGCAGCGCGTCCGCGTCAGGACCGCCCCCGCGCGCGTCGTCCAGCAGCCCCGCTCCCGCGAGGTCCCGCACCAGCCCGTCCACATGCCCCTCCGGCAGGTCCCGCCTGCGCGCCTCCTCCCGCAGCAGCGGCAGCCCCCGCGTCCCGTCCAGCAGATCGAGGAACCCCTGCGTGGCGCTGTCCAGCGGCCCCAGCGTCAGCGCGTGCGCCGGCGTCATCCCGAACTGCACCGTGCTCAGATCACGCCACCCGCGCCGCAGCGCCGGTTTCACCCTCGGATGCACGGCCACCACCCCCGTCGTCGTTGCAGTCATGGCCTCACGGCCCCGGAACCCTCGCCTCGTCCGTCACCCTCAGCATGCCCACCCCCACGCGAACCCGCCGAAAGTTATCCACAGGTATCGCCATCAGTCGTACAAGTCGGCCGCTCGGAGCACCCGTACGCCACGGGAACGACACCGAACCGTCCCGGAGTCAAGACTTCTCCCGTGTGCAGCGGGTAACGTCGGGGCGTGTCCGCCGACCCACTGCACGCCGGAACATCACAGCGCAGCACGACGAGCCCGCCGCCGAGCGGCTCCGGGGCGAGTGCGATCGAGGTCCGCAGGAGCGCCCGGCGCCGCCGGACGGTCTCCGCGTACCGCGAGGGCGACCGCACCGTCGTGCTCATCCCTGCCCGGATGTCCGAGGCCGAGGAGAAGCGCTGGGTGACTGTCATGCTCGACAAGCTGGCCGCCCAGGAGAGCAAACGGGTCCCCGGCGACGCCGAGCTGGCCGACCGCGCGCAGCGGCTGTCCGCGCAGTACTTCGACGACCGTGCCCGGCCCAGCTCCGTGCGCTGGGTGACCAACCAGAACACCCGCTGGGGCTCGTGCACGCCCGCGGAGGGCAGCATCCGGCTGTCCCACCGGCTGAAGGGCATGCCGGAGTACGTCATCGACTACGTCCTCCTGCACGAGCTGGCGCATCTCCTCGTCCCCGGTCACGGCCCCGACTTCTGGCGGCTCCTTGAGGCGTACCCGCGCACCGAACGCGCGCGCGGGTACCTGGAGGGCGTCGTCTCCGCCGACCGGCTCCCGCACCTGCCGGGCGCGCGCGGGGAGTGAGGCGGCGCGCGTTGTGTACCGGGTTCGTACCGGCTTCGGGCGATGTCAGAGGCAGCGGTTAGCCTGGCCCGAACGAACTCGCATTCGGGAGTGGGGGACGGTCGTTGCACATGCCCAGGGAATTCCAACGCGGCCACAAGGCCAAGGTCGGCGATCTGACGGCGGGGACGGATCTGTACGTGGGGGTGCAGATCTCCGCGCCGGGCCTGGCCTTCGACATCAGCTGCTTCGGCCTGGACGCCGACGAACGGCTCTCGGACGACCGGTACTTCGTCTTCTTCAACCAGCCGAAGTCGCCCGAGGAGTCCATCCAGCTCCTCGGTGAACAGGCCGGGGACACGGAGTCCTTCCGGGTGACCCTGGACCGGATCCCGCGGCAGATCCAGAAGCTGTCCTTCACCGCGACGATCGACGGCGACGGCCAGATGTCGCAGATCGCCCCCGGCTACCTGCGCATCGTCGCGGGCGGCGAGGAGGTCGCGCGGTACGCCTTCGACGGCTCGGAGTTCTCCACCGAGCGCGCGGTGATGCTCGGCGACTTCTACCTCAAGGACGTCTGGCGGTTCGCCGCGGTCGGCCAGGGCTTCGACGGCGGCCTCGACGCGCTGCTGAAGAACTTCGGCGGCGAGGTGGCTGAGGAGGCGGAGACGGAAGGGGCACAGGAAGAGCCGACGGCCCCCGAAGCCCCGGCGGCGCCCCCCGCCTTCGCCCCGCCGGCCTTCGCCGCCCCGGCAGGATCCCCGGCACCTCCCGCGCCCCCGGCGACGACCGCCGTACCGCACCAGACCACCGCCCCGGCCCAGGTCACCGCCCCGGCCCAGGCCACCCCGGCCGCGCCGCCCGCGACCCCGCCCGTCGCAGTGCCCGCGCCCTCCTTCGGCACCCCCTCCACACCCCCACCGGCCCCCGCGCCCGCCTTCGCCCCCCACGCCGCCCCGACCATCGCCGCCGGCCTCCACACCCCACCCGCCGGCACGATCCCACCCCCACCCACCCCGACGGCCCCCGCCCCGCAGGGCGGCCCGTTCACCCCGCCGGGCACGACGCCCCCGGGCGCCCCTTTCGGCACCCCCGGCACCACCCCCCTGGGCGCCCCCTTCGGCGCCACCACCGCCCTCGCCCCCGTACCCCCCGAAGCCGGCCTCCGCGCAGTCCTCACGAGGTACGCCGAGGCCCCCGTGGGCGACCGCTGGACCGAGCAGAACCCGGAGCTCGTGCGGGCGACGCTCAGCAAGGGCGCGAACATCCTCGCCAAACAGGGCAGCATGGTCGCCTACCAGGGCGACATCGACTTCGCCCACAAGGGCTCGGGACTCCTCGGCAAGCTGACGGGACAGCTCACCGGCCAGGGCATGAGCCTCATGCGCTGCTCCGGCGACGGCGAGGTCTTCCTCGCGGACGAGGCGAGCCGCCTCTTCGTCATCCGCCTCCAGGGCGAGCAGCTCTACACCTCCGCGCGCGGGGTGCTCGCCTTCGACGAGGCCCTCGACACCGAGGTCCGCCGTATCGAGGGCGCCGGCCTGCCCGGCGGCGGCCTGTTCAGCATGCTGTTCTCCGGCACGGGCGCGGTCGTCGTCAAGACCCGCGGGGTGCCCGTCGTCCTCCCGGTCGGCCCCGCCACGTACGTCGACGGCAACGCCGTCATCGCCTGGTCCGCGGGCGCGCAGGCGGTCACCACGACCTCGCTGCGCCTGCGCCGCTCCGGGTACGCCCGGCAGACCGCGGAGGCCGTCAACCTCCAGTTCCGGGGCGCCCCCGGCAACTTCGTCGTCGTCCAGCCCTTCGAAGTGTGAGGCAGACCGTGGACCTCCAGACACTCAGCGCGCAGCAGCACACCGCGACAGGCACCGCCGGCGTCCGGATGAGCGTGCACAGCTCCAAGACCCTCAAGGTCACCATGGTCACCGGCCAGGACCTGTACGCGAAGGCCGGCTCGATGATCGCGTACGACGGGTACGTCCAGTTCGACGGCGCCCCCGCGAACCTGCGGCGCACCGCCGAGGAGATGGTCACCGGCGAGGGCGGCCGGCTGATGATGTGCCGCGGCGACGGCGACCTCTACCTCGCGGACTACGGCGGCGACGTCCTCGTCCTGCACCTGGCCAACGAGGCGATCTCCGTCAACGGGCCCACCCTGCTGGCCTGCGACGCCGCCCTGGAGCTCAAGATCGAGCCCGTCAAGGGGCTCGCCAAGCTCTCCGGGTCCGGCCTCACCAACCTCGTCGTCCGGGGCACCGGGTGGGTCGCCCTGGTCAGCCGGGGCATGCCGATCTCCCTCGACTGCGCCGAGCGCGAGACGTACGTCGACCCCGACGCGCTGATCGCCTGGACCGACGGGCTCGACATGAAGGCCAAGCGTTCGATCAAGGCGGGCGCGCTGATCGGGCGGGGCAGCGGGGAAGCGTTCCAGGTCGGCTTCAAGGGCCAGGGGTTCGTCGTCGTCCAGCCCAGCGAGGACACCGGCGACCGATTCAAGATCCGGGGCTGAGGGGAGCCACGAACGACATGCACAGCACACTCTTCGCGCACATTCCGGTGGAGTCCACCGAGCGCTACACCCTCCAGAACCCGCAGCTCCTCAAGACGGACGTCACCCGCGGCAGCGGAGCGGTCCTCGCGCGGCAGGGGGCCATGGTCGCCTTCGAGGGCGACGTCCAGTTCGACAGCCAGTACCGGGACCGCGGGTGGCGCAACGTCGAGCGGATGACGGGGGAGCGGCTCGAACTCATGCGGTGCAAGGGGAGCGGGGTCGTGTATCTCGCGAACTTCGCGCAGCACCTGCACATCATGGAAGTGGGCCGGGGGATCACCGTCGACTCGTCGTCCGTGCTCGCGTTCGACGGGTCGCTCAAGGTCGGGATCGTCGCGATCGACAGTGCGGTCGAGGTGGCGTCTGCCGGGGCGTACAACCTTGAGCTGAGCGGGAACGGGCAGGTCGTCGTGATGACGTCCGGGGAGCCGCTGGTGCTGGAGGTCGGGCCGGGGAAAAACGTCTGCTGCGACTCGGACGCGGTGATCGCCTGGTCTACCTCGCTGCGTACGCAGTTGCAGGCGCCGACGTCCACGTCTGCCGTGTGGCGGCGGCGGGGGTCCTCGGGGGAGGGGTGGGAGATGCAGTTCTCCGGGACCGGGCATGTGCTGGTGCAGCCGAGTGAGCTGTTGCCGCCGCAGCATCTGAGGACGTCCGGGGTGCTCGGGCAGTTCGGGATGGGGAGTGGGGGGCTCAGCGGGAATTCGTTGGGGGGTAGTCGGAACTAGCGCCTAAGGGGGTGCCTCGGAGGGTTGTGGGGCGGGTGCGGGGTGCGTTGTGGTTGTTCGCGCAGTTCCCCGCGCCCCTAGGTACCGCAACGCACCCTGCCTTACGAGGACAACCGTTTCCTTGTTTCCTCCAGCAGGCGTACCACCGAGTCGTCCGCCACCCCCGCCACCTCGTCGTACGCGAACCACCGCAGGTCCAGCGACTCGTCGCTGATCTTCTCCACCGCGCCCTCCGGGGGGACGGCCGCGTACTGCACGTCCAGATGCCACGCGCACGGCGTCAAGTGGCGGTCCAAGCGGATCGGTCCACCGGAAACCAACGTCAGCCCCTCGATGCCCGACTCCTCCGTGCCCTCGCGCAGCGCCGACGCGGACAGGGAGGCGTCCCCCGGCTCGCAGTGGCCCCCCATCTGGAGCCACATGCGCAGCTTCTTGTGCAGCGTCAGCAGGACCCGCTCGCGCGCCGGGTCGATGACCAGCGCGCTCGCCGTGATGTGGCCGTCCGCGCAGGACTTCCACATGCCGTCCGGGTGGGAGGCCAGGTGGGCCAGATACGTGTCACGCAGGTCGCCCTGAGCCTCGTACTCCTTCAGGACCGAGGCCGCGTCGTCGTGCAGACTCACTCGGTGTCGTCGTCCTTCTTCTTGAGGTCGGGGCCGCCCTCGGCCGCCTCCCCGAGGAGCTTGTCCAGCTCCGAGAAGTCCAGCTGCTCGCGGTGGACGAAGCCGTCCGGGTCGTCGAGGTCGGTGGCGGTGGGGAGCATGTCGGGGTGGGCCCAGAGGGCGTCACGGCCGTCGACACCGCGCGCGTCCGTGAGGGACGCCCACAGGCGGGACGCGTCGCGCAGGCGGCGCGGGCGCAGCTCCAGGCCGATCAGCGTGGCGAACGTCTGCTCGGCGGGACCGCCGGAGGCACGGCGCCGGCGCAGGGTCTCGCGCAGGGCGTCCGCCGAGGTCAGGCGGGGTTTCGCGGCCGCGTGCACCACCGCGTCGACCCAGCCCTCCACCAGCGCCAGGGCTGTTTCGAGACGGGCCAGGGCCGCCTTCTGCTCCGGCGTGTCCTCCGGCTGGAACATGCCCTGCTGGAGCGCGTCCTGAAGCTGCTCGGGGTTCTGCGGGTCGAACTGGCCGACCACGTCCTCCAGCTTGGCCGTGTCGACCTTGATCCCGCGCGCGTACCCGTCGACCGCGCCGAAGAGGTGCGAGCGCAGCCACGGCACGTGCGCGAACAGCCGCTGGTGGGCCGCCTCGCGCAGCGCCAGGTACAGCCGGACCTCGTCCTTCGCGACGCCCAGGTCCTTGCCGAACGTCTCGATGTTCACCGGCAGCAGCGCGGCCTTGCCGGTCGGGGTCAGCGGCAGGCCGATGTCGGTGGAGCCGACGACCTCGCCCGCGAGGACACCCACGGCCTGCCCGATCTGCGTACCGAACATGGCGCCGCCCATCGAGCGCATCATGCCGATCAGCGGGCCCGCCATGGCCTGCATCTCCTCCGGCAGGACGTCGCCCATCGCCGCGCCGACGCGCTCGGCGACCGGGTCCACCAGCTCCTTCCACGCGGGCAGCGTCGCCTCGACCCACTCCGCGCGCGACCAGGCCACCGCCGTACCCGCGCCGGACGGCAGGGACGTCGCGTCGTCGAGCCAGAGGTCCGCCAGGCGCACCGCCTCCTCGACCGCCGTACGCTCCGCCGCGCCCACGCTCGCGTCCTTCACGCCGTCCTGCGTGCCCTGCGCGACCGTCTGGCGGGCGATCTGCTTGGCCATGTCCCAGTTCACCGGGCCGCCCTCGTAGGACAGCATCTGGCCGAGCTGCTGGAAGGCCGCGCCCAGGTCGGTGGGGTTCATGGAGCCGAACATCGCGGCGAACGGGTTGTCCCCGCCCGGCCCGCCGAAGCCTCCGGCACCGGGCAGAGAGCCGAAACCGAACGGGTTGGCCGGGCCCTGACCACCACCGCTCTGCTGGTCCTTCTTCTTGCCGTCGCCGTCCTCCGGCTCCTCCGGCGGAAGGCCGAATCCGAATGGGGTGTCACTCACGGGGTTCCTCGGCTGGTAAGGCCACCGGTCTGACGACCGGCGGCGCGGCTGCCCTGCAACACCACCCAGCGTAGACACCCGGGCCCGATCGGGCCTCGGTGCTCCGCCGACTCGCGGCCTGCGGCAGGATGGAGCCACCTGGTACGTACGCGTCATCCGCGCCCGTATGCCATGACAACCGCTGGAGACACCTGGTGAGTTCCCCAGATCCGCAGGTTCGCGCAGCGCGAAACCGCTCAACCGGTGCCGCCGCGCGCGGGCCCGTCGTCGCCGTGACCGGCGCGGCGCACGGGGTGGGCGCGCTGCTGACCGAGCGGCTCGCCGCGTCCGACGAGATCAAGCAGGTCGTCGCCATCGACGAGCGGCGGGGGGAGTGCGACGACGTGACGTGGCACGTCCTCGACGTGCGTGATCCGGCGATCGCGGAGAAGCTGCGGGGCGCCGACGTCGTCGTCCACCTCGCGCTGGATCTCGACCTCGGGTCCGACGCCGCCGCCCGTACGGCGTACAACGTGCGGGGTACTCAGACCGTGCTCACCGCCGCCGCGGCGGCCGGGGTGCACCGGGTCGTCCTGTGCACCTCCGCGATGGTGTACGGCGCGCTGCCCGACAACGAGCTGCCGCTCGCCGAGGACGCGGAGCTGCGGGCCACCGCCGAGGCCACCGGCGTCGGGGACCTGCTGGAGATCGAGCGGCTCGCCCGGCGTGCGCCCCGCGCGCACCCCGGGCTCAATGTCACCGTCGTGCGCCCCGCGACCCTCGTCGGCGGTACCGACACCGCCCTCACCCGGTACTTCGAGTCGCCCCGCCTCCTCGTCGTCGCCGGCTCCCGGCCCGCCTGGCAGTTCTGCCACGTCGACGACCTGTGCACGGCCCTGGAGTACGCCGTCCTGGAGAAGGTCGAGGGGGAGCTCGCCGTCGGGTGCGACGGGTGGCTCGAACAGGAGGAGGTCGAGGAGCTGAGCGGCATCCGGCGGATGGAGCTGCCGTCCGCCGTCGCGCTGGGTGCCGCCGCCCGCCTGCACCGCATCGGGCTCACCCCGTCCCCGGCCGGCGACCTCGCCTACACCATGTACCCCTGGGTGGTCAGCGGGAGCCGCCTGCACGCCGCCGGCTGGCGTCCCCGGTGGAGCAACGAGGAGGTCCTCGCGGAACTTTTGGCGGAGGCCGCCGGCCGGCACACCGTCGCCGGCCGCCGCCTGGGCCGCAAGGACGCGACGGCGGCGGGAGCCGCGGGGGCGACGGTCGCGCTGCTCGGCGCGGCAGCGGTCGTACGCCGGGCTCGGAAGGCGCGGCGGAGGTAGTACGGAGGTAGTACGGCGAGGGCGGGCACAGGCTGTTCCCCGCGGCCCCGCCCACCCTCACCCGGGGTTCAGGTGTGGGCCGTCTCGGGAGCCGTCGCCTCAAGGGGTGCGTCCGGGTGACGCGCGGGCCCGGGAGGCAGGTCCTGGGCCGGGGTGACCGCCTCGGGCAGGTGGACGGCGTCGAACGTCGCGTACCTGACGGGTACGTCTCTGGGGACCGGCCGCTCCATCGCCTCGCGGAAACGCGCGTATCCGTCCAGTTCGGGGCCGTCGCTGCGGGCCCTGCGCGTGCGGTTCGCCCAGCCGCCCCACACCCCCGCGCCGATCGCCGCGAGCAGCGGGATCCCCAACCAGGCGAGCGCCCCCATTGCCGACCTCCCGACACCGCACGAGCCACCGCGAACTGACTGATCAGCAGATAAGCCATCCGCCAGGACAACGCTCACGCGGGCGGGCCGGTTACGCAACCGGAGCCCCGGCCCGCGCGCCCGGGGGCTTCAGCAGGCACCCACCCATTCCTCCGTCCCGTCGGAGAACACCTGCCGCTTCCAGATCGGCACCTCGTGCTTGAGGTCGTCGATCAGCTTGCGGCACGCGGCGAACGCCTCCGCGCGGTGCGCGCAGGACACGGCGACGACGACGGCGAGGTCCCCGACCCGCAGCTCGCCCACCCGGTGCACGGCGGCGAGCGCCCGCACCGGGAACTCCGCGGCGACCTTCTCCGCGACCCGCCGCATCTCGTCCTCGGCGCTGGGGTGGCAGGAGTACCCGAGCGCGTCGACGTCGGCCCCCGAGTCATGGTTCCTGACGGTCCCGACGAACAGGGCGATGCCCCCGGCGGCCTCGTCCCCCACGGCCCGGAACACCTCGTCCAGGGACAGCGCCTCGTCCCGGACGGCGATCAGCCTGACCGGATCGTCCGCAGCGGCTTCCCCGGGGTGGTCAAAAGAAACATCAGCCATACCCCCCATGGTCTCCCATCCCGGCATCCCCTTGGGCGAGAGCCCGTGCTCCCTGACGATGCACCGACAGCCCCGTCCCGTACTGTCGACCCATGCCACGCCGCACAGCCACGATGCTCGCCTCGACCCTGATGCTGATCGCGCTCCTGTGCGCGGGGGTGTTCGTCAAGGTGCCGTACTCCGAGATGTCCCCGGGCCCGACGGTGAACACGCTGGGCGACCACGGCGGTGAGCCGGTGCTCCAGATCTCGGGCCACAAGACGTACCCGACGACCGGCCACCTCAACATGACGACCGTCCGCGTCACCGGCGCCGACTACCGCATGAACCTCGTCGAGGCCGTGTACGGCTGGCTCGCGCACGACAACAAGGTCGTCCCGCACGACACGCTGTACCCGGACGGCAAGACCGAGGAGCAGTCGACGCAGGAGAACGCGGAGGAGTTCAGCCAGTCCCAGGAGAGCGCGAAGGTGGCCGCGCTGAAGGCGCTGAAGATCCCCGTGCAGTCGTGGGTGATCGTGTCGACGGTCGTGAAGGGCTCCCCGTCGGAGGGCAAGCTGCACGCGGGCGACGTCATCAAGGACGTCGACGGCACGGCCGTCAAGGAACCCGGTGACGTGGCCAAGCTGGTGACGAAGCACAAGCCGGGCGAGGACGTCGTGTTCACGATCACCCCGGCGAAGGCGCAGGCCGCCGCGCAGAAGTCCGGCAAGACCGCGACGGTCACCCAGAAGGTCACCATCCGGACGGCGACCTCGGACGACACCGGCGAGAAGCGCGCCATCGTGGGGATCTCGGCGGGGACGGACCACACGTTCCCCTTCAGCATCGACATCAAGCTCGCGGACGTCGGCGGCCCCAGCGCGGGTCTGATGTTCGCCCTCGGGATCTACGACAAGCTCACCCCGGGCAGCCTCACGGGTGGCACGTTCGTCGCCGGGACGGGCACGATCGACGACGACGGCAAGGTCGGCCCGATCGGCGGCATCGAGATGAAGACGGTCGGCGCCCGCGACAAGGGCGCCCGGTACTTCCTGACCCCGGCCGACAACTGCGCGGCCGCGGCCAAGGACGTCCCGGGCGGCCTCACCCTGATCAAGGTCGCCACCATCGAGGACGCGCTCGGCGCGCTGACGGACATCAGGGAGGGCAAGACCGACGCCCTGCCCAAGTGCACGACCAAGGGCTGAGGCCCGTACCCGAACAGCCCGTACGCAAACAGACGGAGGGCGCCCAGCCCGAGGCAGAGAAGGGCGCCCTCACCGTCGTAGAGAAAAAAAGAGTCAGTCCTCGAACGTCGCCGACAGGGCCTCCGCGAGGCCGGGGACCAGCGCGCCGCCCGTGAGGACCTCCGACGGGGTGTCCTTCTCGCGCAGGCGTACGGCGGAGTCGCGGGTGCCGTCGCGCAGGACCGCGACGGTCATGCGGACCTCCTGGCGGTCGGGGTGCGCGGCGACCCACTGCGCGAGCTTCTTCTCGTTCAGGTTCGAGGGGACCTGGGCCTCGGCGGACGGCGGGAGCATGAGGCGTTCGACCGTCAGGGCGCAGCCGGTGACCGCGGCCGGCCAGGCGATCGTGGCGAGGAACTCGTCGAGCGGCCGGCCGGCGGGCACCTCGTCCTGCTCGATGGGGGTGAGACCGGCAGCGGTCTCGGGAGCGTCGTCGAGGCCGAGCTGAGCCGCGAGACGGGGTTCCTCGCGGCGCAGGCGCGCGGTGTCGACGAGGGCGAAGAGGCGGGCGGGCTGGTCCCAGCCGAGACCGGAGACGTACTCGTCGATCTCCAGTACGGCCCGGGTGAGCGGGTTCGCCGCCATGGGAGTGTTGGACATGGTCACAATCCTCTCTCGTTCGTGACCTGAATCGGGAACCGAGTAAACGGTGAGTAAGTTGCATAGGTGTGGGCCCGCGATCACGGGGGGCCACGAGGGGTCGGCGAAAACGCGGGCCTGAGGGATCGACAGCGAACTTCGAGGTGCCACCTTGGCTTTCCAGATGCCGGACCGCGGCGGAGGCCCGACGGGGCCACGGATCAGAGTGGGCCGCCCGTCCAGGCGAGCTAGGACCCTGCTCCTGACACTGGGCGTGCTGGCCGTGCTGGGCATGGCGTTCACCATGTTCGCCGGGTTCTGGACCGACTGGCTCTGGTACCGGTCGGTGCATTACTCGTCCGTGTTCACCACCACCCTGTGGACCAAGGTCGGGCTCTTCTTCGTCTTCGGCCTGCTGATGGCCCTGGCGGTCGGCTTCAACATCTGGCTCGCGCACCGCCTGCGCCCGCCGCTGGCCGCCATGTCGGTCGAGCAGCAGAGCCTGGACCGCTACCGGATGGGCATCGCGCCGTACAAGAAGTGGCTGCTGCTCGGGATCACCGCCCTGGTGGGCCTGATCGCGGGCGCCTCGGCGTCGGGCCAGTGGCGGACCTGGCTGATGTGGGTCAACGGCGTGTCCTTCGGCCAGAAGGACCCCCAGTTCCACATGGACGTGTCGTTCTTCGCGTTCGACCTGCCCTGGTACCGCTTCCTGCTCGGCTTCGGCTTCGCGGCGACGATCATCTCGGTGATCGCGGCGGCGCTCACCCACTACCTGTACGGCGGGCTGCGCGTCACCAGCCCCGGCGCGCGCGCGACGGCCGCCGCCACCGGCCATCTGTCGGTGCTGCTCGGCATCTTCGTCGCCCTGAAGGCGGTCGCCTACTGGCTCGACCGGTACGGCCTGGCCGTCAAGTCCAGCGACTTCAAGGCCACCGACAGCTGGACGGGCCTCAGGTACGTCGACGCCAACGCCTACCTCCCGGCGAAGACCATCCTGTTCTGCATCGCCGTCATCTGCGCCCTGCTCTTCTTCGCCACCCTGTGGCGGCGCACCTGGCAGCTCCCGGTCATCGGCTTCGGCCTGATGGTCCTCTCGGCGATCCTGATCGGCGGCCTGTACCCGGCGATCGTGCAGAAGTTCCAGGTCCAGCCGAACGAGCAGGCGAAGGAGGCCCCGTACGTCGCGAAGAACCTGAAGGCGACGCGCGAGGCGTACGGCATCGACGACGCGCAGGTCACCGAGTACTCGGGCAAGCCGGCGGCGACGGACAAGACCAAGCTCCGCGCGGACGCCGACGCGGCGGCCAGCGTCCGGATCATGGACCCGAACATCATCTCGCCGACGTTCCAGCAGCTCCAGCAGATCCGGAACTACTACGCCTTCCCGACCAACCTGGACGTCGACCGGTACACGAAGGACGGCAAGGACCAGGACACGGTCATCGGCCTGCGCGAGATCAACCTCGCCGGGATCCCGAAGAAGAACTGGATCAACAACCACTTCCGCTACACCCACGGCTACGGCGTGGTCGCGGCACAGGGCACCTCGGTCGACTCCGAGGGCCGCCCGGTGTTCACGGAGTCCGATCTGCCCTCCACGGGCCAGCTCGGCGAGTACCAGCAGCGGATCTACTACGGCGAGCGCACGACGACGTACTCGATCGTCGGCGGCCCGCAGAAGGAGATCGACTACTCCGACGACAGCGGCGAGAAGACGACCAGCTACACCGGCGACAGCGGCGTCAACCTGTCCAACCCGGTCAACCGGGCGGCGTACGCGGTGGCCTTCGGGGAGCCGCAGATCCTGTACTCCGGCGCGATCGGCGAGGGCTCGCGGATCCTGTACAACCGCACGCCCAAGGAGCGCGTCGAGGCCGTCGCCCCCTGGCTGACGATCGACGGCGACGCCTACCCGGCGGTCGTCCACGGCAAGATCCAGTGGATCGTCGACGCGTACACCACCACCAACGGCTACCCGTACGCCTCCCGTACGACGCTGGGCGACACGACGGCCGACTCGCTGACGGCGGCCAACAACTCGCGCGCGGTGGTGGCCCAGCAGAACCAGGTCAACTACATCCGCAACTCGGTGAAGGCGACCGTCGACGCGTACACGGGCGAGGTCAAGCTCTACCAGTGGGACACCCAGGACCCGGTCCTCAAGACCTGGATGAAGGCGTTCCCGGACACGGTCGAGCCGCGCAGCGCGATCTCCAAGGACCTGATGGACCACCTGCGCTACCCGCAGGACCTCTTCAAGGTCCAGCGCGAGCTGCTCACCCGCTACCACGTGAAGGACGCGACGACGTTCCTCAGCGGCAGCGAGGTCTGGCAGGTCCCGGACGACCCGACGAACAAGTCGGGCGACGCGGTCCCGCCGTACTACCTGAGCCTGAAGATGCCCGACCAGAAGGCGCAGGCGTTCTCGCTGACGACGACCCTCACGCCCAACGGCCGGGATAACCTGAGCGCGTTCATGGCGGTCGACGCGGAGGCCGGCACGGCCGACTACGGCAAGATCAGAATCCTGAAACTGCCGACCAGTACGACCGTCGACGGACCCAAACAGGTCCAGAGCCAGTTCAACTCCGAACAGGACATCGCCGAGTCGATCAGGCTCCTGAGAGGCGGCGACTCCGAGGTCGAGTACGGCAACCTGCTGACGGTCCCGCTGGACGGCGGACTGCTCTACGTGGAGCCGGTCTACGTACGCGGCGGTGGACTCAAGTACCCGCTGCTGCGCAAGGTGCTGGTGACCTACAACGGCAACACCGCGTTCGAGGACACCCTGGAGGCGGCGCTCGACAAGGTCTTCGACACCCAGAGCCCGCCGACGACCACACCACCACCCGGTGAGGACGACGGGGGCGGGACGACGACCCCGCCGCCGACCTCGTCCAACCCGACGGTCCAACAGGCCCTCCAGGACGCCCAGAAGGCGTTCACCGCCGGCCAGGAAGCCCTGAAGAAGGGTGACTGGGAGGCGTACGGGAAGGCCCAGACGGATCTGGGGGCCGCGCTGAAGCGGGCCGAGGACGCGCAGGCGGCGGCCAAGAAGCCGGCTCCGGCGGCCAGTCCGTCGCCGAAGCCAAGTCCCAGCAGCTCCTAGGGGCTTGAGCAGGTCGAAGGCTCCCTCCGCGCCGTGGTACGGTTGTCTCACAACGGCGCGGGGTGGAGCAGCTCGGTAGCTCGCTGGGCTCATAACCCAGAGGTCGCAGGTTCAAATCCTGTCCCCGCTACTGAAGGCGAAGGCCCGGATCCAACTAGGATCCGGGCCTTCGGCGCGTGTTGGAAGGAAAAGGGGTTTGATGTGTCTCTCTGTGGGCATGTCGACAAAACGCTGAAGTGACCTCACTGACTGCGGTATACCGGATGTAACTCGGTTGCAGGTGGTGCGACGATGGACGTTATGGGGGACAAGGGAACTCTGTACGGGACAGGGCGAATTGCGCGGCCTTCAGGTGAGGCGGAAGAGGCGGCCCCGGACGAGACGGGGGAAGCCGCCGAGGAAGCACGCCTGTGGCTCGCGGCGGAAGGCGGCGACACCGAGGCCGCGAGCGTCCTCGGCGCGCGGCTGCTGCGGCGCGGTGACCTCGACGGTGCGGAGCCCCGGCTGCGTGCCGCCACGGCCGCCGGCGACCGGGCCGCCGCCAACAACCTCGGAGTCCTCCTCCACCAGCGCGGGTACGCCGACGAGGCCGCCGGATGGTGGCGCGTCGCCGCCGTCGCCGGGTCCTCCGCCGC
This sequence comes from Streptomyces sp. 4F14, assembly GCF_048159485.1. NCBI lineage: Bacteria > Bacillati > Actinomycetota > Actinomycetes > Kitasatosporales > Streptomycetaceae > Streptomyces > Streptomyces sp. 4F14. The sequence goes on from NZ_JBLRVY010000005.1 coordinate 88,079, forward strand.
CGCGCACGCCCTCGGCCGCCACCACCGCGAGCGCGGCGACGAACCCGCCGCCGAGTACTGGCTGCGCCAGTCCGCCGAACAGGGCCACACCCTCGGCGCCTACGCCCTCGCCGACCTCCTGGAGCACCGGGGCGACGCCGGGGCCGTCACCTGGCTGCGGGCCGCCGCCGAGCGCGGGCACCGCGAAGCCGCCTACCGGCTCGCCCGAGGACTCGACCGGCCCGGCAGCGGGGGCCTCCTCGGCGAGCGGGGGGAGTCCAGCGGCGAGGCCGAGCAGTGGTACCGGCAGGCCGCCGCCCGCGGCCATCTGCGGGCCGCCCTGCACCTCGGCGGGATCCTGGAGCGGCGCGGCGAGGTCAAGGAGGCCGGGCGCTGGTACCTGATGGCCGCCAAGGACGGCGACGCCCGGGCCGCCTGCGCCCTCGGCTTCCTCCTGCGCGACGCCGGGGACGTCGAGAACGCCGCGATCTGGTGGCTGCGCGGCGCCCAGGACGGCGACGGCAACGCCGCCAACGCCCTCGGCGCGCTGCACGCCGAGCGCGGGCAGAACCAGACCGCCGAGCGCTGGTACCGCGCCGCCATGGACGCCGGAGACATCAACGGCGCCTACAACCTCGGGCTGCTCTGCGCCGAACAGGGCCGGATCGCGCAGGCCGAGCAGTGGTACCGGCGGGCCGCGTACGTCGGGCACCGCGAGGCCGCCAACGCGCTCGCCATCCTGCTGCTGCAGAACGGCGACGCCAGCGGGGCCGAGCCGTGGTTCTCCAAGGCCGCCGAGTCCGGGAGCGTCGACGCCGCCTTCAACCTCGGGATCCTGCACGCCGGGCGCGGGGAGGAGGAGGCCGCGCTGCGGTGGTACGAGCGGGCGGCTGCCGCCGGGCACACCGAGGCCGCGCTCCAGGTGGGCATGGCCCGGCTCCGGGAGGGGGACGAGCAGGCCGCCGAACGGCATCTGCGGTGCGCCGCGGGCGGGGGGAGCGCCGAGGGGGCGTACCGGCTGGCCGCGCTGCTCGACGCGCGGCGGCCCGCCGTGTCCGCGCACGAACTGGGCGAGCCGGTGCGGGAGAAGACCGAGTGCGAGGAGTGGTACGAGCGGGCCGCGTCCCAGGGGCACCGGCGGGCGCAGGTGCGGGTGGGGATGCTGGCCGCGGGGCGGGGGGACGTCGTCGAGGCGGCCCGCTGGTACCGCGCCGCCGCCGAGGCCGGTTCCCGCAACGGGGCCTTCAACCTGGGGCTGCTGCTCGTGCGTGAGGGCAGCGAGCCCGAGGCGGTCGTGTGGTGGCAGCGGGCGGCTGCCGCCGGGCACGGTCGGGCCGCGCTTCGGCTCGCGCTGGTGTGCGCGCGCAGGGGGGAGCTGGTCGAGGGGCAGCGGTGGGCCTCTCGTGCGGTGGAGCTCGGGCCCGGGGAGGTGGGGGAGCGGGCGGCTCGGCTGCGGGACGCTCTGCGGGAGGAGTTGAGCGCGTGATCTCCTCGCCCCCGCCGCCCCTACCCGTCCCTCCCCCAAGCTCTTCGAGCAGGGAGGTGCCCCCAGACGGGCTTCAAAGAACCGGTTTGCTTCCATCCCGGCCCTCGCGTAACGTTGTGTTCACCGACGCGGGGTGGAGCAGCTCGGTAGCTCGCTGGGCTCATAACCCAGAGGTCGCAGGTTCAAATCCTGTCCCCGCTACTGATGACGAAGGCCCGGATCCTGGGAACAGGGTCCGGGCCTTCGGCGTGTTCGGGGAACCCGCTATGCCTTCAGGCAGTTCGGGCAGACGCCCCGGTACGTGACCTCGACCGCCTCGATCGTGAAGCCGAAGCGCTCCGTCGTGGGGAGGTCGGTGAGGGGGTCGCCGGTGGGGTGGACGTCGCGGATGGTGCCGCAGTGGGCGCAGACGAGGTGGTGGTGGGGGCGGTGGGCGTTGGGGTCGTAGCGCTTGGCCCGTTTGTCCGTGGTGACTTCCAGGACCTCGCCCAGGGTCACCAGTTCGCCGAGGGTGTTGTAGACCGTCGCGCGGGAGATCTCCGGGAGTTTCGCCACCGCTCGGGAGTGGACTTCGTCGGCCGTGAGGTGGACGTGTTCGCCGTCGAGGACTTCGGCCACGACGCGCCGCTGTGCGGTCATGCGCCATCCGCGTCCGCGCAGCCGCTCCAGGAGGTCACTCATGCGGTCCAGATTAACAGCCGGGTGCCGTTTTACGAACGGGTGTGACTTTGGAAGCTGACTTGACTTGGATTGAGTCCAATGTAGGATCCGGACTGAGATCGACGAGCGGCTGGAGGCCGTGGTCCAGGCCCTGCACGGCCGCTCCAGCACTGGACCGCTCGCCGAGGTGGTGGGCCGGTCCCCGCGGGGACGGCCCACCGGTCATGTCCGGGGTCACGCCGGAACCCGTACCTCCACGGGCACCCAGCAGCGGACGATGTCGCGGACCGAGACGATGCCGGCGGGCTCGCCGCCGTCGAGGACGACGAGGTGCCGGAAGCCGCCCCGGGTCATCGCGCGGGCCGCCTCCTCCAGGGACATCGTGGGCGTCGCGAAGACGACGTCCGTCGTGGTGTGGGCGTGGGCGTGCTCGAAGTCGGGGTTCTGGCCGAGGCCGACGGAGTTGAGGATGTCGCGTTCCGTGAGGATGCCGATGTTGCCGGCGTCCGGGTCGAGGACGACGGCCGCGCCGACCCGGCGGGCGGACATCAGGGCGGCGGCCTGGCGGAGTGTGTGGGCGGGGCCGATGGTGAGGACCGTCGGGGTCATGGCTTCGTGGACGAGCATCGAGGGGTGACCTCCTCCTGTGATCCCGGAAAGTGCGGAGATTCACAAGTGCACAAGTGGGGGCGCCCTCAGCGTCGCAGGTAAAGCGGGGGTCAACAAGGGGGCGCGCGGCGCCAATTGAGGGCGCGCGCGCTCAGATGTGCCGGTGAAACGCGCTCGGAAAGCTCAGTACCGCTGGTTCAGATACCCCAGCAGCTCGTCGTGCAGCAGCCCGTTCGACGCCGCCGCGTTCCCGCTGTGCGGCCCCGGACGGCCGTCCAGACCGGTGAACATGCCGCCCGCCTCCTGGACGACGATCGCCGTCGCCGCCATGTCCCACAGCGACAGCTCCGGCTCCGCGCACAGGTCCACCGCGCCCTCGGCGACCATCATGTACGACCAGAAGTCGCCGTACGCGCGCGTGCGCCACACCTCGCGGGTCAGGTCGAGGAAGCCGTTCAGGGTGCCGCGGTCCTCCCAGCCGGAGAGGGAGGAGTAGGCGAAGGAGGCGTCGGAGAGGCTCGCGACCCGGGAGACGTGCATCCTGGACGCCGAGGACAGGGAGCGGCCGGTGAAGGCGCCGTGGCCCTTCGCGGCCCACCAGCGGCGGCCCAGCGCGGGCGCCGAGACCAGACCGACGACCGGCTGGTAGCCGCCCTCACCGGCCTCCGTCAGCGCGATCAGCGTCGCCCACACGGGGACGCCGCGTACGTAGTTCTTGGTGCCGTCGATCGGGTCGATCACCCAGCGCCGGGGGCCCGTCCCCGCCACGCCGTACTCCTCGCCGAGGACCGCGTCCCTCGGCCTCGCCCGCTGGAGGTGGCCCCGGATCAGTTCCTCGGCCGCCTTGTCGGCCTCGCTCACCGGGGTCATGTCCGGCTTCGTCTCCACCTTCAGGTCGAGCGCCTTGAAGCGGGCCGTGGTGGCGGCGTCGGCCGCGTCCGCGAGGACGTGGGCGAGGCGGAGGTCATCGAGGTAGTCCGGCATGGGGGAACCGTATCCGCCGAGGTGGGAGCGGGGCTATGCGCGGGGGCACGAGGTGGTTGCGGGTTGGTGTCGGTTTTCCGGTGACGGGTTCCCGCCGTATCGGGACGCGGGCTCTTGACACCGGTTCCGGGCGCGTCAAATGTGGGCGGCAGAGTTGCTCGGCCCAGGGAGGCGATGATGCCCTCAGCGCGGGAGTCTCTGTTGGACGCCGCTTTCGCGGCGTTGGCGCGGCGGTCGTGGTCGACGGTGCGCATGGTGGACGTGGCGGCGGCGGCCGGGGTGTCGCGGCAGACGCTCTACAACGAGTTCGGCAGCAAGGACGGGCTCGCGCGGGCGCTGGTGCGGCGGGAGGCGGACGGCTATCTCGCGGGCGTGGAGCGGGCGTTCGCGCGGGAGGGGGACATCGGCGAGCGGCTCGCCGGGCTCGCCGAGTGGACCGTGGCCCACGCGCGGGACAACCCCCTGGTGCGGGCGATGCTCACCGGCTGCTGGAGCGAACGGCTGCCCTCACCGCCGCTCAGGGCGGTCCTGTCGGCCACCGCGGTGCCGGCGCAGCGCCGGGCGGACGGGCCGCTGCCCTCGCCGGGGGACTTCGTCGCGCATGTGCGGGAACGCTCGCTGGCCGTGCTGGTGCCGGCCAAGGCCGGCAAGGGGGAGGCCGACGAGGTGGCGCGCGGCGCCGAACTGGCCGTACGGCTGGCGCTCTCCTGTGTCGCGGCCCCGGCGGGTGAGGGGGGCGTCAGGGACCTGGTGACCGGCGCGCTGGAGCGCCGGGCGGTGGGCTGATCCCCCCCCCGTTCAGTGCGCCGAGCCCGAGAGCTGGAGCCCGATCACCCCGATGATCACGAAGCTGATCGACACGATCTTCAGCGTCGAGACCAGGTCCCCCAGGAAGATCATCCCGTAGATGGCGGTGCCGGCCGCGCCGATCCCCGTCCACACCGCGTACGCCGGACCCACGTCGAGCTTTCTCAGCGCGAGGGTCAGCAGGCCGAAGCTGCCCAGCGCGAACGCGGCGAACGCGATCGTCGGCCACAGCCGGGTGAAGCCGTGGGACAGCTTGAGGCATACCGCGAAACCTGTTTCGAGCAGTCCGGCCACGACGACCAGCAGCCATGCCATGTGCTGTCCTCCCGTTTTGGTGTTCGCCTTGGTGTTCGCTCGTCGGGGTCGCTGCGATTGTGCACTTACCGGCCTCCGGTACACACAAACAACACCCAGGTCAGAGCTGCCCCGTCAGTCGCCTTCCGTGCGCTCGCGCGTCGCCAGGAGGCGGCGCAGCGAGTAGAGGCGGGCCGGGTCCGCGTGCCCCTCGGCGACCCACGCGTCCAGCGCGCAGTCCGGCTCGTCGTGGCTGCACGCGCGCGGGCAGCCGGTGGTGCCCTCCTCCAGGTCGGGGAAGGCGTGGATGACCCGGGACGGGTCGATGTGGGCGAGCCCGAAGGAGCGGACGCCGGGGGTGTCGATCACCCAGTCGTCGACGCCGTGCAGCGGCAGCGCGAGCGCCGACGTCGTCGTGTGCCGGCCCCGGCCGGTCACCGCGTTGACATGGCCCGTGACGCGCCGCCGGTCCGCCGGGACCAGCGCGTTGACCAGCGTCGTCTTGCCGACGCCGGAGTGCCCGACGAACGCGGTCGTACGGCCCGTCAGGAACTCCCGCACCCGGTCCGCCGCGACCCCGTCCTCCAGCTCCTCGCGGTTGGTGACCACGTACGGGATGTCGAGGTCGCCGTACAGCTCCAGGAGCTTGTCCGGCGGGGCCAGGTCCGACTTGGTCATCACCAGGAGGGGTTCCAGGCCCCCGTCGTACGCCGCGACCAGGCAGCGGTCGATCAGGCGGGGGCGGGGTTCCGGGTCGGCGAGGGCGGTGACGATGGCGAGCTGGTCGGCGTTGGCGACGACCACGCGCTCGTAGGGGTCGTCGTCGTCCGCCGTGCGGCGCAGGACCGAGGTGCGCTCCTCGATGCGGACGATGCGCGCGAGGGTGTCCTTTGCGCCCGAGAGGTCGCCGACGAGGGCGACCCGGTCGCCGACCACCGCGGCCTTGCGGCCCAGTTCGCGGGCCTTCATCGCGAGGACCGTACGGTCCTCGACGAGGCAGGTCAGGCGGCCCCGGTCGACCGTGAGGACCATGCCCTCGGCGGCGTCCTCGTGCTTGGGGCGGATGTTCGTCCGGGGACGGTTGCCCTTGCGGTTGGGGCGCGAGCGGATGTCGTCCTCGTCGGTGTGCTTGCCGTAGCGACGCATGATCGTCAGTTCCCGAGCATCCCGGTCCACATCTCCGGGAAGTCCGGGAGGGTCTTCGCGGTCGTCGCCACGTTCTCGATCTCGACGCCCTTCACCGCCAGGCCGATGATCGCGCCGGCCGTCGCCATGCGGTGGTCGTCGTACGTGTGGAAGGTGCCGCCGTGCAGCGGCCTCGGGCGGATGTGCAGGCCGTCCGCGGTCTCCGTGACGTCGCCGCCGAGCTCGTTGATCTCCTTGGTGAGCGCGGCCAGGCGGTCCGTCTCGTGCAGGCGCAGGTGCGCGACGCCGCGCAGCGTCGACGGGGAGTCCGCGAGGGCGGCGACCGCCGCGATGCCCGGGGTCAGCTCGCCCACCTCGCCCAGGTCCACGTCGATGCCGTGGATCTTGCCCGTGCCGGTGAACGTCAGGCCCTCGTCCGTGAGCTCGCAGGAGCCGCCCATCGCCGTGAAGATCTCCCGCAGCGCGTCCCCCGGCTGCGTGGTGCGCCTCGGCCAGTCCGGGACCGTGACCCGGCCGCCCGTCACCAGCGCCGCCGCGAGGAACGGCTGCGCGTTGGAGAGGTCCGGCTCGATCGTCAGGTCCCGGCCCAACAGGGCGCCCGGCGTCACCCGCCAGACGTTGCGCTCGCCGCCCGCCTCCGGGGTGTCCACCTGGGCGCCGGCCGCGCGCAGCATGTCCACGGTCATCCGGATGTGGGGGAGGGAGGGCAGGGTCGCGCCGGTGTGTCGGACCTCCACGCCCTGGTTGAAACGGGGGCCGCTCAGCAGGAGCGCGCTCACGAACTGGGACGAGGAGGAGGCGTCGATCGCCACCGGGCCGCCGTCCAGGGCGCCGCCGCCGTGCACGGTCAGGGGCAGCGCGCCCCGGCCGTCGTCGTCGACCCGCGCGCCCAGGGCCCGCAGCGCGTCGATCACGCCGTGCAGGGGGCGTTCGTACGACCTCGGGTCGCCGTCGAACCTGATCGGGCCGTTCGCGAGGGTGGCGACCGGGGGGAGGAACCGCATGACCGTGCCCGCGTTGCCGACGTCCACCGTCGCCGGACCGTGGAGGTCGGTGGGCAGGACGCGCCACGCCTCACCCGTGCCGTCCGGGCCGACCCCCTCCTCGATGCCGACGCCCATCGCCCTCAGGGCGCCCGCCATCAGCAGGGTGTCCCTCGACCGCAGGGGCCGGCGCAACCACCCCGGCTCACTCGCCAGCGCGGCTAGGACCAGGGCACGGTTGGTGACGGACTTCGACCCCGGCACGTGGACCGTCGCATCGACGGCTCCGCTCGCGGTGGGGGCGGGCCAGTGGGCGGTGTGGACGGGGTTCTGCGGCATGCGTTCACTTTAGTCGGCCGTCGTATTCGGGGATGCGCGGCGTCACAGCCCCAGCAGCCACCGTCCCCCGCCCAGCAGCGAGCAGAGCGACACCGTATGGAACAGGAACAGCCACAGCCCCGCCGGCACATGCGTCAGCCTCGACAGCTGGTCCGCGTCCGACTCCGCCGCTCCTCCCCTTCTGCGCTTCGCCTGGAGTTCGAACGGCGGGCGGACGCCTCCGAGGAGCAGGAACCACACCACCGCGTACGCGAACGCCGCCTGCACCTGGGGGCCGGCGAGCCAGGACACCACCAGGAACGCGCCGCCCGACAGCACCACCGTCAGGACCCCGTACGCGTTGCGGATCATCACCAGCATCGCCACCAGGAGCGCGGTCGCCACCCACAGCAGCAGGGTGATCCGGCCCGCGCCGAGCAGCGCCGCGCCGCCCAGGCCGAGCAGCGAGGGGGCCGTGTAGCCCGCGGCTGCCGTGAGGATCATGCCCAGGCCGTGCGGCTTGCCCCGGCTCAGGGTCAGGCCGCTGGTGTCCGAGTGCAGGCGTATGCCCGTCAGGGTGCGGCCGGTCAGCAGCGCGATCAGGCCGTGGCCCCCCTCGTGCGCGATCGTGATCGCGTTGCGGGAGACGCGCCACAGGTTGTGGGGGACGACGATCGCGAGGGCGGCCGCGGCTGTCGCCAGGACCACCCAGAGGTCGGGGTCGGGCTGGAGTCCGGTGACGCGGTCCCACAAGGTGTCCATATCTGGCGGTGGCTCCCAACGGTCGTGCGGGGTCTGGCAGTGTGGCACGTATGTGCGGACGGTATGCGGCCAGTCGTGGACCCGAGGATCTCGCAGGAATCTTTGAGATCGAGAAGATCGAGCCGGAAGAGGCGCTGGCTCCCGATTTCAACGTGGCGCCGACCAAAGAGGTGTACGTCGTCCTGGACCGCCCCTTGAAAGACGCGGAGGACCGGCGCCCGGTTCGGCAGCTCCGTACGGTCCGCTGGGGGCTCGTGCCCTCGTGGGCCAAGTCCCCGGAGGGCGCCGCGCGGATGATCAACGCGCGGGCCGAGACGGTCGCCGAGAAGCCCTCCTTCCGGCGGGCGTTCGCCACGCGCCGCTGCATCGTCCCGGCGGACGGCTACTACGAGTGGGTCACCGCCAAGGAGGAACGGGACCTGGAGGTCGAGGGCAAGAAGAAGCGGCCCCGCAAGCAGCCGTACTTCGTGCTGCCGGCCGACGGGTCCGTGTTCGCGATGGCCGGTCTGTACGAGTTCTGGCGTGACCGGACGCTGCCGGACGACCACCCCCGGGCCTGGTGGGTGACGTGCTCGGTGATCACGACCGAGGCCGAGACGACCCCGCTCGCGGTGGCCCCCGCCGACGGCCCCGGCAGCCTGGCCGAGATCCACCCCCGGATGCCGCTGATGCTGACGCCCGACCGGTGGGACGCGTGGCTGGACCCCACGACGACCGGCCTCGACGACCTCATGCCGATGCTGTCCCCGCCCCCGCACGGCCTGATGCGCGCCTACCCGGTGTCGACGACCGTCAGCAACGTCCGCAACAACGGCCCGGAGCTGCTGACCGAACTGGAGGGACCGGAGGAGGGCACACTCTTCTGACATGAGCCCCGAGATCGTCCCCACCGATGCCGGCGACGCCCGGATCACCTGGCACCCGGCGAAGAACCCCCGCCTCGTCCTCGCCGTCAGCCACGGCGCCGGCGGCGGCATCGAGGCCCGCGACCTCCAGGCCCTGGCCGCCGTACTCCCCGCCCACGGTGTCACCGTCGCCCTCGTCGAGCAGCCGTGGCGGGTGGCCGGGAAGAAGGTGGCACCGGCGCCGAAGACCCTCGACGTGGGGTGGCGCGGCGTCTGGGGTGCCGTGGCGGCGAGGAGGCTGCCGGTGATCGCGGGTGGCCGTTCCGCGGGGGCCCGCGTCGCCTGCCGTACGGCGACCGAGCTGGGCGCGGTCGCCGTCCTCGCGCTCGGTTTCCCCCTGCACCCGCCCGGCAGGCCGGAGAAGTCCCGTGCCGCCGAGCTGCTCGGGGCCGGGGTGCCGACGCTGGTCGTGCAGGGCGGCAACGACCCGTTCGGGAAGCCGGAGGAGTTCCCGGCGGGGGAGTTCGGGATGGTCGAGGTGGCGTACGGGGACCACGGGTTCGCGGTGCCGAAGCGGTGCGGGATCACGCAGGAGGAGACCGTGAGCGTCATCACGGACGGCGTCGCCGCGTGGATCGCGTCACTCGGGAATGTTGAGCCCCGTACCACTGTTGAGGCGGACAGAGAACGTTGAGAACGCCGTGAGAGAGGGAGTCCGCCGCATGGGTTCGACCATCTGCCCGAACCGTTCCAGCCGCGCCGACCTGGACTGGACGGTGCTGCACGCGGCCGGGACCGCTCAGATTCGAGCGGCGGCGGGAGCGGATCGTCGTCTATCCTCCGATTCTGGTGGCACCGGTCTCGGTGCTGCCTGGAATCTTGAGGAGGTGGGTCCGGTCACCGGTACCGACGCAGGGACCGATCACGGCCAGGCGGAGCAGCCCGAGGGCCGGGGCGCCGACGAGTCGACCGCTCAGCGCAGCGCGCGCTTCGAGCGGGACGCGCTGGAGTACCTCGACCAGATGTACTCCGCCGCGCTGCGGATGACCCGTAACCCGGCGGACGCGGAGGACCTCGTACAGGAGACGTACGCCAAGGCGTACGCGTCCTTCCACCAGTTCCGCGAGGGCACCAACCTGAAGGCGTGGCTGTACCGGATCCTCACGAACACGTTCATCAACTCCTACCGCAAGAAGCAGCGCGAGCCCCAGCGCAGCGCGGCCGAGGAGATCGAGGACTGGCAGCTCGCGCGCGCCGAGTCGCACATGTCGACAGGTCTGCGCTCCGCCGAGTCGCAGGCCCTCGACCACCTGCCCGACTCGGACGTGAAGGAAGCGCTCCAGGCGATCCCCGAGGAGTTCCGCATCGCCGTCTATCTCGCGGACGTCGAGGGCTTTGCGTACAAGGAGATCGCCGACATCATGGGGACACCCATCGGTACGGTGATGTCCCGGCTGCACCGGGGCCGGCGCCAACTGCGCGGCATGCTGGAGGACTACGCCCGTGAGCGCGGTCTCGTCCCGGCCGGCGCGGGGGAGTCGAACGAAGCGAAAGGCTCGGGCTCATGAGCTGCGGAGACGACCACGAGACGGACTGCTCCGAGGTGCTCGATCATCTCTACGAGTACCTCGACAGCGAGATGCCTCTCGGGGACCGGGACAAGTTCCGGGAACACTTCGACGAGTGCTCGCCGTGCCTGGAGAAGTACGGCCTCGAAGAGGCCGTGAAGAAGCTGGTCAAGCGGTGCTGCGGACAGGACGACGTACCGACCGACCTGCGCGCCAAGGTCCTCGGGCGGCTCGACCTGATCCGCTCGGGGCAGGTCGTCCCGGACCATGACGTCGCGGGTGCCCCTCAGGAGACCTGACACACCATCGTTCACTCGAATGGGGTACTACTCCTGGTTACCCCGTCCGTCCCCTGCGCCCGTCCCTACGCTTCCCGTCCGTGGAGGCTATTTCGGGGCGGGCGCGGGTGTTCGTCGGGGCGGTCGTTCTCGTAGCCGTCGTGGTGTGTACGCCCCTGCCCGGTAAGACGCCCTGGGCCGCCGTCGGGTTGCTCGCCCTCGTGCACGCGATCGGGGAGCGGGCCGTCAAAGGGGCCTTCCACCCCGTGCTCCTCGCCGCCGTGTTCCTGCTGCCGCCGCCCGCCGCGGCCTTCGTCCCCCTGCCCGGCGCCCTGTGCGCCTCCACCGGCTGGGTCCGGCGGGTCTGGCGGGGAGCCTCCGGGGCCGTCACCGTCTGGGCCGCCGGGTGGGTGCACTGGCGGCTCGGCGGACGGGACGCCGTCGTCGGGCCCGAGTTCCCGTACGCCCTCGCGCCCGCCGCCTGCGCTGTCCTCGCGTACTGCCTCGTGCTCATCGTCCTCGACAGCGGGGTGCGCTTCCTCGCCGGGGAACCCGTCCGGCGGCCCGCGATCTGCCGCTCCCTCGCTCCCCTCGCCGTGCACGGGCTCGCCGGGCTGATGATGGCCGTCCTGTGGCGCAGCCCGTACGGGCCCGTCGCCGCGCTGCTCGTGCTGCTGCCGATGTGCGTGGCCTGGTGGGTGTTCGCCCAGGTGCACCGGGAACGCGCCGCCCACAGCGCCACCATCCGCGCGCTCGTGCAGGCCGTCGACATCAAGGACGAGTACACGCGCGGGCACAGCGAACGCGTCGGGCAGGCGTCCGTGATGATCGCCCGCGAACTCGGCATGGACGAGGAGCGCGTCGAGCTGATCCGGTTCGCCGGGATCCTGCACGACGTGGGCAAACTCGGCGTCCCCACCAGGCTTCTGCGGAAGGACGGCCCCCTCACCCCCGAGGAGCGGCGCGTCATCGAACTGCACCCCGAGTACGGGCACGAGATCACCCGGGGCATCGCCTTCCTCGGCGAGGCCCGCGCCGCGATCCTCCACCACCACGAACGGTTCGACGGAGGCGGCTACCCGTACGGCCTCGCCGGGTACGGCATCCCCGAACCCGCCCGGATCGTCGCCGTCGCGGACGCCTTCGACGCGATGACCTCGACCCGCTCCTACAGCAGGGCACGCCCCGTGCCGGTCGCGATGGAGGAGCTGCGGCGGTGCGCGGGCGCGCAGTTCGACCCGCGGATGGTGGAGGCGCTCGGGCGGGCGCTGGACCGGTGGGGGTGGCATCCGGTGGTGACGGCGGAGGAGTCGGGGGTGCCGGAGATGGCACCGGCGAAGGCCGAAGTCGTACAGAAAGACGATCGGGCGGTACGACCGTGAGGCCCCGCCCCCTCCCCCTCGCCGCCCTCCACGCCTGCGCCGCCCTCGCCGTGGCCGTCTCCGCCGTCCTCACCTGCGCCGACGGCCTCAAGGACGCCCCCACCGTCCTCGCCTTCGCCGCCCTCATCGCCCTCGGCGAGGCCCTGCGCTGGAGCGGCCCCGGCGTCCGGGACATGGCCCCCCTCGGCGCCGCCGCCGCCCTGGCGTACGCGCTCCTCGGGGACGACGCCGGCGACCCCACCGGGCACGGTGCCGCGCAGGTCGTCGCCGTGGTCGCGGTCGCCTCGCTGGCCGGGAACGTGCCGCACATCGCGCGCGGGAGGGGCGGCGCCGCCGACCACCTCGTACGCCGCGTCCTGTCCGTGGGGTTCGCGGCGCTGTGCTTCCAGCCCCTGGTCAACCGGGGTGTCCTCGCCGACGGCCCCGGGTACGCCGTCCTCCTGCTGGCGCTGCTCGTGCTGACGGCCCTGTGCGACGCGGTCGTCGCCGCCGCCCTCGCGCACGCGCGCACGGGATGGCCGTACGGGCCCCTGCTGCGCGACGAGCTGCGCGCGATGCCCGGCATCGGGTCGGCGGTGTGCGCGACCGGCGCGGTGACGGCGCTCGCGGTGGCCGTCGTCGGACTGTGGGCGCTGCCCCTGTTCTGCGTGCCGCTGCTGCTGACGCAGGTCGCGCTGCGCCGGTACGCGGCCGTGCGGGCGACCTACCGGCAGACCATCGCCTCCCTCGCGCGGGCCACCGAGATCGCCGGGTACACGCCCGCCGGGCACGCCCACCGGGTCGCCGCGCTCTGCCAGGCCGTCGGCCGCGAACTCGGGCTCACCGAGGCCGAGTCGACGGTCCTGGAGTACGCCGCGCTGATGCACGACATCGGCCAGCTCAGCCTCCTCGACCCCGTCCCCGAGGGCGCGACCTGCGGCCTGCCGCCCGAGGAACAGCGCCGGATCGCGCTCCTCGGCGGCGCCGTCGTCCGCCAGACCGGCGCGGGCGCGCAGGTCGCCGCCGTCGTCGAACGCCAGGCAGACCCGGGCGCCGACCAGCCCCGGGCCGCGCGGATCGTCCGGGTGGTCAACGCGTACGAGGAGAAGGCGCGCGCCTTAGGGCCGCTCAGCGCGCTGGAGGAGCTGCGGCTCGGGACGGGCGCGCGGTACGCCCCCGACGTCGTCGCGGCGCTCGCGCGGGTGCTGTCCGGCGATCGGGGCGGGCCGTCATACCCCGTCCGTCCCTGGGTAACCCATGGGTAGGAAGCGCCCTCGCGGTCGTCCATGGTTTGATGCGATGAGCAGAGGGTGTCAGGGGAACTGGCGGGTGGTGATGTGAGGATCTTCGGCAAGGGACGGCACCGGCCCTCCGCCTCCTGGCGGCAGGCCACCGATCGCGCGTTCACGCTGATCGGCGACGGACGGTACGAGGACGCGGGCGCCCTCCTGACCCGTGCGGCCGATCTGGAACCCTGGCTGTCGGAGTCCTGGTTCAACCTGGCCCTCCTGCACAAGTTCCGGCACGACTGGGAGCAGGCGCGGGCCGCCGGCCTGCGCGCCGTCGCCCTCCTCGACCGGGACGCGGGCGCCCCCGACTGGTGGAACGTCGGCATCGCCGCGACCGCCCTCCAGGACTGGCCGCTGGCCCGCCGCGCCTGGCAGGCGTACGGCCTGCACGTGCCGGGCGGCGCCGGGTCCTCCGCCGAGCCCGTCGGCATGGACCTCGGCAGCGCCGCCGTACGGCTCTCGCCCGAGGGCGAGGCCGAGGTGGTGTGGGGGCGGCGGCTCGACCCCGCGCGCGTCGAGGTGCTGTCGATCCCGCTGCCCTCCTCCGGGCGGCGCTGGGGCGAGGTCGTCCTGCACGACGGGGTGCCGCACGGCGAGCGGACCACCTCCGCCGGGCACTCCTACCCCGTCTTCGACGAGATCGAGCTGTGGGCGCCGTCGCCGGTGCCGACCTGGGTGGTGCTCCTGGAGGCGGCCACCGAGGCCGACCGCGACGCCCTCGAACAGCTCGCCGCCGACGCCGGGTTCGCCGCCGAGGACTGGTCGTCGTCCGTACGGCTGCTGTGCCGGACCTGCTCCGAGTCGCGCATGCCGTCCGACGAGGGCGACGGGGAGCACCTCGACCCCCACGACCACAGCGAGCCGGGCCAGCCGGGCCCCCTCGGCCACCGGACCGACGGACAGCTGTGGGTGCCGGAGCGCGAATGCGGTCTGGCCGCGCCGGCTGCACTGGTGAGGGGGCTGCTGGACGGGTGGGTCGCAGACAGTCCGGACTCCCGGGACTGGCGAGACCTCGAAGAAGTCTGCTGAACCGTTACAGCGCCCGTGCTCCGGTGTGCCTCCCTTTAGGCTGTACCCGCAGATTTTTCTTCAGGTTGCAGGAAGGCTTACCTCGTCATGGCGCAGCAGGACACCGATCAGCAGCACGCGGGCGTGCTCCCCGTGGACGACGAGGGCTTCGTCATCGACACCGAGGACAACGAGGCGCGCGAGGCCGCCTACCGCGAGCGCGGGACCTCGCTGCCCATCACCGTCGTGGGCAACCCGGTGCTGCACAAGGAGTGCAAGGACGTCACCGAGTTCGACGAGTCCCTGCTGAAGCTCGTCGACGACATGTTCGCCTCGCAGCGCACCGCCGAGGGCGTGGGCCTGGCCGCGAACCAGGTCGGCGTCGACCTGAAGGTGTTCGTCTACGACTGCCCGGACGACGACGGGGTCCGCCACACCGGCGTCGTCTGCAACCCGAAGCTCGTCGAACTCCCCGCCGACAAGCGCCGCCTCGACGACGGCAACGAGGGCTGCCTGTCCGTGCCGACGGCATATGCCGAACTCGCCCGCCCCGACTACGCCGAGGTCACCGGCCAGGACGAGCGCGGCAACCCCGTCAAGGTCCGCGGCACCGGCTTCTTCGCACGGTGTTTGCAGCACGAGACCGACCACCTGTACGGCTACCTCTACATCGACCGCCTCTCCAAGCGCGACCGCAAGGAGGCGCTCAAGCAGATGGCCGAGAACGAGCCCCGCTACCCCGTCGTCGCCAACGACTGACACCCCCGCGCACGCCCGACGCCCGGCCCGGAACCCCTCCGGCCGGGCGTCGTCCGTATGTACGTAGCACGTTCGATCGCCTAAGCGCGTCTTCTGATCCATAACCGGTCAGCCAGGGGTGGAATCTCATCATTCCGGGGTGGTGAAAGAAGCAAATCCGTTCCCAGAACGGTCAGTTGTGGTGCTGAATGGGAAGAGCGGGGATACGCAACGGCGCACGCCCGGCACAGCGGGAGGGGTGTGTGCGACAGGCGGCCGAGAGGGGTTGTTCGTGCCAGCTTTCCCACACAGCACCACATACAGCAGGACCGGCGGCACACGCGGTGCCGCAAACCGCGCGCCGAACACCGGCACGGCGATCGCGGTTCCGCCGTCGCTCTGCCTGCCGGTCGTCGAGACCGGGTTTCCCCGCCGACGGCACCCGTATTGGCCACGGTTGCAGCAGAACACCAGGCGGTGGCTGCTGGAAAAGCGGCTCATGCCGCCCGACAAGGTCGCGGAATATGCCGACGGCTTGTGCTACACGGATCTGATGGCGGGCTACTACCTCGGCGCCCCCGACGCCGTCCTCCAGGCCGTGGCCGACTACAGCGCCTGGTTCTTCGTCTGGGACGACCGCCACGACCGCGACATCGTGCACGGCCGCACCGCCTCCTGGCGGCGCCTCAAGTCCCTGCTCCACCAGGCCCTCGACGCCCCGAGGGCCCATCTGCACCACCAGGACCCGCTGGTCGCGGGCCTCGCCGACAGCGTCCTCAGGCTCTACGGCTTCCTGCCCGCCGCCTGGAACGCCCGCTTCGCCCGGCACTTCCACCAGGTGATCGACGCCTACGACCGCGAATTCCGCAACCGCGTCGAGGCGCGCGTCCCGCCGGTCGAGGAATACCTCGCCCTCAGGCGCCTCACCTTCGCCCACTGGATATGGACGGACCTCCTGGAGGCGGCCGCCGGAAAACAGCTCCCGGACGCTGTACGGAAACACCCGGCATTCCGGCGGGCCGCCCTCCTCAGTCAGGAGTTCGCCGCCTGGTACAACGACCTCTGTTCGCTGCCCAAGGAAATAGCGGGCGACGAGGTGCACAATCTCGGAATCAGCCTCATCGTCCACGAGGGGCTGACCCTGGAGGAATCCGTCGACGAACTCAGGCGGCGGATCCTGGAATGCATCGCCGATTTCCTCGACGCCGAACAGGAGACGCGCCGGTACGCGGACGGGATCGGCGACAAGGAAATCCGCGACGCCGTGCATTCATGCCTCGCGAACATGCGGAACTGGTTCGGTTCCGTCTACTGGTTCCACCACGAGTCCGGCCGTTACATGGTCGACAGCTGGGACGACCGGTCCACCCCTCCTTATGTCGACAACGCGCTGGCGGGAGAGAAATAGATGACCCTCGAATCGGTACGGCCCGCCCCCCTGGAACCGCCCCTCGCGGGCGGCGGGCTCCCCCTGCTCGGCCACGGCTGGAAACTGGCCCGCACCCCCCTCGCGTTCCTCTCCGGACTGCGCGACCACGGGGACGTCGTCCGGCTGAAACTCGGGCCCAAGACGGTGTACGCGGTCACCTCGCCCGAACTGATCGGCGAGGTCGCCCTCAGCCCCGACTACATCATCGCCGGGCCCCTCTGGGAGTCCCTGGAGAGCCTCCTCGGCAAGCAGGGCGTCGCCACCGCCAACGGGACCCTGCACCGGCGCCAGCGGCGCACCATCCAGCCCGCGTTCCGGCTCGACGCGATACCCGGGTACGGGTCCGTCATGGAGGAGGAGGCGCGGGCCCTCGTCGAGCGGTGGCGCGGCGCCGACAGCCTCGACGTCACCGCCGAGTCGTTCCGGGTCGCCACCCGGATCGCCGCGCGCTGCCTCATGCGCGGGAGCTACATGGACGAGCGGGCCGACCGGATCTGCGCGGACCTCGCGAGCCTCTTCCGCGGTATGTACCAGCGGATGGTCGTCCCCCTCGGGCCGCTTTATCGCGTGCCGCTTCCGGCCAACCGCGAATTCAACCGGGCGCTGGCCGATTTGCACCTCCTCGTCGACGAGATCGTCGCCGACCGGCGGGCGTCAGGTCAAAAGCCGGACGATTTGCTGACGGCTTTGCTGGAGGCCGTCGACGAGAATGGCGAACCTATCTCGGAACAGGAGATCCACGACCAGGTCATCGCGATACTCACCCCGGGGAGCGAAACCGTCGGCTCCATGATCATGTCGCTGCTCCTGGTGCTCACCGAGTACCCCGAACACGCCGACAAGATCCGGGCCGAGGTGAAAAACGTGGCGGGCGACCGGCCCGTGGGATTCGACGACGTCCGCAGTCTGTCGTACACGGGGAATGTCGTAGTCGAGACCCTGCGCCTCTATCCGGCCGTATGGATTCTGACCCGACGGGCGGTCGTGTCCACAACCCTGGGCGGATACGACATTCCCGCCGGCGCCGACATCGTCTACAGCCCCTACGCGGTCCAGCGCGACCCCCGCTCCTACCACTCCGCCGAACTCTTCTCCCCCGACCGCTGGCTCCCCGGCGGCTCCGAAGAGGTCCCCAAACACGCCATGAGCCCCTTCAGCGTCGGCAACCGGAAGTGCCCCAGCGACCACTTCTCCATGGCGGAGATGACCCTCCTCACCGCCGCCATCGCCACGGCCTTCCGCTTCGAGGAAACCCCGGCCTCGGACTCCAGGCACCGCATCGGCATCACGCTGCGCCCGAGGGACCTGCGGCTGCGGCCGATCGCCCACTGACACCAGCACGACGGCCCGGCACTCGGGGGAGTGCCGGGCCGGGTGACGGGACGGGCCGGGTCAGAAGTCCTCGTCCAGGTCGACCGTGCCCTCCACGGCGACCTGGTAGGCCGACGGGCGGCGCTCGAAGAAGTTGGTCAGTTCCTGGACGCCCTGGAGCTCCATGAAGGAGAAGGGGTTCTCGGAGCCGTAGACGGGGGCGAAGCCGAGGCGGACCAGGCGCTGGTCGGCGACGCATTCGAGGTACGCGCGCATCGACTCCGTGTTCATGCCGGGCAGGCCCTCGCCGCACAGGTCGCGGGCGAACTGGAGTTCCGCCTCGACGGCCTCCGCCAGCATGTCCGTGACCTCCTTCTGGAGGACGTCGTCGAAGAGCTCCGGCTCCTCCTTGCGGACGGTGTCGACCACGTCGAACGCGAAGGACATGTGCATCGTCTCGTCGCGGAAGACCCAGTTGGTGCCGGTCGCGAGGCCGTGCAGGAGGCCCCGGCTGCGGAACCAGTAGACGTACGCGAAGGCGCCGTAGAAGAACAGGCCCTCGATGCACGCGGCGAAGCAGATCAGGTTCAGCAGGAAGCGGCGGCGGTCGGCCTGGGTCTGGAGGCTGTCCAGCTTCTCGACCTCGTTGATCCACTTGAAGCAGAACTCTGCCTTCTCACGGATCGAGGGGATGTTCTCGACGGCCGCGAAGGCGGCGGCGCGGTCGTCCGGGTCGGGCAGGTAGGTGTCGAGCAGCGTCAGGTAGAACTGGACGTGCACGGCCTCCTCGAAGAGCTGGCGCGAGAGGTAGAGCCGCGCTTCGGGGGAGTTGATGTGCTTGTACAGCGTCAGCACGAGGTTGTTCGCGACGATCGAGTCACCCGTCGCGAAGAACGCGACCAGGCGCCCGATGAGGTGCTGCTCCTCCGCCGACAGCTTCGCGAGGTCCGCGACGTCCGAGTGGAGGTCGACCTCCTCGACCGTCCACGTGTTCTTGATCGCGTCCCGGTAGCGCTCGTAGAAGTCCGGGTAGCGCATGGGCCGGAGAGTCAGCTCGAAGCCGGGGTCGAGCAGGTTCTTCTTGGCTTCGGTGGTCATTACTGGCATGCCTCGCAGGACTCGGGGTTTTCGAGGGAGCAGGCGACCGCGTCGGGGTCGGGGGTGGCCTGCACCGGGACAGAAGCCTGGGCCGCGCGGGCGATCCTCGTCGCCGGGCGCGAGCGCAGGTAGTACGTCGTCTTCAGCCCGGACTTCCAGGCGTACGCGTACATCGAGGAGAGCTTGCCGATGGTCGGCGTCTCCAGGAACAGGTTCAGGGACTGCGCCTGGTCGAGGTACGGCGTACGGGCCGCCGCCATGTCGATCAGACCGCGCTGCGGGATCTCCCACGCCGTGCGGTACAGCGCGCGGACGTCCTCCGGGATCCAGACGAAGTCCTGCACCGAGCCGTTGGCCTCGCGCAGCGCCTCACGGGTACGGGCGTCCCACACGCCGAGGTCCTTGAGGTCCTGCACCAGGTACGAGTTGACCTGGAGGAACTCGCCGGACAGCGTCTCGCGCTTGAACAGGTTGGAGACCTGCGGCTCGATGCACTCGTACACACCGGCGATGGACGCGATGGTCGCGGTCGGCGCGATGGCGAGGAGCAGCGAGTTGCGCAGCCCGGTCGACGCGATGCGCTCGCGCAGGGCCGCCCACCGCTCCGGCCAGGTGAACTCGACGCCGAAGTGGTCGGGGTGCAGCACGCCACGGGCCGTACGGGTCTTCTCCCAGGCGGGGAGGGGGCCGGAGCGCTCGGCGAGGTCGGCGGACGCCTCGTACGCGGCGAGCATGATCCGCTCGGCGATCCGGGTGGAGAGCGCCTTGGCCTCGGCCGAGTCGAAGGGGATCCGCAGCTTGAAGAAGACGTCCTGGAGGCCCATCGCGCCCAGGCCCACCGGCCGCCACTTCGAGTTGGAGCGGCCCGCCTGCTCGGTCGGGTAGAAGTTGATGTCGACGACCCGGTCGAGGAAGGTCACGGCGGTGCGGACGGTCTCGTCCAGCCGGTCCCAGTCGATGTCCGAACCGGTGACGAACGCGCCCAGGTTCACCGAACCCAGGTTGCAGACGGCCGTCTCCCCGTCGTCGGTGACCTCCAGGATCTCCGTGCAGAGGTTGGAGGAGTGGACGACGTGGCCCGCCTCGGCGGTCTGGTTCGCCGTACGGTTCGCGGCGTCCTTGAACGTCATCCAGCCGTTGCCGGTCTGCGCGAGGGTGCGCATCATCCGGCCGTACAGGTCCCGCGCCGGGATCGTCTTCTTGGCGAGCCCCTCGGCCTCGGCCTTGCGGTACGCCGCGTCGAACTCGTCGCCCCACAGGTCGACCAGCTCGGGCACGTCCGAGGGCGAGAACAGCGACCACTCCTGGTCGGCGTTCACGCGGCGCATGAACTCGTCCGGGATCCAGTGCGCCAGGTTCAGGTTGTGCGTACGGCGGGCGTCCTCGCCCGTGTTGTCCCGCAGCTCCAGGAACTCCTCGATGTCGGAGTGCCAGGTCTCCAGGTACACCGCCGCCGCGCCCTTGCGCCGCCCGCCCTGGTTCACGGCCGCGACACTCGCGTCCAGCGTCTTCAGGAACGGCACGATGCCGTTGGAGTGTCCGTTCGTGCCGCGGATCAGCGAACCCCGGGAGCGGATGCGGGAGTACGAGAGGCCGATGCCGCCGGCGTGCTTCGAGAGGCGGGCGACCTGGTGGTAGCGGTCGTAGATCGAGTCCAGCTCGTCCTTGGGGGAGTCCAGGAGGTAGCAGGACGACATCTGGGGGTGCCGGGTGCCCGAGTTGAACAGCGTGGGGGAGGACGGGAGGTAGTCCAGGCGGCTCATCAGGCCGTACAGGGCGGAGACCTCGTCCAGGGCGCGGACGGTGTCGTCCTCGGCCAAGCCCGAGGCGACCCGGAGCAGGAAGTGCTGGGGCGTCTCGATCACCTTGCGGGTGATCGGGTGGCGCAGCAGGTACCGGCTGTGCAGGGTGCGCAGGCCGAAGTAGCCGAAGCGGTCGTCGGCGGCCGGGTCGATCAGGCCGTCCAGGTACGTGGCGTGGATCCGCGCGAACTCCGCCGTGCGGTCCGCGATCAGGCCCTCGCGGTGGCCCACGGAGATCGACTCCGTGAACGTCGTCACACTCTGCGAGGCGGCCTCGGCGCGGATGCTGATCGTCAGCAGGCGGGCCGCGAGGCGGGAGTACGCCGGGTCCTCCGCGATCAGGCCCGCGGCGGCCTCCGTGGCCAGCTCGCGCAGCTCGGCCTCGTCCGCACGCGCGGAACGGCCCCGCAGAGCCGCGGCGGCGACCCGGCCGGGGTCCGCGTCGGGCAGGTCGGCGGTCAGCTCCGTCAGGGTCCGCAGCAGCGCGGTACCGGGACCGTCGTTCTCGGTCTCGACCGCCTGGACCTCTGAAGCCGGTTCGGCTGGCGCGATGGTCACGTGAGGCTCTCCCTCGCTCGGCAAGGGGCCTTCGCGGGAGGGCAGGGGGCAGCACGGACGCACAGCGCGTACGCGTCCCCGGCCCACTCCGCGAGGCCCGGACGTCAGGGCACACCGAGCCGTCCCTTGGCACGGCTGGCGCTTGCTGCCGACAGGTCCTCGGACTGACTCCCGTGCGCGTATACGCACAAGTACACCGTTGCGGGACAGTTCCGGATTCCCACCGGATTCCCCTGCGGCGACAGCGAGCATGAGCATACATCTAGTGCCGGGCTGTCAGGTCACCCCCAGATGTTGTGTCGCGTCGGCTTCGGAGCGTCAACTTGTGGGTGGGAACTGTGATGCCGGGCAGGGGGTGGGGGTGCTGTCGGTGGCGGTCTGCGGGTGCGTCGTGGTTGCTCGCGCCCCGCGGCGGAGCCGCTATCAGATACAGCCCCGCGCCCCTGGAAGTGCGCGGCAGCGCATCTTCCAGGGGCGCGGGGAACTGCGCGAGCAACCACGGTGGTGCCGCAGCCGCCAGACGGCAGGGAGTGTCGAGCTAGTGGGCCGCTCCCGAAGTCGCCGGGGGAAGTTCCGTCTGGACCCCGGGGTCGCCCGCGTCCGCCGTGTAGTCCGACGGGCTCGTCTCGTCCACCCCGTCCGGGGCTTTGGCGGCGCGTAGGACGAACGTGAGGGCCACCGTCACCGCCACGTTCAGGACGAAGGCTGTGAGGCCGATGTAGCCCATCTCACCGATGCCGGGGATCTTGTCGTTGGAGCCGCCGAAGTGTTTCTGGGTGGGGGAGGCGACGCCGTACGCGGCGATCGTGCCGTAGACCATGCCGACCGCCCAGCCGGCCAGCAGCGCCCAGCGGTGGAACCAGCGGGTGAAGAGGCCGCCGACGAGGGCCGGGAAGGTCTGGAGGATCCAGATGCCGCCCAGGAGCTGGAAGTTGATCGCGGTGGTCTTGTCCATCGTCAGGACGAAGACCAGGGCGCCGACCTTCACCAGGAGCGAGACCAGTTTGGAGATCTTCGTCTCCTGCTCCGGCGTGGCGTCCGGCTTCAGGAAGTCCTTGTAGATGTTCCGGGTGAAGAGGTTGGCCGCCGCGATGGACATGATCGCTGCCGGGACGAGGGCCCCGATACCGATCGCCGCGAACGCCACGCCCGCGAACCAGTCGGGGAACATGTCCTCGAACAGCTGGGGGATGGCCAGCTGGTTGTTGCCGTGGGTGTCGACCTTCGCGGCGATGGCCATGAAGCCGAGGAGCGCGAGCAGCCCGAGCATCAGGGAATACAGCGGCAGGATCGTGGTGTTGCGACGGATCACCTCACGGTTCTTGGAGGAGAGCGTCGCGGTGATCGAGTGCGGGTACATGAACAGGGCGAGCGCGGAGCCCAGCGCGAGCGTGGCGTACGTCCATTGGCCCGCCTCGGCCGGAACGAGCCCGCCCGCCTTGGCAGCGGTGTACTTCTCGCTCGCCGAGGCGAAGATGTCGTCGAACCCGCCCAGCTTGATCGGGATGTAGATGATCGCCACGGTGATCACGATGTAGATCAGCGTGTCCTTGACGAACGCGATCAGCGCCGGCGCCCGCAGCCCCGAGGAGTACGTGTACGCGGCCAGCACACCGAAGGCGATCAGCAGCGGCAGGTCCTTGACGAACCAGTTCGTGTCCTCGCCGCCCCCGACGCCCATGACGTCCAGCACCGCCTGGATGCCGACGAGCTGGAGCGCGATGTACGGCATCGTCGCGAGGATCCCGGTGAGCGCGACCGCCAGGGACAGCCCCTTGGACCCGAACCGCCCACGCACGAAGTCGGACGTGGTGACGTACCCGTGCTTGTGCGAGACCGACCACAGCCGGGGCAGGAACGTGAAGATCAGCGGGTACACGAGGATCGTGTACGGCACGGCGAAGAACCCGGCCGCCCCGGCCGCGTACACGGCCGCCGGCACCGCGACGAACGTGTACGCCGTGTACAGGTCCCCGCCGAGCAGGAACCACGTCACCCAGGTCCCGAACGACCGCCCGCCGAGCCCCCATTCGTCGAGGGAGTGCTCGTTCTCGGCCTTGCGCCAGCGTGCCGCGAGGAAGCCCATGACGGTGACCGCGAGGAAGAAGAAGATGAAGACGCCGAGCGCGACGCCGTTCACACCGCCGTTCACTTCGACGCACCCCCCTTGCGGGCGCGCTGGTCACGCCGCCACAGCTTGTACGCGGTCATGGTGAGCGCGGTCGAGATGAGCACCCACAGCATCTGGTACCAGTAGAAGAACGGGATGCCGATGAACCGCGGGTTCACATCGGCGTACGACCCGACCCACAGCAGCGCCACGAAGGGGGCGAACAGGCAGAGGCCGATGACGACGCGCAGAGGCGTCACCACCGGATCCGCCGGCCTCGGTGGGGTCTCTGACATGGGCGGCTCCGTCCCCTCGCTGAGATCACCAGTGATCACCAATGCAATGCGCAGGCAATCTAAGTGACGGATAAGCGCAGCGGAAGCCCTGCCGGGGGATCGTCCTGAAGCTGTGTCGATCCGCTGCTAGTCGACCGGCCTCTTGAGCCGCGCCACGAACTTGTACCGGTCCCCCCGCCACACCGACCGCACCCACTCCACGGGCTCCCCCCGCAGGTCCAGGGAGTGCCGGGAGAGCATGAGCATCGGCAGCCCCACGTCGGTGCCGAGCAGCCCCGCCTCGCGCGGCGTCGCGAGCGCCGTCTCGATGGTCTCCTCGGCCTCCGCGAGCCGTACGTCGTACACCTCGGCGAGGGCGGTGTACAGGGACGTGTACTTGACGAGGGAGCGGCGCAGGGCCGGGAAGCGCTTGGCGCTGAGGTGGGCCGTCTCTATGGCCATCGGCTCCCCGTTCGCCATGCGCAGGCGCTCGATGCGCAGGACCCGGCCGCCGGGCGTGATGTCGAGGAGCCCGGCGAGGCGGTCGTCCGCGGTGACGTACCCGATGTCGATGAGCTGCGAGGTCGGCTCCAGGCCCTGCGCGTGCATGTCCTCGGTGTACGAGGTGAGCTGGAGCGCCTGGGACACCTTCGGCTTCGCGACGAACGTGCCCTTGCCCTGGATGCGTTCGAGGCGGCCCTCGACGACGAGTTCCTGGAGGGCCTGGCGGACGGTCGTGCGGGACGTGTCGAACTCCGCCGCGAGCGTGCGTTCGGGCGGGACGGCCGTGCCGGGTGCCTGGGTCTCCGTCATGTCCAGCAGATGCTTCTTCAGACGGTAGTACTTGGGCACGCGCGCGGTACGGACGGTCGCTCCACCCTCGTTCTCCGCACTGCTGACGTCGGTGCTCATGGCCTGCCTTCCCGGCTCGCACGGGCCGACCTCCCGTCAGCCGCGGCCACCCATCGTGGCACGGGATCGTGTGTACGGGTGCCGGTACGGCGAGGCCGGACCGGTCCCGCCCTGGTAAGAACTGCCTGCGTAGGGCGTCCGGAGCCTTGACACGGGCCTTGGTCCGGTCCAAGCTCGCGATGCTGGTCTACACCATTCGGAGGGTGGCCTTGGCAGAGACGACTGTGGCCCGGGACGCCCTCGCCGTCCTCCAGCCCGGATTCACCGGCACGACCGCCCCCGACTGGCTCCTGCGCCGCCTCGACGAGGGCCTCACCTCCGTCGGCCTCTTCGCCCGCAACATCGCCGGGCCCGAGCAACTCTCCGACCTCACCGCCGAGTTGCGCAAGGCGCGGCCCGAGGTGGTGGTCGCCGTCGACGAGGAGGGCGGCGACGTCACCCGCCTCGAAGCGCGCCGGGGCTCGTCCTTCCCCGGCAACCTCGCGCTCGGCGTCGTCGACGACACCGACCTCACGTACGGCGTCGCCGCCGAACTGGGCCGCCGGCTCGCCGCGTGCGGGGTCACCCTCGACTGGGCGCCCTCCGCGGACGTCAACACGGACCCCGACAACCCCGTCATCGGCGTACGCTCCTTCGGCGCCGACCCCGCGCTGGTCGCCCGGCACACCGCCGCGTACGTCACCGGCCTCCAGTCCGCCGGCGTCGCCGCCTGCGCGAAACACTTCCCCGGGCACGGGGACACGTCCGTCGACTCCCACGAGTCGCTCCCGCGCATCGACGTCCCGTACGAGGTGCTGGCCGCCCGCGACCTCCCGCCCTTCCGCGCGGCCATCGCCGCCGGCACCCGCGCGATCATGACCGCCCACATCCTCACCCCCGCCCTCGACCCCACCCGCCCCGCCACCCTCTCCCGCCGCACCCTCGACCTCCTGCGCCGCGACCTCGCCTACGACGGCCTGATCATCACCGACGGCATGGAGATGCGCGCCATCGCCGACACGTACGGCATCGAACGCGGCACCGTCCTCGCGATCGCCGCCGGCGCCGACGCGATCTGCGTGGGCGGCGGCCTGTCGGACGACGAGACGGTGACCCGGCTGCGGGACGCCCTGATCGCGGCGGTCCACACGGGCGACCTCCCGGAGGAACGCCTCGCGGAGGCGGCCGACCGGGTCCGGGCACTGGCGGCTTGGACGAGGAGGGGCGCGCGGGGGCACTCCGAGGCCGGCGGGGGTGTGGGGGCGGGTGTCGGGCTGGAGGCGGCTCGGAGGGCGGTTCGGGTGGCGTCGCGCGGTGGGTTGCCGCTGAGCGCGGCTCCCTACGTCGCCGCGTTCACGCCGCTCGCGAACATGGCGGTCGGAGACGAGACTCCGTGGGGGCTGGGGCCCGCCCTGGCCGACTTCCTTCCCGGCACCGCCACGGGGACGTTCACGGGGCCGGAGGCGGGCCGGGAGGCGCTGGCCGCGGCGGCTGACCGCCGTATCGTCGCCGTCGTCCGCGATGAGCACCGGCACCCCTGGATGGGTGCCGCCCTCACTACCCTCCTCGCCGCCCGCCCCGACACGGTCGTCGTGGAGATGGGCGTCCCGCACGCCCCGCCCCGGGGCGCCGCCCACATCGCGACGTACGGGGCGGCGCGGGTGTGCGGGAGGGCCGCGGCGGAGGTGATCGTGGGGGTGCGGGGCGTCCAGGGGGCTTCAGAAGCGCCCTAGGGGCCTTCTCAGATGCCCTGCCAGGCCGGCTTGTTGTCGAAGGTGTGGCGGAAGTAGTCCGCCAGCTTCAGCTTGGAGGCCGCCGCCTCGTCCGCGACGACCGTCGCGTGGGGGTGGAGCTGGAGGGCCGAGGCGGGGCAGACCGCGGCGACGGGGCCCTCGACCGTGGCGGCGACCGCGTCGGCCTTGCCCTCGCCCGTCGCGAGGAGGACCAGGTGGCGGGCCTCCAGGATCGTGCCGATGCCCTGGGTGATGACGTGGTGGGGGACCTGGGCGATGTCGTCGTCGAAGAAGCGCGCGTTGTCGACGCGGGTCTGCTGCGTGAGGGTCTTGATGCGGGTGCGGGAGGACAGGGACGAGCACGGTTCGTTGAAGCCGATGTGGCCGTCCGTGCCGATGCCGAGGAGCTGGAGGTCCACGCCCCCGGCCGCCGCGAGCGCGCGGTCGTACGTCTCGCACGCCGCCTGGATGTCGTCCGCCGCCCCGTCGGGCCCCAGGAACGCGGACATGGGGATCCCGAGCGGCCCGAGGACCTCGCGGCGCAGCACCGAACGGTAGGACTCGGGGTGGTCGGCGGCCAGGCCCACGTACTCGTCGAGCTGGGCTATGCGTACGGCGGAGACGTCGGCCTCGCCCGCGCGGACGCGCGCCGTGAGCGCCTGGTAGACCGGCAGGGGGGTGGAGCCGGTGGCCACGCCCAGCAGGGCGTCGGGCTTGCGCCGCACCAGCCGGGCGACGGCCTCGGCGACGAGCTCGCCGCCGGCGGCGGCGTCCGGGACGATCACAACTTCCACGCTGGCCTGCCGTTCTGAGGACGATCCGAAAAGGACATGTGGTTTAGACCACTCTAATCTAGCCGACGCCTTCCGGCCCCGGGGGTTTCGTCCGCCTGTCGGTCCGCTGAACTTCCCGGGAAGGCGGCCCCCCTGCCGCCGAAATTGCCCCGGTGATCAGACCCCCCACGGGAACCCGCACAGGCTAGGCTGCGTTGAGACATACGACGAGACTTCCGTCCTCCCCGCACAGGAGGGCGGACCGAGGACCCGGCGCTCTCTGCCCTGACTGCTCCGGCTCCTCACCTTTCGGCCGACGGGACCGCACACCCCGCGGCCGGGATTGCTCCGGGCTGCGGTGCCGCGAGGGTTGAGGGTCCCTCCAGGCGCCGCGGCCCGCGGGTGTTTCCGGGAGGCGTACACAGACCCGTCCACGGGGTATGCCGAGACGATGGGATCCAGCACGGCGTACGAACGTCATATTTCGGCCAGCGACAAACCGGCGGGTACGCTCGCCCATGTGCCCTCCATGAACGAACTCGTACGCCAGCACACCACCCTGGACGACTCCGACCTGGAGTGGCTGCACCTGCTGGTCTCGGAGTGGCAGCTGCTCTCCGACCTCTCTTTCGCCGACCTGGTGCTGTGGGTCCCGACGAGCGACGGCACGCGGTACGTCTCGGTGGCGCAGATGCGCCCCAACACGGGCCCCACCTCCTACCAGGACGACATGGTCGGCCACCTGGTTCCCCGTGGCCGCCGCCCGCTCCTGGACGTCGCCCTCGACGAGGGCCGCATCGTCCGCGAGGGCGACCCGGAGTGGCGCGAGGAGGTCCCCGTACGGGTCGAGTCGATCCCCGTACGGCGCGAGGGCCGCGTCCTCGGTGTCATCGCCCGCAACACGAACCTGCTGACCGTCCGCACCCCGAGCCGTCTGGAGCTGACCTACCTCCAGAGCGCCTCCGACCTCGCGCAGATGATCGCGGCGGGCGCGTTCCCGTTCGCCGGCCAGCAGATGGACATGGATGCCGCCCCGCGCGTCGGCGACGGCCTGATCCGCCTCGACGCGGACGGCATCGTCCAGTACGCCTCGCCGAACGCGCTCTCCGCGTACCACCGCATGGGCCTCGCCTCCGACCTCGTCGGCCAGAACCTCGGCCTCACGACCGCCGAACTCGCCCCCACGCGCGGGCCGGTGGACGAGGCGCTCGCCAAGGTCGCGAGCGGCTGGGCGCCCCGCGAGTTCGAGATCGAGGCGAACGACGGGGTGATCCAGTTCCGGGCGATCCCCCTCAAGCCCAAGGGCACGCGCATCGGTTCGCTGGTGCTGCTGCGGGACGTCACCGAACTGCGCCGCCGCGAGCGCGAGTTGATCACGAAGGACGCGACCATCCGGGAGATCCACCACCGGGTGAAGAACAACCTCCAGACGGTGGCCGCCCTGCTGCGGCTCCAGGCCCGCCGGATCGAGTCCGAGCGGGGGCGCGAGGCGCTGGAGGAGGCGGTGCGGCGGGTCGGCTCGATCGCCATCGTCCACGAGACGCTGTCCCAGAACCTGGACGAGCGGGTCGAGTTCGACGAGATCGCGGACCGGGTGCTCGCGATGGTCGCCGAGATCTCGCCGGGCAAGGTCACCGGGCGGCGCACCGGGCGGTTCGGCATTCTCGACGCCGAGGTGGCCACGCCGCTGTCGATGGTTCTCACCGAGATCCTCCAGAACGCGCTGGAGCACGGGTTCCGCGAGGGGGAGACCGGGACCGTCGAGGTGACGGCCGTGCGCGGCGGCACGACCAAGGACGCGCGGCTGCTCGTCACCGTCCAGGACGACGGGGTCGGGCTGCCCGAGGGGTTCGACCCGCACGTCTCGGGCAACCTGGGCCTTCAGATCGTACGGACCCTGGTGGAGGGGGAGTTGGGGGGCAGCTTCGACATGGTGCCGGGGCCCGAGGGGGGTACGCGGGTGATCCTGGACGTGCCGGTGCGGGCGCAGAAGTAACAACATCACAGTGCGTCGTGACAGCAAAGAGCCCCGGACCAGGTGGGCCGGGGCTAGTGCTCCCTGCTGCGGTACTCGTGCATGTTGTGCAAGTCGTACTGAGCGCTTGGGGGTACTGCGCGCTGCGGTTCGGGGGCGGGAGCTGCGTACGTGCTGTACGCGCCGCCAACCTCAGGCTGTTGGTGCGGGGCGGACGGGTCAGGCAGAAGCCTGACGGGCCCGGTTGCGGGCGGCGCGGCGCTTCATGGCACGGCGCTCGTCCTCGCTGAGACCACCCCAGACGCCGGAGTCCTGACCGGACTCGAGCGCCCACTGCAGACACTGGTCCATGACAGGACAGCGACGGCAGACGGCCTTGGCTTCCTCGATCTGCAGCAGCGCAGGACCGGTGTTGCCGATGGGGAAGAAGAGCTCGGGGTCTTCCTCGCGGCAAACGGCGTTGTGACGCCAGTCCATGGCTGCTACCTCTCCTTGGGTGTTACGTGCTGGTTGCTTGTGAATGTGAACGCTTTCACGAATCCCTCAACAAGGGAAGGGCCATCAGCCAGACATGTCTGGCGCGGTCCTGGTGTCGTGAAGAGGGGTTCCGGTGATCAGTGGATGCCGGTGTTGCGGGCTGTCCCGATCGCCACGTAGAGACTCGCAAACCTCAGCGGCGGATACAACCCCTTCTGGAAAGTTTTTTTTGATTCCTCGGTGTCGACTGGGTCACAGCCGTACTTCCAAGGGGTGGACCCTGGCCTAAACGTTCGAGTGAAAGGACTTCCGCCCTTTCTGCTCACACAATCACACGCAGTGCACGGCGTACGCCTGTGAACGTCACGCTCGTGCGCAGTCCGAGGTGGTCTCCGTCCATCTGGAGCGGGAGCGGCACCTTCGAATGCAAGGTGAACTGGTCCAGGTCGTGGAGCGAGACCGCGTGCTTGCCCTGGGGTCCCTTCTCGGGGGACGAAAGGAGCAATTGGGTGGCATACCGGGCAAGTGCGGGGGTCGAGAGGCGGCTCAGACCGAGGATGTCGAGGCCGGTATCGAACGAAGCCTTAGGCGACGCGTACACCGGGCGATTGCCCAGATAGGTCCACGGAGCCGTGTTGCAGACTATGGACATCACCAAATCGGTCACGGGTTCTTCGCCGGTGCGTTCCAGGGTGATCGTTCCGTGGCGGCGATGCGGTTCTCCGAGAAACTGACGGAGTGCCTGCTGAAGGTAAAGAGCGTGTGTGGATTTCCGTCCACGTTCGCGTTGTTGCTCGACCCGGCCGATGACTTTCGCGTCGAATCCCAGGCCGGCGTTGAAGGTGAACCACCTTGCCGGGACCGCCTCGTCCTCGGTACCCGGGGTGCCCGTCGCCAGGCCCAGGCCGACCGTGCGCTCGCTGCCCTGCTTCACCGCGTCCAGCAGGGCGCCGGTCGCCTCCACCGGGTCGTTCGGGAGACCGAGGGCCCGCGCGAACACGTTCGTGGAACCGCCGGGGACGACCGCGAGGCCCGGCAGGCGGTCCGGGTCCGGGCCGCCCGTCAGCAGGCCGTTCACGACCTCGTTGATCGTGCCGTCGCCGCCCAGGGCCACGACCAGGTCGATGTCCGAACTCTGCGCCGCCTGGCGGCCGAGGTCCCTCGCGTGTCCGCGGTACTCCGTCGTGACCGCCTCCAGCTTCATCTCGCTCGCCAGGGCGTGGATCAGTACGTCGCGCGTACGCGCACTCGTAGTCGTCGCCGCCGGATTGACCACAAGAAGTGCACGCATGGATCGCAGCGTACCTACTGGGTGGTACCGGGCACAGGTCGAGGTAGGGAAGCGGTAAGAGATCGAGCCGTGAGCCTCGACACGGGGTGGGGCTTGTGGGGGTGTGGCGGGGGCGCGCGGGGCCGGCGGGAGCCGGGGGCGCGCGGGGTGAGGTGCTGAAGGGCGCCGCTACCCTTCGAGGGTGAGCAGCGAAAAGGCCCCCGAGCCCTCCCGGACCCCCGACCCGGCCCCCGACGGAGTACGGCCCCGCAGGCTGACGTACGCCGCGGTGCTGGCCGGGGTGGAGGGGCTGGCGTTGGTGGTGGGCGGCGTGTGGATGCTCGTGCTGGGGGTCGGCGGGGACGCCGATGACCGGCAGGGGGCCGTGACCGGTGGGGTCACCCTCGCCGTGCTCGCGCTGCTGCCGTTGCTTGCCGCGCGGGGGCTGCTGAAGCGGCGGAGCTGGAGCCGGGGGCCCGCCGTGGTGACGCAGGTGATGGCGTTGCCGGTGGCGTACAACCTGCTTCGGGCCGACAGCGTCGCCATTCCGGCGGGGATCGTGCTGGGGGTCGTGGCCGTCACCGCGCTGGTACTGCTGATCAACGGCGAGACGACCCGGGCACTGGGAATCCGGGGCCCGGGCGGAGCCCAGGAGTAACCCCGGGGGCCGCCCCGCTGCCGGGGCGCCGGGGCTGCCCCGCGCTGCTCCCCATCCCGCCCTACTCCTCCACGAGCAGTTTCTCCCGCAGTTGGGCCAGTGTCCGGGCCAGGAGGCGGGAGACGTGCATCTGGGAGATGCCGACTTCCTGGGCGATCTGGGACTGGGTCATGTTGCCGAAGAAGCGCAGCAGGAGGATCCGCTTCTCGCGGGGCGGGAGGTCTTCGAGGAGGGGTTTGAGGGATTCGCGGTACTCGACGCCCTCAAGGGCCTCGTCCTCCGCGCCGAGCGTGTCGGCGACCGCGGGGGACTCGTCGTCCGTGTCGGGGACGTCCAGCGAGAGGGTGGAGTACGCGTTGGCCGACTCCAGGCCCTCCAGGACCTCTTCCTCCGAGATCGCCAGCTTCTCGGCGAGTTCGTGGACCGTGGGGGAGCGGCCGTGGAGCTGGGAGAGCTCGGCGGTCGCGGTGGTGAGCGCGAGGCGCAGCTCCTGGAGCCGGCGCGGGACGCGGACGGCCCACCCCTTGTCGCGGAAGTGGCGCTTGATCTCACCGACGACCGTCGGCGTCGCGTACGTGGAGAACTCGACGCCCCGGTCGGGGTCGAAGCGGTCCACGGACTTGATGAGCCCGATCGTGGCGACCTGCGTGAGGTCGTCCAGCGGCTCACCCCGGTTGCGGAACCGCCGCGCGAGATGCTCGACGAGCGGCAGATGCATCCGGACCAGCCGGTTGCGCAGCTCCGCGTACTCGGGGCTGCCGTCGGCGAGCCCCCGCAGCTGGACGAAGAGTGCCCGCGCCTCGCTGCGGTCCTGATGACCGTGTGGCACGGCGGTCACCGCGCCCTGCTGATCGTCTCGCTCGTGCTCGCTCATCGTCCCGCCCGTCGCCCTTTGTCGAGCCGTCCGTCCGGCCCGGCCAGGGGTGCCCTGCGTACCGTCCCGCTCCCGCCGCCCGTTGTCCGGTGTGTCGTCCTCCGGATGCTGCCGGGCCTGTTCGGGAATGCCGTCGATGCCGTCCGCCGTCCGCCACGCGCCGTCGGGGAGGTAGCCCTCCTCGGTCGGCAGCCGCGCGCCGCGCTCATCGCCTTGCACCGGCCCGTCCCCGTCCTTCACGCCGGCCCGGGGCCCGCGCCGCGCTGTTTGTAGAGGCTGATCGAGACGGTCTTGTCCTCGTCGACGGCGGAGGACACCTTGCCCGCGAGCGCGGACAGCACGGTCCACGCGAACGTGTCCCGCGCGGGTGCGTGGCCGTCCGTCGTCGGCGCGGAGACGGTCACCTCCAGCGAGTCGTCGACCAGGCGGAACACACAGCCGAGCACCGAGCCGGGCACGGCCTGCTGGAGCAGGATCGCGCAGGCTTCGTCCACCGCGATGCGCAGGTCCTCGATCTCGTCCAGGGTGAAGTCCAAACGGGCCGCGAGGCCGGCCGTGGCCGTCCGCAGCACCGACAGGTAGGCACCCGCGGCCGGCAGCCGGACTTCCACGAAGTCCTGGGTCGCGGGCTCGCCTGCGATCTGGGACACCCTCACCTCCAAGGTGGTACAAGCTGTTCGGGCCGAGGGTCGTCGCCCCCCGGAGTAACGCGAAGTGTGGTGCAGCGGTGACGCTATCGCGCTCACCAGCGTCCTGTCCCGGGACCCCGACCCCATGGCGTCACTCACAGTAAAACTCTGAATACGCTCCGTGTCTAGGGGGTCTGCGGGCCCAAATCGGAAGAGCGCGCGCCGGGTTGACGTACCCCGGCATCAGACTCTCGAACCGTACCCGCTCCCGATCACACCAGGACGTGATCCACGAAGCACCACCGCCAGTCCTCCCCGGGTTCGAACGTCCGCATCACCGGATGGCCCGTCTCGTCGTGGTGGCGCGTCGCGTGCCGGCCGGGCGAGGTGTCGCAGCAGCCGACGTGCCCGCACGTCAGGCACAGACGCAACTGCACCGGGTGGGTACCGTCGCGCAGGCACTCCGGACACGTCTCGTTCAGCGGCGTGGGGTCCGGGTGCGGCAGCGTGTCCGCGTGCGTGCACTGTTTCATGATTGCCAGGTTACGACGGCCGTACGGATGGCCGCGCGGAAAAACCGAGGAACGAGGGTGGGCCCGACATGGATGTGATGCCGCTGCTCCTGCTGGTGGCGGGCAGCGCCGCGTTCGCCGCCGCGGCCCGCCGTACGCCGGTGCCCGCGCCGCTGCTGCTGGTCGCGGTCGGCCTGGTGGTGTCGTACGTCCCCGGGGTGCCCGACTACACCCTCGACCCGGACGTCGTCCTGCCGCTGCTCCTGCCGCCCCTGCTGTACACGTCCGCCGCCGACAGCTCCTACCTCGACCTGCGCGCGCAGGTACGGCCCGTGGCGCTGCTGTCGGTCGGGTACGTGCTGTTCGCGACGCTCGTCGTCGGGTGGGCCGTGTACGAGCTGGTGCCCGGGATGCCGCTCACCGCGGCCCTCGTCCTCGGGGCCGTCGTCGCGCCCCCGGACGCCGTCGCCGCCACCGCCGTCGCCCGGCGCGTGGGGCTGCCGTCCAGGATCACGACGATCCTCCAGGGCGAGTCCCTCCTGAACGACGCGACCGCGATCACCGCGTACAAGGTCGCCGTCGCCGCGGCCGTCGGCGAGGGCGCGTCCTGGGCGGGCGGCATCGGGGAGTTCCTGCTCGCGGCGGTCGGCGGGACCGCCGTGGGGCTCATCCTCATGGCGCCCCTGCACTGGCTGCGCACCCACCTGAAGGAACCGCTCCTCCAGAACACGCTGTCCCTGCTCATCCCGTTCGTCGCCTACGCCGCCGCCGAGCAGTTCCACGCGTCCGGGGTGATCGCCGTCGTCGTGGTCGCGCTGTATCTGGGCCACCGCGCGTGGGAGGTCGACTTCGCCACCCGCCTCCAGGAGGACGCCGTCTGGAAGATGGTCGCCTTCGTCCTGGAGTCCGCCGTCTTCGCCCTCATCGGCCTTCAGCTTCCCGTCGTCCTCAAGGGCCTCGACGAGTACGACGCCGGTGACGCCGCCTGGTACGCCGTCGCCGTGTTCCTGGTGGTCGTCGCCGCGCGCTTCCTGTGGGTGTTCCCGGCGACCTTCCTGCCGCGCCTGCTGTCGAAACGCGTCCGGGAGCGCGAGGAGAACCCGACCTGGCGCGGGCCGGTGATCATCGGGTGGGCCGGGATGCGGGGGGTCGTCTCGCTGGCCATCGCGTTCTCCGTGCCGCTGACCCTCCACCACAGCGAGGAGGCGTTCCCCGAACGGGACCTCGTGCTGTTCCTGACGTTCACGACCGTCATCGGGACGCTCGTCCTCCAGGGGCTGACGCTGCCCCCGCTGATCCGGCTCCTGAAGTTCCCCGGGGCCGACACGCGCGCGGCGACCCTCGCGGAGGCCAACGCGCAGGCGCAGGCGTCCCGGGTCGCCGAACAGCGCCTCGACGAGCTGCTGTCCGACGAGCGCAACGCCCTGCCGCCGCCGCTCGCCGACCGGCTGCGGTCCGTTCTGGAGCGGCGGCGGAACGCGGTGTGGGAGCGGTTGGGGCAGGCGAACCCCGTCACCGGGGAGAGCGTCGACGACACGTACCGGCGGCTGTCGCGGGAGATGATCAGCGCCGAGCGGGAGATGTTCGTGCGGCTGCGGGACGGTCGGTATATCGACGACGAGATGCTGCGGACGCTGCTCAGGAGGCTGGATCTGGAGGAGGCTGCGGCTTATCGGGAGGCTGAGTGAGGGCCTCGCGTACGCGCGCGTGGGTGGCGAGGGCGGCGGTGCGCTCGTCCGGGAGGGCGTCCTCGGGGAGGGACGCGAGGACGGCGAGGGCTTCGGCGGAGAGGTGCGCGGCGGCCTCGTAGCGGTCGGTGAACAGCAGGTAGAAGCGGGCCTGGGCGTCGAGGGCCCACAGCAGTTCGTCCGCGCCCTCGCCGGTCTCGCGGAACACCCTGCGCAGCACCTGGGCGGCCTTGGTGTACACGCGGAACGTCATCGTCGGGCTGTTGACGGGGATGCGTGACCGGGCCTGGAGGCGGAAGGCCGAGCCGAGCAGGAGCAGGTGCTCGCGGCCCTGGTCGCGGACGAGCACACGGGCCGCCGTGACGGCTTCGTCGGCGGCCTCCCGGCTCTCTGGTCCCTCGGTGAGATGCGCCAGGATCAGCAAGGTCTCCACGTAGTTCGTCAGGTGCGCCTCGGGGCGGACGCGGGCCAGCGGGCGCCGGACGGACAGGTTCTCCCGGGCGGCCTCGATCAGCGCGGGCCCGTCACCGAGGTCGGCCAGGATCTGCACCAGGTGGTCCAGGGCGGAGGCCAGTTCCGCGAGGTAGGCGTCCGGCTCCTCCTCGGCGGCCGACCGGCGCACCCGCAGCGACTCCCCGGCCGTCCTGAGCGCGCCGTCGAGGTCGCCCGCGCGGTGCTGGTGCCGGGACAGAGTGCTGAGCGAACGGGCGAGGCTGGGGAGCAGGTTCGGGTGGCGGCCCGCCAGGTCCCGCCGCAGGACGACGGACTCCCGCGCTCGCTCCAGCGCCTCGCCGAGCCGGTCGCAGTCGGCGAGGCCGTAGGAGAGGTTGTTGAGCGTCGCGGCGAGGGACTCCGTCCAGATGTCGGGGTCCTCCGTGTCCGGCACCCTGGACAGCTCCCGGAGGGCTTCCTCGCCCGCGGCGACGGACTCCTGCGGGCGCCCGAGCGAGCTGAGCTCACGGGCCCGCTGGCCCAGCAACAGCCCGCGCAGCCACGCGGGGGCGTCCGGGACGGTGTCCAGGAGGGCCAGCGCCGATGCCGTGGTGGTCAGCGCCTTCTCGTGGCGTCCGGCGGCCACGAGGCGTCCGGCGAGGTTGTGCAGCGATCCCGCGCGCGCGAGCGGTGAGCCTTCCTCTCCCAGGTCCACCAACTGCTGCTGGAGCCGCACGCTCCAGGTCACCAGCGCCTGGCTCAGCAACGGCATCCGGTGGGCCAGCTCCTCCAACCACTCGTCCGGCAGCAGCTCTTCGTCGAGGACCACCTCCAACGCCCCCACCAGCACCCCCGGTTCCGCACTGCGCCGCACCGCCCCCAGCAACCGGGGCGCCAACACTCCCGGAGCTGCGCGCACCGCGTCGTACACCACCTCCGCGACACCCTCCACGCGCGCGGACGCCCGGCTCAGGACCAGCAGGGCGTTGACCATCTCCTCGTTGTCGAGGACGTCGAGCAGCCGCAGGAAGATCTCCGGTTCGTCCGCCACGCGCGTGCCCACGAGGTACTCGCCCAGCGGGTCGGGCTCCAGGACGCCCCAGTACGCGGTGCTCGGGTACAGGTCCCGCAGCCAGTCGGCGACCGCGTGCCGTACCGCCTCCGGCTGGTCGCCGATGCGAGGTACGCGCGCGAGGACGGCGTGGGCGCGCTCGCGCGGGACCGGGCCGACGAGGGTGGCCGTGACGACGGCGTTGCGCAGGGCCGCCTCGCCCAGGAGGTTCAGCGAGGTGTCCCGGGACGCGCTCTTCCAGTACGCCGCCTCGTGGCGCAGCAGCGTGTCCTGGGCCGCCGTGCCCGCCGAGGGGGCCAGGAGGCTCGCCAGGGCCGCCATATGGATCTCCAGGACGGTCCTGGGCGGCCTCGCGGGCGCCGACCCGGGTACGGGCGCCACGGGCAGCCCCAGGGCGGCCACACCGCGCGCCAGGTCCGTCACGGCCGTACGGAACACCTCGTGCGGGTCCGTGCCGAGGGACTCCGTGCCGGTGATGGACCAGTGGCGGGCGTTCTCCGCGAGGTCGGCGGCCTCGGGGCCGGACGCGCGCAGTTCGTCCCACCAGCGGCCCTGCGCGCGGGCGATGAGGAGGATGCGCAGGTAGCCCCCGCGCGCGACGATCTCCAGGAGCGCGGCGAGTTGTTCCACGCGGCTCTCGGCGTAGTCGACGACGAGCAGGACGGGGGCCGTCGTGGCGGCGAAGAGGGCGTCCGGGACGGCGTTGCGGGACAGGTGGACGACGGCGTGCCGGGACGCGGCGAGGCGGTGGCCCAGTTCGCGGGCCACCCGGGACTTTCCGGCGCCGCCCGCGCCGGTCAGGAGGGCGAGGGACACGCCGTCGCCGTCCGTGCACCAGGACGTCAGGTCGGCGAGGAGGCCGGCGCGGCCCGTGAAGCGGACCGTCTCCGCGCGCGGGTGCAGCAGCAGGGCGACGGAGGCGGGGACCAGGGGCGCCGCAGGCTGGGCGCGGTCCGCGAACTCGGCGGGCTCCAGCTGGGCGTCCTGGCCGGTGTGCAGGCGCAGGAGTTCCCGGAAGCCGGGGTCGGACAGGAGGACGTACGCCGGGACGGCCTCCAGGCGGCTGTGGTGCCAGCCGGGGAGGTCCGCGACGGCCGTGCCGACCAGGAGGTCGCCGCACCAGACGCCGCCGCCGGACAGGCCCGCCCAGGGGGAGGCGCCTTCCGGCGGGGTGCCGGTGAGGTTCAGGACGTACCGGTCGCGCTCCACCGCGTCCAGCGGGTCGAGTTCGCCGCGGAAGGGACGGGAGCCGACCTGGTCGCCGGGGCCCGCGGCGTAGCCGAGGAGGGTGACGGCGGCCGGCTCCGAGGTGACCGGCGTGCCCCAGCGGACCGGTTCGACGCCCGGGAGGACGTCCTCGTCGGCGAGGAGCAGGGCCGCGTCGTAGTGCCGGTCGAAGCGCGACCAGACGACCTCGCAGCGCACGGGCGGGGTGCGGGGCGTGCGGACCGTCGCGTGCGTGAGCTCGCGCAGGACGTGCGCCGCCGTGAGGACCAGGCGCGGGGCGAGGACGAGGCCCGAGCCCTGGCCCGCCGCCTCGACCAGGGCGGCCCGGAGCCGGTCCGGCACGGCTCAGCGGCCGAACGCCGAGTCCAGGCCGCCGACTTCGGGCGGATTGTCGTTGCTGATCAGCAGCGGGTTGCCGGAGGCATCCTTCGGGGTGAGGACGAACTTCACGCGGTGCGTGTCCTGCTTGCCCGCCTTGCCGCTGACGTTCGCCGACACGACCGCGCTGAAGATGCGGCTCAACCCGGCCTGCGCGTTCACCTCTTTGGTCAGCGTGAAAGCGAACTCCAGCTCGATGGGCCCCACTTCGAAGGAGAGGCCG
The DNA here is from genome assembly GCF_048159485.1 of Streptomyces sp. 4F14. NCBI lineage: Bacteria > Bacillati > Actinomycetota > Actinomycetes > Kitasatosporales > Streptomycetaceae > Streptomyces > Streptomyces sp. 4F14. The sequence continues at coordinate 126,589 of NZ_JBLRVY010000005.1, forward strand.
CTCGTCGCGCCGGCCGTCGCCGCGCTCAGCAGCTCGTCGCGCAGCGCCTGGACCGCCTCGCCCACACCGATCTCGTCCGCCACAGGTTCCCCCCCTGCTCGCCGGTCAACTCTCCGTCAGCCGGATCACTGTACGGCCGGGGAATCAGCCGGGGAACGGGGTTCCGGTGATCACCGCCGCGAGCGTCGTCCCGCGAGGGAAGGCGCCCTCCCGGGTCAGGGCGACAAGTCCGTACAGCAACTTGGCGACATAGAGACGCTCCACCGGGAGTCCGTGGCGGTCCTCGAAGTCCCGGGCGAAATCCTCCAGTTCGGGGGTCGTGCGGGCGTAGCCGCCGAAGTGGAAGCGGGGGTCCAGCCGCCAGTTCGCGAACTCCCGGCCGAACGCCTCGCGTTGGAGCGTACGGATCTCGTCCGCCAGGAAGTCGCCCTTCAGCACCGGGATCCCCAGGGCGCGTTGGTGCGGGGCCAGACCCGCCGAGAGGCCCGCCAGGGTGCCTCCGGTGCCGCAGGCGATCGCCGCGACGTCGACCCCGGCGAGTTCCTCGCCCAGGGCCCGGCAGCCGCGTACGGCCGCTGCGTTGCTGCCGCCCTCGGGGACGACGTACGCGCCGTCGGCGCCGGCCTCGCGGAGGATGCGCGCGAGGGTCGCCGGGTCGGACTTGCGGCGGTAGGTCGCGCGGTCCACGAAGTGCAGGCGCATGCCGTGCGCCGCGCAGTGGGCCAGGGAGGGGTTGAGGGGGCGGGCGGCGAGTTCGTCGCCCCGGACCACGCCGATGGTGGGGATGGAGCGGGCCGCGCCGGCGGTGGCCGTCGCGCGGAGGTGGTTGGAGTAGGCGCCGCCGAACGTGAGGATCGGGCGGCCGGACGCCGCCTCCAGATTGGGGGTCAGTTTGCGGTACTTGTTGCCGATCAGGGAGGGGTCGATCAGGTCGTCGCGTTTCAGGAGGAGACGGACGTCATGGCTGGTGAAACGTTCGTCCCGGGTTTCCTGGAGAGGGGAGGGCAGGGGCACCGGACCATTGTCGAACACCGTTCGGTGAAACGTGCCTCTTCCCACTCTCGCGATGATCCATTCCCCCTCTTTCGGGTAATACCACTGACCGCTTAACTGCGGAAAGCTTGCCTGCGAGATGAGTGCCCGGCACACCATGTGCCGGTGCATGAGCGGGAGGGCAATCCACCATGTCGGTAGGCGAAGAGATCCGCACCGAAGAGGGCACACCGCAGCAGAGCCTCGGTACGGCCGCGGCGCGGAACCTGGCCACCACCACCAAGTCCGTGCCGCAGATGCAGGAGATCAGCTCCCGCTGGCTGCTGCGCACGCTGCCGTGGGTCGACGTCCAGGGCGGCACGTACCGGGTGAACCGGAGGCTCACCTACTCGGTCGGCGACGGCCGCATCACGTTCGTCAAGACCGGCGACCGCGTCGAGGTGATCCCCGCCGAGCTGGGCGAACTGCCGGCCCTGCGCGGCTTCGAGGACGAGGCGATCCTCACCGAACTCGCCTCCCGCGCCCGCCAGCGCGAGATCGGCGCCGGCGAGGTCATCGCCTCCTTCGGCGCCTCGAACGACGAGGTCTTCCTGCTGGCCCACGGCCGCGTCGAGAAGGTCGGCACCGGCCCCTACGGCGACGACCAGGTCCTCGGCGTCCTCGCCGACGGCGCCCACTTCGGCGACCAGGCCCTCCTCGACGACGACGCGATCTGGGAGTACACCGCCCGCGCGGCCACCGCCTGCACCGTCCTCACCCTGTCCCGGCAGGACTTCCAGCAGGTCGCCGAGCGCGGCGACGCCCTGCGCGCACACCTCCAGGAACTGCGCTCGCGCCCCGCGCAGAACACCAACAAGTACGGCGAGAAGGCCGTCGACCTCTCCGCCGGACACTCCGGCGAACCCGACATCCCGCACACGTTCGTCGACTACGACGCCTCGCCCCGCGAGTACGAACTCAGCATCGCCCAGACCGTGCTGCGCATCCACTCCCGCGTCGCCGACCTCTACAACCAGCCCATGAACCAGACCGAGCAGCAACTGAGGCTCACGGTCGAGGCGCTGAAGGAGCGCCAGGAACACGAGCTGGTCAACAACCGGGAGTTCGGCCTCCTCAACAACTGCGAGTACGACCAGCGCATCCAGCCGCACGACGGGGTGCCCGGCCCCGACGACATGGACGAGCTCCTCAGCCGCCGGCGCGGGACCAAGCTGTTCCTCGCGCACCCGCGCGCCATCGCCGCGTTCGGGCGCGAGCTGAACAAGCGCGGGCTCGTGCCCGAGACCATCGACATCGAGGGCAACCGCATCCCCACCTGGCGCGGCGTGCCGATCTACCCCTGCAACAAGATCCCCGTCACCGAGGCCCGCACCAGCTCCATCATCGCCATGCGCCTCGGCGAGAAGGACCAGGGCGTCATCGGGCTGCGGCAGTCCGGGCTGCCCGACGAGATCGAGCCCAGCCTGTCCGTGCGGTTCATGGGCATCAACGAGCAGGCGATCATCAACTACCTCGTCACCGCGTACTACTCGGCCGCCGTCCTCGTCCCCGACGCCCTCGGCGTCATGGAGAACGTCGAGGTCGGTCGTTGGTGACCACCCGTCCGACCCTCGGCGCCCGCCCTTCGGGGCGGGTGCCCGGGTGACCGTCCGGGCCGCCGGCGTGACCCAGGAGGCCGCGCTGATCCTGGAACGCGCCCGCGCCGACGTCGGCCCCGCGCTGCGGTCCGCGATCGACTCCCTGCCGCCCCAGATGCGGCGCGTCGCCCGCTACCACTTCGGCTGGCAGGACGCGGACGGCCGCACCGTCGACGAGAACGGCGGCAAGGCCATCCGCCCCGCACTCGTGCTGGCCGCCGCCGAGGCGGTCGGGGGTACGGCCGGGCGCGCGGCCGCGGTCCGGGCCGCCGCCGCCGTCGAACTCGTCCACAACTTCACGCTCCTCCACGACGACGTCATGGACCGCGACCCCACCCGGCGCCACCGGGCCACCGCGTGGAACGTCTACGGCGACCCCGACGCGATCCTCTCCGGCGACGCGCTCCAGGCCCTCGCCCTCCAGCTCCTCGCCGGGGACCCGCATCCCGCCGCGCTCGCCGCGATCGGGCGGCTCACCGCCTGCGTCATCGAACTCTGCGAGGGGCAGCAGGTCGACACGGCCCTCGAACACCGGGACCCCCGTGAGGTGGGGCTGTCCGAGGTGCTGCGGATGGCCGAGGCCAAGACCGGGGCGCTGCTCGGATGCGCCTGTGCCGTCGGGGGGCTGTACGGCGGGGGGTCCCTCGACGTCGTCGACTCCCTCGACGCGTTCGGGAGACAGGCCGGGCTCGCGTTCCAGCTCATCGACGACGTCATCGGGATATGGGGAGATCCGCTGCACACGGGGAAGCCAGCCGGGGCGGATCTCGCGGCGCGGAAGAAGTCGCTGCCGGTCGTCGCGGCACTGACCTCCGGGGGTTCGGCAGGGGAGGAGCTGGCCGCGCTGTATTCCCTGCCGTACGTGGAGGGGGAGTTGGAGCGGACGGCTCTCGCCGTGGAACGGGCCGGGGGGAGGGACTGGGCTCAGATCGAGGCCGCGGATCGGATGGGGGTGGCCTTGGGGGAGTTGGCTCGGGCTGTTCCGGATCCGGAGCGGGCGGGAGGGTTGTTGACGCTGGCTGAGTTCGTTACTCGGCGGAGTAGTTGAGGGTCGTTCGGGTGCGGCGCCGTCGTGGTTTCTCGCGCAGTTCCCCGCGCCCCTAAGCAGGGCGCTTACAGCGCCCTATCCGGGCCAGGTCCCGCACATCCCCACGGTGTGCGGGGCCTGTTTATCGTGTGGCTATGTCTGAGAACTCGTCCTACATCCTGCATCTCACCGAGCGTTCTCTCTGGGAGGAGGCTCAGGAGCGGGAGCTTTATGAGTGGTCGACCCGGGGGCGGACCCTTCAGCAAGAAGGGTTCGTGCACTGCTCTACTCGGGCCCAACTCGCCGGTACCGCCGCGCTTGTGTACCCCGATGACGACGCCGATCTCGTGGTGCTCGTGATCGATCCGGCTCGGTTGGGGGTGTCGGTGAAGTACGAGGGTGGGTTTCCGCATGTCTATGGGGCGGTTCCCGTGGGGGCTGTTGTGGATGTTGAGGAGTTTCCTGGTTACTGAGTCTTCGGGCGGCCGCCTGTTTCCGCGTCCCTGGCCGTCAGGCAGTACAGGCTGTTGCCGGGGTCCCTCATCACCGTCCAGTACGGGAACTCGGCCACCGTCCGTGCGCCCGACTCCTCGTGGTGGGAGCGGACTTCCGGGGTGTTCGGGGACGTCGCGAGGTCCAGGTGCGCGGACAGGGGCTGTTCCTGGTCCGTGCGTTGGAGGAGGAGGCGGACGGGGAGGCCGGGGGGCGGGACGAGGACGTGGAACTCCGGGAGGGGGCTGGGCGTTGTGGTCCATGTGGGGAGCAGAGCGGTGAAGAAGGCGATTTCGGTGGCGTAGGAGGACGGGGGGATGTCGATGGTCACCTGGTCGAGGCGGGCGCCGGCGTGGACCGGGGGGCGGGTGGACTCGCCGCGCCAGGGGACCGAGCAGAAGAGCTGGCCGGCGGGGGAGCGGAGGACGACCAAGGTGGCGTGGTCGGTGACCACACGCGCTCCCAGCTCCACCGCACGCGCGGCGAAGGCGTGGACGTCCGTCACCGCGAAGTCGATGTGCGCGCCGCCGGGGCCCTCGGTGACCGTCTGGAACTTGAGGCACGGGTCGTACCCCTCGGGCGGGAGGAGGGTCGCGAACTCGGCCCGCTCGCCCCGGGGTTCGGACAGGTGCGTGCCGGTCACCGTCGTCCAGAAGGCGGCCGACGCGGGGGAGGGGCGGTCGATGAACGCGTAGGTCCAGCGGACGTCGCTCATGCCGGGCGCTCCGCTCATGCCGTGCGCTCCGCTCGCGCCGGGCGCTCCATGAAGCGCAGGAGGTTGCCGGCCGGGTCGCGCAGCGCGCAGTCGCGGACGCCGTACGGCTGGTCGGTGGGGTCCTGGAGGAGGTCGTAGCCCGCCTCGCGGACGCGGGCCGCGAGCGCGTCGCAGTCCGGGGTCGCGAAGATCGCGCCGCGCAGGAGGCCCTTGGCGAGCAGCCGGTTCAGGGACTCGCGGTCGGCGGCGGAGGCGTCGGGGCTGGCGTCCGGGGGTTCGAGGACGACGGAGACATCGGGCTGGAGCGGGGAACCGACGGTCACCCAGCGCATCCCCTCGTACGAGACGTCGCCCCGGACCTCCAGGCCGAGGACACCGACGTAGAAGTGCAGGGCCTTGTCGTGGTCGTCCACGGCGATGAAGCACTGGTGGAGTGTGAGGTCCATGCCGGTCAGCTTAGGGACGGCGGCGGCGTTTCGGCCTGGTGTAGGTGCGGGCCACGCACGGCGGGATCACCGCGCTCTCCTCGTGCGACCGCGCCCGGTAGGCGCTCGGCGTCTCCCCCACCAGTTCCGTGAACCGGGAGCTGAACGAGCCCAGCGAGGTGCAGCCGACGGCCATGCACACCTCGGTCACCGACAGGTCCCCGCGCCGCAGCAGCGCCTTGGCCCGCTCGACGCGGCGGGTCATCAGGTAGGCGTACGGCGTCTCCCCGTACTCCGCGCGGAACGTCCGCTGGAAGTGGCCCGGCGACATGAGGGCCGTCGCGGCGAGGGCGGCGATGTCGAGGGGCTCGGCGTACTCCCGGTCCATCCGGTCGCGGGCCTGCCGCAGTCGCACAAGATCCTCGACGCTCACCATGCCCGCCAGCATGGCACGGTTCTCGTTCACTCTCCTGGCCGAGGCTTTGCCTGGGGTTCGCCCTGGATTGGCCCGCGCTTGTTTGCATGGGGGAATGGATCACATCACGTTCCTGGTGGCGGTGGTCATCGTCACGGCGCTGGCCTTCGACTTCACCAACGGATTTCATGACACGGCCAACGCGATGGCGACGTCCATCGCGACGGGCGCGCTCGGGCCGCGGACGGCCGTACTCATCAGCGGGGTGCTGAACGTCGTCGGCGCGTTCCTGTCGACGGAGGTCGCCAAGACGATCTCCGGCGGGATCGTGGACGACACGCTCGTCACGCCGGGGATGATCTTCGCGGGGCTGGTCGGGGCCATCCTCTGGAACCTCATGACCTGGCTGGTCGGGCTGCCGTCCAGCTCCTCGCACGCGTTGTTCGGCGGGCTGATCGGCGCGGTGTGGGTCGGCGCGGGTGAGCACGGCGTCCACTTCGACAAGGTCGTCGAGAAGGTGATCGTCCCCGCGGTGGCCTCGCCGGTCGTCGCCGGGGTCGCGGCGCTCGCGGCGACCTATCTCGCGTACAAGATCACCGAGCGGGCGAAGAAGAAGCCCGTCGAGAAGGGGTTCCGGTACGGGCAGATCGCCTCCGCCTCCCTCGTCTCCCTCGCGCACGGCACCAACGACGCGCAGAAGACCATGGGTGTCATCACCCTCACCCTGATCTCCGCGGGCGCGCTCGGCCACGACGCCGGCCCGCCGGTCTGGGTCATCGCCTCCGCGGGCCTCGCGATCGGGCTCGGCACGTACCTCGGCGGCTGGCGGATCATCCGGACGATGGGCAAGGGCCTCACCGAGATCCAGTCCCCGCAGGGCTTCGCGGCCGAGACCGCGTCCACGACCGTCATCCTCACCTCCGCGCACCTCGGCTTCGCCCTCTCCACCACCCAGGTCGCCTCCGGCTCCATCCTCGGCGCGGGCCTCGGCCGCCGCCTCGCGGAGGTCCGCTGGAGCGTCGCGGGCAAGATGGTGATCGCCTGGCTGGTCACCCTGCCGGCCGCGGCCCTCGTCGGGGCCGTCGCCGCGTACGCCGTCAAGCACGGCGGGAACTTCGGTACGACCGTCGTCGCGCTGATCGGCGTCGCCGTCGCCGGCGGCATCTTCCTGGCCTCCCGCCGCAACCCCGTTCACGCGAGCAACGTCAACGACGCGCACGAGGTCACCCTCCGCACCGAGCCGCCGGCCCGCGTCGGTACGGCCGCCTGAGCCCCTTAGGAGACAACCGATGCATCTCAACTGGAGCGCCCTCGGGCAGGTCGCCGCGGTCAGCCTCGGCGTCACCGTCGCCGTGGTCGTCGTCTTCAGCCTCGGCGTCCTCGGCCTCGCGCGGGGGACCGAGGAGGGTACGGCCACTGTCGCCGGGAGGGCCCAGGCGGGCCTGTGCTTCCTCGCGTGCGCGGCGGTGGTGGCGTACGGGATCTATCTGATCGTGCCTCAGTTCCACTGACGGGGTTGGACAGGGGGCGGGCGGCCGCACATGATCGGGGACATGATCAGAGACGCCACCGTGGACGATGTCGTGGACATCCGCGCCATGATCCGTGAACTCGCCGATTACGAGAGGGCCGTGGAGCAGGCGACGGCTACCGAGGAGCAGCTTCGGGAGGCGTTGTTCGGGGAGTCGCCGGCGGCGTACGCGTTGATCGCCGAGGACGAGGGGACGGGGGAGACCGTCGGGTACGCGCTGTGGTTCCCGCGGTTCTCCACCTGGACCGGGACGCGGGGGCTGCATCTGGAGGATCTCTACGTCCGGCCCGCCGCGCGGGGTGGCGGCTACGGGAAGGCGCTGCTCGCCGCGCTCGCCGCGATCTGTGTGGACCGGGGGTACGAGCGCTTCGAGTGGTGGGTGCTGGACTGGAACGAGCCCGCGATCGCCGTGTACAAGTCCCTCGGCGCCGAGTTCCTCGACGAGTGGCGGATCTGCCGGCTCACCGGCGCACCCCTGGAGACACTCGCCGCGGCCGCCCGATAAACGGCCGGAAAACGACCGTACCCGGCGTCCGCGAGGGCAGCCGGGTACGGTCGTGGAAAAGGCAGAAGGCGGGGATCAGGCCTTCTTGGTCTCCCAGAAGATGCGGTCGATCTCGGCGATGAGTTCGAGCGCCTTCTCGCCGGTCTTCGGGTCCGTGGACGCCTTCGCGGCCGAGAGGGCCTTGAGGGTGTCGTTGACCAGGACGTGCAGCTCCGGGTACTTCTCGAAGTGCGGGGGCTTGAAGTAGTCGCTCCACAGCACGGACACGTGGTGCTTCGCGAGCTCGGCGCGCTGCTCCTTGATGACCACGGCGCGGGCCTGGAAGTGCGGGTCGTCGTTGGCGGCCATCTTCTCCTGCACGGCCTTCACCGACTCCGCCTCGATGCGGGCCTGGGCCGGGTCGTACACGCCGCAGGGCAGGTCGCAGTGGGCGCTGACCTTGACCTTGGGGGCAAACAGGCGGGAAAGCATGGAGCGTTCCTTCCTCGTGATCGTCTTCTCAAGTGGGAGATTACTCCCTGAGGGACGGCTTTTCGCGAGCGCCCCTGGGGGCTTAGGACCAAAGTCCGGGGTGACACTGGACCCGCGGAGGACACGTACAGGGGAGGTGCCGGCGATGCCGGAGCTGTCACAGGAGACAGGAGCGGAACGCGGAAGGGCGGCCACGCCGTTCGGGCTGGCCGAGGTCACGGGGCCGTCCATGGTGCCCACGCTGCGCCACGGGGACCAGCTGGTCGTGCGGTACGGCGCGAAGGTGCGGGCCGGGGACGTCGTCGTCCTGCGCCACCCCTTCCAGCAGGACCTGCTCGTCGTGAAACGGGCCGTGGAGCGCCGGGACGGGGGGTGGTGGGTCCTCGGGGACAACGCGTACGCCGGGGGCGACTCCACGGACTACGGGACCGTGCCGGACGACCTCGTGCTCGGGAAGGTGCTTCTCCGGTACCGGGCGATCGGATCCGGTCAGCGCTCGCCGCTCGTGGTCGCGCGCTGGGCGCTGACCGCCGTACGGCCCGTGCTGTCCGACCGGTCGGCCTCCAGGCGCTTGCGGGCGCGGTAGGCGGCGACGTTCGCGCGGGTCGCGCAGCGGTCCGAGCAGTAGCGCCTCGAACGGTTCGTCGAGGTGTCCAGGTAGGCGTTGCGGCACGGCGGCGCCTCGCACAGGCCCAGGCGGTCCACTCCGTGCTCCGTGAGGTGGAAGGCCAGGCCCATCGCCGCGATCGCCGCGTAGCCCGCCGTGGCGTTCGACGGGTGGTCCGCGAGGTGCATGTGCCACAGCGGGTTGCCCTCGTCGTCCCGGAAGTCGTGGCCCGAGATCTGCGGGCTCACCGGGAACTCCAGGAGCAGGGAGTTCAGCAGGTTCACGGCCAGGGTCTCGTCCTTCGCGTCCGCCGCGTCGAACACGGCGCGCAGCCGGGCCCGTACGGACCTGAAGCGGGTCACGTCCGCGTCCGTGACCCGCCGCGCCGCCTCCTGGCTGCCGCCGAACAGGTCCCTCACCGCGTCGACCGAGGTCAACCCGTCCTTGTTGCGCGCCGGTTCCTCGGTGTTCACGAGACGTACGGCGTAGTCCGAGTAATAGGCCAGTTCCACTTGTAGTCCTTACGGAGGCGTTCTATCGTCGTCGTGGGCACGGTCGGTAATGGCCGGTTGACCTAACAGGGTATTACGTGTGCCGGGAGGGTTCTATGAGCGCCGTCGACATCACCGACTGGGCCGGGTGGCAGCGGAGCTGGGACCGGCAGCAGGAGTGGTACCTGCCCGACCGCGAGGAACGCTTCCGGGTCATGCTCGACATGGTCGAAGCCTTCGCCGGTACGGCGCCCCGCGTCCTCGACCTCGCCTGCGGCACCGGGACCATCACCGCGCGGCTCCTCGAACGGTTCCCCGACGCCGTGTCCGTCGGCGTCGACCTCGACCCCGCGCTCCTCGCGATCGCGCACGGCACCTTCGACGGGGACTCCCGGGTGACGCTCGTCGAGGCGGACCTCATGGACGCCGGCTGGGTCTCCCGGCTGCCCCACGACTCGTACGACGCCGTCCTCACCGCGACCGCGCTGCACTGGCTGCGGCGGGGGCCCCTGGAGGTGCTGTACGGGCAGCTCGCCGGGCTCCTTCCCGAGGGCGGGGTCTTCCTCAACGCCGATCACATGGCCGACGAGTCGACTCCCCGGATCAACGCCGCCGAGCGTGCGCACCGGGTGGGGCGGCAGGAGGCCGCCAAGGCTGCCGGGGCCCTCGACTGGGCCGAGTGGTGGCAGCTCGCCGCCGCCGACCCCGTCCTCGCCGGGCCCACCGCTCGGCGGTTCGAGATCTACGGGGAGCACGCCGAGGGGGATACGCCGTCCGCGCAATGGCATGCCGGGGTCCTTCGGGAGAAGGGATTCGGGGAGGTGCGGCCGGTGTGGTGCTCGGCCTCGGACACGCTGCTGCTGGCACTCCGGTGATGTGATCTCGGTCTTTCCGGATTTTTCGGGGTTTCGTTCGGCCGGTTCCCGGAAAGGGAGTCGATCCTTCGGGAGAAGGCTCAATTTTCCCTCAGGTTCGGATGAGTTTCTTGACGTATCAGGTGCCGCTCCCCAGAGTTGTTTCTCGACCATGTTGTGCGAAACGGGGAGTGTGGAGTAAGTGGAGCGATTTTCTGGGCGTGTGCGCCGGTCGCTGGCGGCGGTGGGGACCGCGGCCGTAGCTGCGGGGATGGTCCTGACCGCGACCACTCCGGCCTCTGCGACGGTGACGAGGTTCTGCACCCAAGCCTTCGCGAAGGCCGGATACGCGTGCTTCTACTCCTCCGACGACCGGATCGAAGTACTCGACAATTATTCGGACGGATTGCGTTCGGTCGTTGTCTGGTATGTGGCGGACAACGGAAATCACAACAAGATTCTGGACCGGGGCGAGTGCCACAACGCCAAGGGTGAGGGAAAGACGGTCACGTGTGACTACGATTTCCCTGAGGGGCGGAATATCTACATCAACTTCGCGGTCGTGGCCAGAAACGGAGCCAAGGGAGCCGACCAGTTCCCCACCGCTGCCATTGTCGGGTACGTTTCCGGCAAATAGGCTGGAGTGACGAAGGGTGCACCGGATGTTTTCCGGTGCACCCTTCGTCGGCTCAGAGCACCTTCGACAGGAACGCCTGCGTCCGCTCGTGCTGCGGGTTCGTCAGTACCTCGCGCGGGTCCCCCGACTCGACCACCACACCGCCGTCCATGAAGACGAGGCTGTCGCCGACCTCCCTCGCGAAGCCCATCTCGTGCGTGACGACGACCATCGTCATGCCGGATTCCGCGAGGTCGCGCATGACGTCGAGGACGTCGCCGACCAGCTCGGGGTCGAGGGCCGAGGTGGGCTCGTCGAAGAGCATGAGCTTCGGCTCCATCGCCAGGGCACGGGCGATGGCCACCCGCTGCTGCTGGCCGCCGGAGAGCTGCGACGGGTAGTTCGCCGCCTTGTCGGCGAGGCCGACGCGCTCCAGGAGCTGCATCGCGCGCTCCTTGGCCTGGGCCTTCGCCGCGCCCCTGACCTGGACGGGCGCCTCGATGATGTTCTCGACGGCCGTCATGTGCGGGAACAGGTTGAAGCGCTGGAAGACCATGCCGATGTCGCGGCGTTTGAGGGCGACCTCGCTGTCCTTCAGCTCGTACAGCTTGTCGCCCTTCTGGCGGTAGCCGACGAGTTCGCCGTCGACGTACAGACGGCCGGCGTTGATCTTCTCCAGGTGGTTGATGCAGCGCAGGAAGGTCGACTTGCCGGAGCCGGAGGGGCCGATGAGGCAGAAGACCTCGCCCGACTTCACTTCGAGGTCGATGCCCTTGAGGACCTCGACGGGGCCGTAGGACTTGTGGACGCCCTCGGCCTTGACCATGGACGTCATGCCGTGACCCCCTTCCGGTTGAAGACGGGGGCGAGGTTGGTGCGGACCCGCTGCCACGGTGTGGGCGGCAGGCTGCGGCTGGAGCCGCGGGCGTAGTACCGCTCGATGTAGTACTGGCCGACGCTGAGGACCGACGTCATGACCAGGTACCAGGCCGCGGCGAGGAAGTACATCTCGACGGGGGCGCCGGAGGTCTGGCCGATGTCCTGGGCGTACCGGAACAGCTCGTAGAACTGGACCGCGGACACCAGTGAGGTCGTCTTCAGCATGTTGATGACCTCGTTGCCCGTCGGCGGCACGATGACGCGCATCGCCTGCGGGATCACGATCCGGCGCAGCGTCTTGCCGTGGCTCATCCCGAGCGCGTGCGACGCCTCGGTCTGGCCCTCGTCGACGGCGAGCAGGCCGGCCCGGCAGATCTCGGCCATGTACGCGGCCTCGTTGAGGCCCAGGCCGAGCAGCGCCGTCAGGAACGGCGTCATGAAGGAGGACCAGTAGTCCTTGTAGATCGGCCCGAGGTTGATGTACTCGAAGACCAGACCCAGGTTGAACCATACGAACAGCTGGACCAGGACCGGCGTACCCCGGAAGAACCAGATGTAGAACCAGGCGATGGACGACGTCACCGGGTTCTTGGAGAGCCGCATCACCGCGAGCGTGATGCCGCCGGCGATGCCGATCGCCATGGAGATCACGGTCAGCAGCAGCGTCTGCCCGACGCCCTTGATGATGCGGTCGTCGAAGAAGTAGTCCGGGATCGCCCCCCAGTTGATCTTCCCCTGGGAGAAGGCGTAGACGATGCTGGCCAGCAGGCCGACGGCGACCACGGCCGCCAGGTAGCGGCCGTAGTGACGGACCGGGATGGCCTTGATGGCCTCGGGGCCGGCCGGCGGGGTGTCCGCCGGGCCGCCGTCCGTCTTGTCGATGTCAACAGTCACGGGTGTTGCCTTTCAGTGCCCGTTTCGCCGGGTCACTTGCCGCCGTTGACGGTGGCCTGGGTGACGGCGCCGGCCGTGACGCCCCACTTCGTGATGACCTTGGTGTACTCGCCGTTCTTGATGATGGCGTCGAGGGCGGCCTGGAGCGCGTCCCGCAGCTGGGTGTTGGTCTTGGCGACCGCGATGCCGTACGGCGCCGCCTCGACCTGCTCGCCGACGAGCTGGAAGTCGTTGCCGCCGCCCGAGGTCTTCACGGCGTACGCGGCGACCGGGAAGTCCGAGGAGCCGGCGTCCGCGCCGCCCGCGCGCAGGCGGGTCTGGGCCTGCTGGTCGTTGTCGAAGGCCTCCATCGAGATCGTCTTGCCCTTGGGACACTTCTTCGCCTCGGACTTCGCGAGGTCCTCGGAGACGGTGCCGCGCTGCACGACGATCTTCTTGCCGCACAGGTCGGCCCAGGTCTTGATGCCCTGGTCCTTGCCCTTCGGGGTGTAGATCGAGACACCGGCGGTGAAGTAGTCGACGAAGTCGACACCCTCGCCGACCTTCTTGCCGGTGTCGGCGTCGATGCCGTTCTGGCGGTTCTTCGTGTCGGTCATCGCGGACATGGCGATGTCGTAGCGCTTCGAGCGCAGACCCGTGATCAGGGTGTCGAACGTGCCGTTCTCGAACTCGAACTTCACGCCGAGCTGCTTGCCCATCGCGTCGGCGAGGTCGGGGTCGATGCCGACCGTCTTGCCGGAGGCGTCCTTGAACTCGACCGGGGCGTACGCGATGTCCGAGCCGACCTTGATGACGCCCTTGGCACGGATGTCGGCGGGGAGCTTGTCGGCGAGCGGGGCGGACGCGGTGGACGTGCCGGCCGAGGACGACCCCGCGTCCTTGTCCTTGTCCTTCGTCTGGTCACCGCACCCGGTGAGGATCAGCGCGCCCGCGACCGCGAGGGAGCCGACCGCGGCCAGGCGGGTGCGCGCGGCGGTCGTACGGCGGGTGGTGCTTGCGGTCATCGTGGGTTCCTCCGGCGGATGGATGGAGTTGCCGATCGTGCGGGCACGGCCGACGGCGTCGGCCGTACTCCAGGACGGTGAGCGCTGCCGATGGGTTCGGTGCGCCGGGTCGCGTCTACACACACCATCGAGTGTCGCGACCTTGTGTGATTACGGCATCTTGCCATTCGGACCATGCCGTGTACGCGGGATGCGATGTCAAAATCGGATAACGGGCGGCCGGGAAGAACTGACGGTCCGGGGTCCGGGGGCTGGTCTCGGCCGGATCATCTGCGGGAATGGTCCGTTCCGCCCGGAAGATCTTCGGCGTATCTCAGGATGTGGTACCGGACCGACCGGGTTTTCGAGGCGCGCGGGGCCGGGTTTCGAGGTTGTCAAGAGTTGCCCTTGAGCTTGTCCGTATATCGGTGCATGAGTCATGTCACTGGGATATGACCTCCGGAGCGGGGTGCGGCGCGGGATGTAGGGCGTCGACAGTTCGAAGGATGTGACCTTGCACGGATCTGACTCGTGCACGGCGCGGTCCGTCGAGTAAAAAGGTTGTTCAACACCCCTCATCCGGGGCTGGAGCCTGTCCGTAAACCCCCGTCGTCCGCCCGGAGGGCAGGCGGGGGTTTACGGACAGGCTCCCAGAGCGCGTGTGCGGCGTGCTCGTCGCGTACGGGACCTGTCTGGCGTCACCGCCGTGGGTCGTACGCGGTCCCGCCCGCTCCTCAATCAGGGGCGGCCACCCTCAAACATGAACGAGTAAGGGGTACGACACATGGCAGCGGAGATCGTCAATCCTCGCAGCGACAGCACGGACGACGCGTTCGATCCGGCTTTCGCGCTGCACCGGGGCGGGAAGATGGCCGTTCAGGCCACCGTTCCGATCCGTGACAAGGACGACCTGTCCCTGGCCTACACGCCCGGCGTCGCCCGCGTGTGCACCGCCATCGCCGAGAATCCGGAACTCGTCGACGACTACACCTGGAAGTCGTCGGTCGTCGCGGTCGTCACCGACGGTACGGCCGTGCTCGGGCTCGGCGACATCGGTCCCGAGGCGTCCCTCCCCGTGATGGAGGGCAAGGCCATCCTCTTCAAGCAGTTCGGCGGCGTCGACGCGGTGCCGATCGCGCTGGCCTGCACGGGCGTCGACGAGATCGTCGAGACCGTCGTGCGGCTCGCGCCCTCCTTCGGCGGCGTCAACCTCGAAGACATCTCCGCGCCCCGCTGCTTCGAGATCGAGCGGCGCCTGCAGGACGCGCTGGACATCCCCGTCTTCCACGACGACCAGCACGGCACCGCCGTCGTCACGCTGGCCGCCCTGCGCAACGCGGCGCGGCTCAGCGGGCGGGCGATCGGGGAGCTGAGGGCGGTCATCTCCGGCGCGGGCGCCGCGGGCGTCGCCATCGCCAGGATGCTCGTCGAGGCCGGGATCGGGGACGTCTCCGTCGCCGACCGCAAGGGCGTCGTCTCCGCCGACCGGGACGACCTCACGGACGTCAAGCGGGAACTCGCCGGGTTCACGAACAAGGCGGGGCTCAAGGGGTCCCTGGAGGACGCGCTCGCCGGGGCCGACGTGTTCATCGGGGTGTCCGGGGGGACGGTGGCCGAATCGGCCGTCGCCTCCATGGCGCCCGGGGCGTTCGTGTTCGCCATGGCCAACCCCGATCCCGAGGTCCACCCCGAGGTCGCGCACAAGTACGCGGCCGTCGTCGCCACCGGGCGGTCCGACTTCCCCAACCAGATCAACAACGTGCTCGCGTTTCCGGGGATCTTCGCGGGGGCGCTTCAGGTGCGGGCCTCCCGGATCACCGAGGGGATGAAGATCGCTGCGGCTGAGGCGCTGGCCGGGGTTGTCGGGGACGACCTTGCCGCGGACTATGTGATTCCGTCGCCGTTCGATGAGCGGGTCGCGCCTGCGGTGACGGCCGCGGTTGCGGCTGCCGCGCGGGCGGAGGGTGTCGCACGCAGGTGAGTTGTGATGGCCCCGTCGCTTTGGCGGGGCCATTGCCAACCCGCCCACCCACCCGTGCGGGTTTGTTGAGGGGTGGGCCTCGTGCGGGGTTCGTTGTGGGGGGTTTTGTTGAGTGCCGGGTGCGGGCTCTATCTGGCTGGGCGCGCAGTTCCCCGCGCCCCTTTAGGGGCGATGATGCTCACGTTGTTTGCAAGTGGGTGTGTGTCACATCGCCGGGTCGTGTTGCTTCCCGTCTTTTCTCCCTATCGTCTACCCCATGTTCGCTGCCTACGCCGCCCGCATCGACCGTGATCAGCCCCTCAACGGGCTGGAGTTGGGGGAGCGGCCAGCCCCTGTGGCCCCGCCGGGGTGGAGCGTCGTCGATGTGCGGGCCGCCTCGCTGAATCACCACGACCTCTGGTCCCTGCGGGGCGTGGGGCTGGACGAGGGCAAGTTGCCGATGATCCTCGGGTGCGATGCCGCGGGCGTCGACGCGGACGGGAACGAAGTCGTCCTGCACTCCGTCATCGGGCAGAGCGGGCACGGGGTCGGCCCCCGGGAGCCTCGGTCGATTCTGACCGAGCGGTATCAGGGGACGTTCGCGGAGCAGGTCGCCGTGCCCACCTGGAACTTGCTGCCCAAGCCCAAGGAGCTGTCCTTCGCCGAGGCCGCCTGCCTGCCGACCGCGTGGCTCACCGCGTACCGGATGCTGTTCACCAACGCCGGGGTACGACCCGGGGATTCGGTGCTGGTGCAGGGCGCCGGCGGCGGCGTCGCGACCGCCGCGATCGTGCTCGGGAAGGCCGCCGGGCTGCGGGTGTTCGCCACCAGCCGGGACGAGGCGAAGCGGAAGCGGGCCGTCGAGCTGGGGGCTGCGGAGGCGGTGGAGCCGGGCGCCCGGCTGCCGCAGCGGGTGGACGCCGTGATCGAGACCGTGGGGGCCGCGACCTGGTCGCACTCCGTGAAGTCGCTGCGGCCCGGCGGGACGCTGGTCATCTCGGGCGCCACCAGCGGAGACCGGCCCTCGCACGCCGAACTGACCAGGATCTTCTTCCTGGAGCTGAAGGTCGTGGGCTCGACGATGGGCACCAAGGACGAACTGGAGGACCTGCTCGCCTTCTGCGCGGCCACGGGCGTACGGCCGGTGATCGACGAGGAGCTGCCGTTGGACCGGGCCCGGGAGGGCTTCGAGCGGCTGGAGTCGGGGGAGCAGTTCGGGAAGATCGTGCTGACTCGGGGCTGACGGGACGGGACAAGGGGCGGGCCTGGTGGGCTCGCCCCTTTTCGCCGCCCGGGATGTCAACCTCGGTTGACGATAATGCGCTGTCAATGTAAGTTGACACGCATGACCGAAGCTACGGATCTCGCGGCGCGGGCCGGCGATCGCGACCCCAGGATCGGACTGCGCGCCGTCGCCGCCCTGCGCAGACTGCTGGAGCAACTGGAGACCGTGCAGGTGCGCAGCGCACGGGTGCAGGGGTGGTCCTGGCAGGAGATCGCCACGGAACTCGGTGTCAGCAGGCAGGCCGTGCACAAGAAATACGGGAGGCAGTGATGTTCGAACGCTTCACCCAGGACGCCCGTGAAGTGGTACGCGGCGCCGTCGACCGATGCGAAGAGGCCGGCGCGCGGACCATCGGCGTCGAACACCTCCTGCTCACCCTGCTGGAACGCGAGGGCAGCCGGGGAGCCTTCGCCCTGGCCGCCCTCGGCGCCGACCGCTGGCGCGACTCCGTACGGGAGGAACTCGCCGAGGCCCGTCGCCGCGCCGGCCTCTCCCGCGCCGAGGCCGACGCGCTCGCCGGACTCGGGATCGACGTCGCCGAGATCGTCTCCCGGGTGGAGGAGGCGCACGGGGTGGGGGCGCTGTCCGGGGACGGACGGGACAAGGGGTGGTGGAGCGGGCGGCGCTCCTTCGGGCGGGAGGCCAAGGACGTGCTGGAACGGTCGCTGCGGATCGCCGTCGCGCACCGGGACCGGCATATCGGGGACGAGCACATCCTGCTGGCGGTGACCGTCATGCCGGGGGTGTCCGGCGAGGTGCTCGCCGATCGCGGGGTGACCTACGAGGCGCTGACCCGGGTGCTGTACGGCGGGGGTGAGCTGCGGGCGGGGTGAGGGGGCCGCTCGAAAAGGGGCCCGCGTCGAGTGGCGGGCCCCTTCCGTCATGCCTTCGGCTGCCTCAGGAGCGCCTCGATATGGGCCGCCGCCGAGGACAAGTGGCGGCGGGCGTCCTGGAGCTGGTCCGCGGTGACGCCGTGGTCGCGGGCCGCGTCGCGGATGTCGTCCCGGAAGCGGTCGAGGAGGCGGTCGAGGTCGCGGGCGGGGTTGTCGGTGGGGGGCTCGTGGGACCAGGAGGGCTCGTACGTGAACGGGACGTCCTCCGTGGCCGTCGCGTGGTCCCGGGGCTGCGGGCCCGTGCCGAACGTGAAGCCCAGGTCCTTGCCGAAGCCCTTCCCGAAGTCCTTGCCGAAATCGCCGAACTCCTTGGCCAGTTCGGTCAGGCCCTCGCGGACGCCGGTCGGCCAGTCGCCCCGCGAGAAGTGGTCCTGGACCTGCTCCTGGACCCGGCGGGCGATGCGCTGCACCTCCTCCTGGGCCTGCGCGCGGGCGTGGTCCTGCGCCTCCTTGGCCAGCCGGCGGGCGCGCTGGGCCTCGTCACGGGCGCGGCGGCTCTCGTCCTTCGCGCGGCGGGCCTGGTCCTTCCAGCCCTGCTTGACCCGGCGCATCTCCTCCTTCGCCGCCTGCCACGCCTCGTCGTCCTCGGCGTGGGGGCGGTACGCGTCCCCCTCGGCGCCGGTGCCCTCGCGGGCCTGGGTCGCCGCCGCGCGCATCTCCCGGCGGAGGTCGCCGGCCGCGCCCCGGACGTCCGCCTGGATCTCCGCGGCCAGTTCGGCGACCGACTCGCGGATCTCCAGCTCCAGGTCGGCGAGTTCGCCGCTGCGGTCGGCGAGTTCGGCGCGGCCCGCGTCCGTGATCGCGTACACCTTGCGGCCGCCTTCGGTGGTGTGGGTGACCAGGCCCTCGGCCTCCAGCTTGGCCAGGCGGGGGTAGACCGTGCCCGCGGAGGGGGCGTACAGGCCCTGGAAGCGCTCCTCCAGGAGGCGGATCACCTCGTAGCCGTGGCGGGGGGCCTCGTCCAGCAGCTTGAGCAGGTAGAGGCGCAGGCGGCCGTGGGCGAAGACGGGGGGCATGTCAGAGCACCTTCTTGTCGGTGGGGCCGTCGGGGGCGTCGCCGGTGGGGGAGGTCGAGGGGGCTGCGAGGTCGCGGGCGTCCAGCGGGTCCGACGGGTCTGCGGGGTCTGCGGGGTCCGAGGGGTCGTGGACGTCTCGGGGGTCCGACGGGTCCTGCGGGTCCGTGGGGTCCTGGGGCCAGGCGCCGTCCTCCGCGGGGGGCCTGCGCAGGAGGGCGATGGAGCCGGAGACCGTCGTCGCCTTGAGGCGGCCGTTGCCGGAGCCCAGGCGGCCGGTGATGCGCTTGGCGCCCCACTGGCCGCTCACCCGGAGGTCCTCGAAGGCGTTGGAGACCTTGCCGCTGGTGGTGTTGGCCTCGACCGTCGCGTCGGCCGGGTGGGGGAGGCGGATCGCGATCTCGCCCGAGACGTTCGTGAGCGCGATGTCCGTGGGGCCCGCCGTCGGGTCCAGGTCGACGATCATCGAGCCGCTCACCGACTCCGCCTTGACGGAGGAGCCCGCCTCCACGACCGTCAGATCGCCGGAGACCGAGTTGAAGCGCAGGTCGCCGGTGAGTGCCTGGGCCTCCACGCCGCCGGAGACCGTCTCCGCGCGGACCGGGCCGGCCAGGCTCACCAGCGTGATGTCCCCGGTGACGCCCTGGACGCTCGCGCGGCCGTCGATGCCGGAGACCACCGCGGACGCGCTCACCACGCCCAGCGACACCCGCGTGTCCGTCGGGACCGCCAGCGTCACCACCGCGTGCCGCCGCCAGCCCTTGCGGTCGAGCCATTTGAGGAAGCCCTTCCAGGGCAGGTCCTCGTACGTCACCGTCAGGACGCCGTCCCGGTGCGTGACGATCAGCGGCGGGCCCTCGATCTCGGAGACCTCCAGGCGGGCGGAACCTTCGTCGGTGCCCACGACGTTCACCGCTCCGGAGACCAGCCGGACGTTCAGCTCCCGCACCGGCTCGTCGAAGGAGAACTTCCTCAGTTCGGACACGGACCACTCGGGCATGACGCTGACCCCTCCTCCTCGACGACACGCCATATCGCGTCTTCTCCTCTTCACGATATATCGCGCTCGCGAGGAGTCAAGACATATCGAGACACTCTTTCCGGTGGCTCCCGCCGCCCAAAGGTGACGAATTGTCCTACGGTGTGAGCATGTCGCCGACCGAACAGCCCGGCGCGCTGCTGCTGTGCCGGGCCGAACCCGACGCCGTCGCCCCCGCCGCCCACCTGCTGCGCGAACGCATGCTCCTGACCCGAGCCGGGATCGAATGGAGCGTCCTCGTGCCCGAGGGGACGCCCTGGCAGGACGGGAACGAACCCGTCGACCGCGTCCTCACGGGCTGGGCCGCCGCCCTCGCCGTCGGAGCGCCCTGGCCCGTCCTCGCGCTGTGGTGGGACGCCGACCGGTCCGGCTGCGCGCTCGCCTCCGGGTTTCGGCGGCCCGTCGGCTACGACTGGCTCGCGGACGGCACACCCGTCGGCGAGGACGAGGCGATGCGGACGTTCGCCTCGCGCCTCGGGCTCGACCCCGTCTTCGACACGCAGTCCCTGGAGGAGCTGACCCGGGCCGACCCCGCGGTCGACGCGCGCGGGCGCCTGCGGGGGCTGCTCGCCGTCCTCACGCGCGCGGGCGTCGCGCTGCCCGCCGGGATCGTCCCCGGCGAGAGCGCCGAGCGGCTGCGCCGCGGTGCCCTCGACCGGGCCGACGTCCAGCGCGTCGAGTGGGGCGGGTGGCGGGAGACCGTGCGCGCGGAGATCGACGCCGTCGAACGCAGTCCCCTCGGGCCCTGGCTGCCCTGGACCGGCAGCCCCCGCGCGCGGGCGCTCGCCGTCGTCCAGGCCGGCGTCGGCCTGCCGCTCGCCCTGTGGGGCGTACGGCGCCGCAGCGCGGGCTGGGCCGCCGCCGGGGCGCTGCTCCTCGGGCACGGGGTGCTGGGGCTCAGGGGCGGGAACCGGCGGGCGATGCCGGTCGTTACGTGAGGAACCGGGCGGGGTCCGCTACTCGTCCCCCCGTCTACTCGTCGTCCTCGTCGTCGAGGCGGGCCAGCCAGGTCGCGAGACGTTCCACCGGTACCTCGAAGTCCGGGTTGAGGTCGACGAAGGTGCGGAGCTGTTCGGCGAGCCACTCGAAGGTGACTTCCTCCTCGCCGCGCCGCTTCTCCAGTTCCTCGATGCCGCGGTCGGTGAAGTACATGGATCGTGCTCCGTGGGTGGGTTCGTCGGGGTTGGGAAGTGCCACCGGGGGAATGAGCTTGTTTCCCACGTGCGGACCGCGAAGGGGCCGTGGGGGCACAGGGCAAGGATAGGCTGCCGGTCCTGGCGTCGGGCGGGCGGAAGCAGGGGGAACGCGGCAGCGGGGGGAGCGCCATGAGCCAGGAGACCGAGCAGGCGGGACGCGACGTGACGCGCGTCGCACGCGTCGCGCTGCCGGACGGTACGCCCGTGTGGGCACGGATCTCCGGTACGGGGGAGCTGCGCGTGCCCGCCGCCCCACCGGGTCAACTCTCCTACAGCGACACGGGGTTCACCGAACGCGTCGAAGCCGGCGTCGAGAGCCTCCACTCCCTCATCACCGGCGTCGCCCACTCCCTCGCGGGCCCGCTGCGCGCGGTCCGCCCCGACGAGGCCAGCATCGAATTCGGCATCGAACTCACGGCCAAGGCGGGCAAGGTGGTCGGCCTCCTCGCGGACGGCGAGGCGAAGGCGGCGATCACGGTGACACTGACGTGGGGAGCGGGCGGCCCCCCGTCCCCGACGGCACCCCCGAACGCCCCCTCGCCCCCGAACGCCCCTCAGAACGACCCCCAACCCCCGACACCACCCCAGGGCACACCCTCGAACTCCGGGGCAGACACACATCCCACACCGACGAACGGCACCCCACCACCCACGTCGAACGGCACACCCTCGGGAAGCCTGGGAGGAGAACCGAGTGCCCCTGCGGGAGGGGCGAGGGGGGTGTCCGGCGAGCCGGTGGGGGGAGCGCGGGGGGAGCGGGCGAGTGGCGGGTTTTCGAGGCCGGGGAGTGCCGCCCTCTCGCCGGGGGCGGATGGCGTTCCCCGCGGTCCGGCAGGCGATGAGGGCTCAGGGCGGGGGCGTGGGGTTTCCTGGGCCTCGGCGGACGGGCGACCGGGTGGTGCGGTCCGTGCGGCAACGGGTGGTGGAGCTTCTGCCGCGGAGGCTCGTAGTGGCTCGGGGCGGTTCGGCGGGGGTGCTTCGGTGTGTGCCCGGGGCGCGTGCTCGGCTCCGGGGGGCGCTGTCAGCCGTGACGTTTCCGCAGGGTGGGAGGAAGGGGGCGCTGCCCTGAAGGCGGAGTGTGGTGGGGGTCTGCCCACGTCGTTCAGCCACTGCGAGGCGTACGGCGCCTGTGTGTTCCCCTCCGGACACGTCGCTGAGGGACTCGCTCCCGGGACCACCGGTTCCGCGACGCCAGCCCCTGACACCCCCTCAGGACCCCCCCTCTCACTCCTCCGCACCCCAAGACCTGCCTTCCCCAGGCCACCGACCTCAGCTCCCGTTCCTTCGCCCCCCGGCTCCCCGGCCCTCGGCCTCCCGGCAGCTCCCGGCTCTCCAGCTCCCGCCCCGGCCCCCGAGCGCGCGGCCGTACCCGCTCTCACCCCTCCTCGCTCCTCAACCTCCACCCCCGGAGCAACCCACTCTCCTCCCGACTCCCCGACCTCCACCGAACCTCCGACCCTGACCCCCCGCCCGCGCGATGCCCTCGTTCGTCGGTTCTCACCCCCGCAGGGCGATGCACCGCCCGGCGCGCTGGGGCATGGGGGCGGTGGGGGCCGGGGTGTCGGGGGGTGGGTGTGAACGGGGGGCGCGTCGGGGGCGCGTCTGATGGGGGAGATGCCGCCCGGCGTGCACTTCGTGGGCTCGTTGTCGCGGCTACTGTGCGCATTCACCGCAGCGGGGGCGGGTATGAGATCGATGAGGTCGGCAGTTTTCTCGGGAGTGGGTTCTTCGTCGCTCCCAATTGGGTGTTGACCTGCGCACATGTTGCCTGCGGCGGGGAGGGGGGCGAGGTCGTGGTGGTCTGTCAGAGCTCGCCCGGCGCCGAGGCCCGCACCGTACGCGGGCGGGTCGCCGCGACGGTGCCGGAGCGGCCGGAGCGGATGCCGCTCTCGGGGAACTGGCCCGCACCGGACCTCGCGCTCGTCCAGCTCGCCGAACCGGTCGACGACCACGAGTGCGCGTACGTCTCCGAACGCCCCGCCGCCTACTTCGGCGAGGGCCGGGTGCTGTACGCGGGCTGGACCGTCAGCGAGGGACGCCTCCAGGTCCTCGACGGCACGCTCTCCGTCCAGGGCACGATCGGCGGCTGGAACTCCGACGTACAGATGCGCCTCGGCGACAACGACCTGCCGTACGGCGTGTCGGGCGGGCCGGTGATCGATCTCGCGCGCGGGGAGGTCATCGGCGTGCTCAAGGCGCGCTCGGACCACCGTCCGGGCGGCACGTCGACCGGCATCGAGCAGGTGCGCACCCTGCGCGTGCCCGCGGGGAAGATCACCGCCGAGCACGACGACCTGTACCAGGCGGTGTTCCACGCGCACGACCGCTACCACCGGGACCGGCAGCGGCACCCCTCCGCGCGGGCCCGGACCTGGACGGACGTCCAGGGCAGCCTGGGCGCGCGGCCGGGCCGTACGCTCAGCCCCGACGAGCGCGTCCAGCTGCTGGGCCGGCTCGCCGACCTGCCGCCGCCCGCGAGCACGCGCGCGCTGCTCGACATCCTGGACTCCCTGCCGGACCTCCAGGGCCCGCCGCCGCTGCCCGCGCCGCGCGCCTGGCGCGACGGGCTCGGCACTCTGTACGAGAGCGCGCGGGACGACAGCGCCCTCGAACTCGTCCTGGACTACGCGATGCGCGTGCTGTCCGCCGACCGCCCCTTCACCTCCGCGACGACCTCCGAGGCCGAGGACTCCCTCTGGTCCTGGATCTGGCAGTCCGCGGGCCGCCTCTCCGGCCGCTACCGCGCGAGCCTCGCCGAACAGCACACGGACTTCCTCCGCGACCGCCGCGCCCGCGAGAACGGCCAGGGCACGGGGACGAGGCACGGGCCCGCGCACGAGCACGAGGCCGTGCTCGGGGGCTCCGGAGCGGCTCCGGGGCAGGGCACAGGCGCGGGGACACGCACAGGGACCGGGCGACGGGCCCCGGAAGCAGCCTCCTCGCCCGGCACCGACACCAGGACCGCCCCACGGCCGGGCGCCGACACGAACACGGCCCCCGAGACAGGGCCCACGGCGCCCGCGACCACGTACGGGGCCGGCGCACCCGCCCCCGAGACGCCCCCGCCACCCGGCGCACACCCCCCGCACCCCAACGGCACCCCCCACCCCACCCCGGCGACCGTCCACGCACCCCGGGCCCCCCGCCCCGCCTCCGCCGTGCTCCTTGGGATCCTGCCCCGCCCCTGGGAGCCCGACCGCTGTGACTGGACGGTCTCCGTGCTGCATGCCGACGGTGGGGCCGACCCCCTGCCGGGCGCGGAGCGGACGCGGCTCGGGGAGTTGCCGGAGCGGGTCGCGGGGGTGCTCGCGGAGGCGTTCCGGCGGTGTGACGAGCCAGGCCGCCCGGCGGTGCTGCAGGTCGCCGTGCCGCACGGGCTGCTGGGTCTTGAGGTGGACGCCTGGCGGCTGGGGGAGGAGCCGCTCGGGACGGCACGGCCGGTGGTCGTACGGGCCGCCGACCGGGAGCAGCTGGCCGACGACATGGGCGGCATGGACGACGAGGAGTGGTCGGACGCGCAGGAGGAGCGCGGAGCGCGCTGGCGCCGCCTGCACGCGCACCGCGCGCAGGCCGAACTCCTGGACTGCGCCGACGGCTTGCGGGTACCCGTCCCGTCGGTGGAGAAGCTGCGCTCCCTCGCGTACGGCACCGTCCCGGTGCTGTGCCGCTACGGCGACCACCGCTTCGAGGACGACGCGGCGGCGCTCGCGCGGATCGTGCACGGCGGGTACGGCGTAGCCCTGTGGCGGCGCGGGAGGACCCGCCCGGACACGGTGTGCGGGGAGTTCCACCGGGGCAGCGTCGACGAGATCGCCCGCCCGTCGAGCGCGGCACGCCTGCCCGAGGCCGTGCACGACCTCAGGGTCCGGCTGAGCAAGGGCCGGGGCGAGACGTTCTGGGCGGCCGGGGTGGCGCTGCTGTACGACGATCCGCACCAGCCCCTGCCGGGGACGGGCGATCTGCTGGAGGCGCCGTGACGCCCCGCCGGGAACCCCGTCCGGGGATGCGGCACAGGCCCTTACCAGCGCCCCCCTGGCATCGATACCGTGAGCACGGCCGTACGCGCCCGGTGAGTGGACGAGTGACGAGGACCGGATCATGACCGAATCCAGCGAGTGGCTCATCTACCGGGGCGCCGGCGAACCCCACGACGGCATCGAGCGGCTGCCCGCGCCACCGCCCTGGCGCGACTTCGCGGGCCGGGACACACCGGACGAGGGCTCCGAGGACCGCCGGCTGGGCGCGCACCGCCACCTCGCGGAGCTGCACCGGCCCGGCGCGGAGGAGCTGGAGATGATCAACGCGGCGCTGTACCTGCGCCGCCCGCTCCTGGTCACCGGCAGCCCCGGCGCGGGCAAGAGCACGCTCGCGCACTCGGTGGCGTACGAACTCGGTCTCGGCAGCGTCCTGCGCTGGTCCATCGTCAGCCGCTCCGCCCTCCAGGACGGGCTGTACCACTACGACGCCATCGCGCGCCTCCAGGACGTCCAGATCGCCGCGCAGGGCGGATTCGGCAGGGCGGCGGGCTCGCCCGGGGCCGTGGAGGGGATCGGGAGCTACATCCGGCTCGGGCCGCTCGGCACGGCGCTGCTGCCGTCGGACACACCGCGCGTGCTGCTCATCGACGAGCTGGACAAGAGCGATATCGACCTGCCGAACGACCTCCTGAACGTCCTGGAGGAAGGGGAGTTCGCGATACCGGAGCTGGAGCGGATCGCCGACCGGCTGCCGGGCGGGGAGGCCGAGGTGCTGACGGCGGACGGGGTGAAGGTCCGCGTCAAGGACGGGCGGGTACGGTGCCGGGCGTTCCCCTTCGTCGTCCTCACCAGCAACGGCGAGCGCGACTTCCCGGCGCCCCTGATGCGCCGCTGCATCCACCTGGAGCTGGGCCGCCCCGACCACAACCGGCTCGCCACGTTCGTGCGGGCGCACCTCGGTGACGAGGCCGCGCGCGTGGGCGACGACCTGATCACCCACTTCCTGGAGCGCTCCCGCAGCGAACTCCTCGCCGCCGACCAGCTGTTGAACGCGATCTACCTGACGGACGCCGCCGCCCCGCCCAGTCGCGACCGCCTCGCCGACCTCCTCATCCAGCGCCTCGACCGCCCGAGGTGACGGCCGATGCCCGACGCGACCCCCCGCCACGGCCCCGACGACACCACCCCTCCCGGCTCCCCCGACACTCCCGCCCACGACCCCCTCGCCGAGCTGATCGCCCGCCTGCGCACCGCCGGACTCGACCCCGATCACCGGCAGTTGAGCGACGCCCTGTGGCTGGCCCGCTTCACGCGCCGCCCCGCCGCGCCGGACGCCCCCGACGGAGCCGCGCCCGAAGTCGCGGGCCGGCTGGGGGAGTTGCCGCAGGGCACTGCCCGTACGGAGCCGCCCGGGCCGGCCGCGGAAACGCAACGCCCCCCGAAGCGGCCCGTGCTGGACGGGCAGGTCAGTCTGTATCCGATGCCGCCGAACGTCCCGAAGGCCCGGGCGGGGGCGCTGCCGATCGGTGTTCCCGCCGCCCCCGTGCTGCCCGCGCCGCTCGAACTCCAGCGCGCATTGCGGAGGTTGCAGGGGTACCGCAGCCCGGCGCCCCCGCTGCGGACCGCGCTGGACGAGGCGGCGACGGCCGAACTCAGCGCCCAGGCGGGCGGGTTGATCATCCCGGTGCACCGGGCGGTCACCCGGCGCGACGCCCGGCTCCAGCTCGTCCTGGACGCCTCCTCGTCGATGCGGGTCTGGCACCGCATGTTCGACGAACTGGAGCAGGTCTTCGGCCAGTTGGGCGCCTTCTCGGACATCCAGGTGAGCTTCCTGCACCAGGGCCCCGACGGCGAGCCCGGGGTGAGCCGCAGCCCGGAGCCACAGGTCGCGCCGCTGCACTCGGCGGAGCGGCTGAGCGACCCGACGGGCCGGCGGATCGTGGTCCTGGTGAGCGACTGCGCGGGCCCCCTGTGGCACAGCGGCCGGGCGCACCGCCTGCTGCACCACCTGTCGGGCCAGGGCCCGGTCGCCGTCCTGCAGCCCCTCCCGCAGCGCATGTGGGCCCGCACCCGGCTCCCGGTCACCTTCGGCGAGCTGAGCCGCGCGGAGACCTTCGGCGGCGCCCTGCGCGTGCGCACGGCCGGCGAGGTCCGCAAGCCGGGCGCGCTGCCCGTGCCGGTGCTGCCGCCCGAGCCGGTCGCGCTCGGCGCCTGGGCCCGTCTCCTGTCGGGCTCGGGCTCGGGTCCCGTACCCGGCGCGGTCGGCTGGGTCCGCGCCGACCAGCGCCCCGCCCCGCCCGCGCGGGCCGACCGGCGGCGTACGGGACTTGAGCGGGTCAGCCGGTTCAGCGCGAGCGCCTCGCCGACCGCCGGACGCCTCGCCGTGTACCTCGCGGCGGCGCCCCTGTGCCTGCCGGTGATGCAGCTCGTGCAGCGCACGATGCTCCCCGGCTCGGGGCCCGCCGAACTCGCCGAGGTCCTGGTCGGCGGCCTGGTCAGCCGGTCCGGCGAGGACCATCCGGGGGACGGCGCGCAGTGGTACGAGATCGAGCCGGACATCCGTGACGCCCTCCTGTCGAGGCTCGGCCGCGACGAGGCGATGCTCGTCCTCAAGCACACCTCGGAGTACATCGAGCAGCGCTTCGGCAAGGGCGGCCCCAACTTCCCGGCGCTCGCGCTGGCCCAGCTCGGCGACGGAGGCTCGGGACGGCCGTACGCGCCCGGCGACGACGGCGGCGCACCGCCGGTGCCGCAGCCGTTCGCCGAGGTCGCCGCGCGGGTGCTGAGGCGGTTCATGCCGCTGCCCGTGAGCTACGAACAGGTCGGCGCCGGGGCCGTCGTGGAGCGGCGTACGCACCCCGTGGTGGTGCGCGCCCGCGCGCTCATCGGGCGCTTCGACCGCGACGGCATGATCCAGGACGCCATCGACGCCGTGCAGTTGCTGCGCGGCGCCACCGAACGCGACGAACAGGCCGCCGCCGACCCCGAGTTGTGGGCCGAGTACGCGCACTGCACGCTGCGCCTGTGGGAGGTGCAGGGCGGCGACGACCTGCTGCGCAAGGCCGAGCAGGCCGCCGAACGCGCCGTCGCGCACCCCCGCGCCCTGCACGAACGCGCCGTGCTGGCCCGGGTGTTGCACGCCTCCGCCGGGGACCGCAGACGGCGCGGCGACCTGCCCGCCGCCCTCGACCTGCTCTCCCGCGCCGACCGCGAGTACGCCGTCGCCTGCGCCGCGCCCGGACTCGGCGAGAACGAGGCCCTCAAACTCACCCTGGAGCGCGTGCGCGCCCTGGAGGAGCAGTGGCGGCTCGGCAAGGACAGCGCCCTCCTCCAGGTCTCCGTCGGCATGCTGGAGGCGTTCGCCGACGTCTGGCCCGACCGGCGCACCCGCCCGCCCGAACTGCCCCTCGTGCACGGCCGGATCCTCCTGCTGCTGTCCGGCGCCACCGCCGACCCCGATCAGGCCCGCCGCTACGCCGAACAGGCCGCCCGCTCCCTGACCGCCGCCCTCGACACCACCCCCGCACCCGACACCCCGGACGAGATCCGCGCGCGCGTACGCGTCCTCCTCGACCTGACCGACGCCCTCCTCGGCGCGGGCGGCCCCCTCGACGACGTACAGGCCCGCGTCGACGAGGCGCTGGCGCTCGTCCGCGAACAGGCCCAGCGTGCCGCCCTCGCGGTGCGGGCCGGGCGGGTGGCCGTCGCCCGGTACGGCGAATCCGGGCTCGCCGCCGACCTGGAGCGGGCCGCCGGGCACTTCGACCGGGCCGCGCAGCGCGTGCCCCGCGACTCCGCCGCGCACGCCGACGTCCTCGCCGAGTGGGGCGAGGCCCTGCTGAGACTCGCCGCGACCGGCGACCGGTACGCCCTGTCCCGGGCCATCCGCGTCCTGCGCGACTGCCGCATGGAGACCTCGGCGGGCAGCACCCGCCTCTCCCACCGCCTCCTGCTGCTCGGCCGCGCCCTGATGCTGCGCTACCGCTCCCGCGGCGACCGCGTCGACCTGCGCGAGGCCGAGCACCTCTTCGGGCTCGCCGCCGACGAGGCCGACGACCCGCTGCTCGCCGCGCACTGCCTCCTGGACCTCGGGCAGGTCCAGTACGAGGCGTACCGCAGCCTGCGCCGGCCGGCCCGCCTCGACCTCGCCGTGGACGCCTTCCGGGACGCGGCTCAATCGGCCCGCGAGGCCGAGGAGTTGGCCGGTACCGAGCGGCGCCGCCAGGAATGTGTCCGCGCTCGCGCGCAGGCGCACCACTGGCGGGGTATGTCCTACGAAGCGGCCACCAGGCCCCGCGCGGCCCGCGATGCTTACCGCGCGGCGCGGGCCGAGTGGGCGCGGCTGCCCGAGGACAGCGTCGTCCCGGACCGGCCGACACCGCAGGACACGGCCGAGCGCCTGGCGGCGCTGGAATGACCTGAAGGGGACACCGTGGACCACGAGGACCTGCCCGATCTGCTCACTCTGGATCTGGAGGAGCTGAGGAACACCGACCACCCGGTGCTGCGTGAACTTCTCGCCGACCTCACGGACCGGGCCGCCGGGCCGGCTGAGATGTTCTGGGGACACAGCAGCGCGCTGTGACCTGAACCTTTCGGTCGATCTACCCGTGTGAACCGGTCAAATTCCGTCCGGCGGGGTGTGTCCGGAGCCGGATCGCGGGAACACGCGTGATGGACAGCCGCGCACGCATGGGGGGTGCAGAGTGACTGGACGCCTGGCCGCTCCCGTGCAACTCGCCGTCCCGTTCCGGCAGTTCATTGTCAAAGTGCACGGCCGCTGCAACCTCGCCTGCACCTACTGCTACCTCTACGAGGGTCCCGACAGCACGTGGCGCACCCGCCCCCGGCGAGCCTCCGAGGACATCCTCGACCGTACGGCGGACCGCATCGCCGAACATGCCCGCACCCATGAACTCGCCGAGATCTCCCTGGTGCTGCACGGCGGCGAACCCCTCCTCGCGGGCACCGGCACGCTCGCCCGCTTCACCGACCGGGTCCGGGTGCGCGTGCCGGACCACTGTGCGGTCCGGCCGGTCGTCCAGACCAACGCCACCCTCCTCACCGAGCCCCGCCTCGCCGCCCTCGCCGCCGCCGGCATCCGGGTCGGCGTCAGCCTCGACGGCGGCACCGCCGCGCACAACACCCGCCGCGTCGACCACGCCGGACGCCCCTCCTGGCCCGCCGCCGTACGCGGCACCCGGCTCCTCGCCGAGCGGTTCCCCGAGGCGTACGGCGGCATCCTGACGGTCGTCGACCCGACGCTCGACCCGGTCCGGACGTACGACTCGCTCGTCGAACTCCGGCCACCCACCCTCGACCTGCTGCTCCCGCACGGCAACTGGTCGGCCCCGCCCCACCACTTGGGCCGGTACGGCGAGTGGCTCAGTGCTGTCTTCGACCGCTGGTGGGACACCGGGCGGCGGGAGGCCCACGTCCGGCTCTTCGAGGCATGTCTCGCCCTGTTGCTGGGCCAGGACGCCGGTATCGAGGCGCTCGGCCTCGCCCCCTTCGACTCCGTCGTCGTCGAGACCGACGGGACCATCGAGCAGACCGACGCCCTCAAGTCGGCGTACGACGGCGCCGCCCGCACCGGACTCGACGTCCACCGCCACTCCTTCGACGACGCGCTGCGCCACCCGGCGGTCGCCGACCGGCAGGCGGGTGCGGCGGCGCTGGCCGGCCAGTGCCGGAGCTGTCCCCTGCTGCGGGTCTGCGGCGGCGGCCACTACGCCCACCGCTACCGCGCCGGGCACGGCTTCCGCAATCCGTCCGTGTACTGCGCCGACCTCCAGCACTTCATCCGGCATGTGGCCGACCGGCTCGCCGCCGTCACCGGGAAGGGGGCGCCGTGACCCTCTCCGACGCAGCCGTCGCCGCCCTCGGCCGCACCGGCGCCGACCCCGAGACCCTCGGCCTCCTCGTCCGTGACCAGCACCGCCGCCAACTGCTGGTCATACGCGCCGCGCTGGATGCGACAGGCGATCAACTACAGGACGCCTGGGACCTGTTGACGCAGGCCGACAGAGCCGCGTCCGCGCGGAGGGCCGCCGAACCGGCTCGCTCCGTCACCCCCGTCCGCGCCCGCCTCCTGCACCCCCTCACCGGCTCCTGGGCCTGGCACACACTCCGCAACCCCGGACAGCCGCAGGCCCTCGGACACCTGGGGGCGATCGCCGCCGCCTGCGCGGTACGGGCCGGACTCGACTTCACGCTCCGCACCACGGCGTACGGCGGGATGCTCGTCCTGCCGTCCCTCGGAGCGCTGCGGACCGAGGGGGAGGCCGAAGTCGCTTATCGGAGTGGGAAGGTGACGATCCGTCAGGCCGGTGAGCTCGACGTCACCGTACATCCGGAACCCGACGCCGGGGCCTGGTCCGCCTCGGGCGCCTGGCTGCCGGCGCACGCGCTGCCCGGCCTGGTGCCCGGCGCGCCGCTGGTACCGCTGGAGGACCTCGACCCGTACCGCACGGCCCGATCGCCGCGCGGCCGGGCCGGGTTGGGGGAGGCGGTGGTGCTGGACGACACCGGGCGCAAGCGGTGGGCGCAGGTGTGGTCCGGTGCGGGGGAGGCGCTGCGGACCGGCGGGGAGCACCGGGTGCGGGAGGTGCTGACACTGCTGCGCTGCCTGGTGCCGCTCACCGCGCCGCCCGACATCTCCGCCGCGCGCGGGACGAGCAGCGCGACCCGGCGGGAGGCGTTCGGAGCGCTGCTCAGCAGCATTCCCCCCGGACCGGTGTCGTTCGCCTCGACCATCGTCCACGAACTGCACCACGCCAAACTCTCCGCGCTCTCCGAGATGGTGACACTCCATCAAGCGAGCGCTGAAGAACGGTACTTCGCGCCCTGGCGGCAGGACCCCCGCCCCTTCGAGGGCCTCCTCCAGGGCGCCTACTCCCACCTCGCGATCGCCGACTACCAGCAGCGCCTCGCCCTCACCGACCCCGCGCACCGCGAGCGGGCCTGGACCGAGCACGCCCGCTGCCACGCCATGGTCGGCGCGGCCCTGCCCGCGCTCGTCGGATCACCCGATCTCACCGTCCGGGGACGGCTGTTCGTCGACGCGATGGCCGACACCCACGAGCGCATGCGCGACCGTCCGGCACCCCGGGGCCAGCAGGCGCGCGCCCAGGCGTACGTGCACGCCGCCCGCACGCTGTGGACACAACGGCACGCTTCCGCCCAGGGACGCCCGAACGAGTGAGGGGACGGAGGACGAGTGGTCAAACACCCGCGCGCGTACGGGCTCCTGCGCGAAGATCTCCCTGCCCGGACGTCCGCTCGCCGTCTCCCGGAACCTTACGGGCGGCGCGCCGAGGCCCTACGATTTTTCCTGGAACGACGCGTTGGAGGCCGCCTTGTCTGGAGCCCGCACACCGGTCAGGTCCACCGAGAGGGGGACCCCACGGCCGACCGTCACGATCAGCTACGCGGGTTTCAACCGGGCCTGGGCCGCCTGGATCGCCGACCGTCTGGAGCGCAACGGCGTCCGGGTCGTGCTGGTCCGCTGGGACGCTCCTCCCGAGGTGCCGCTGCCGGACCTGCTGAGTGACCTGATGCTCTCCGGGGGCCGCATCCTGGTCCTGGTCAGCGAGTGGTACTTCCAGCTCGGCCCGCGCAGCCACGAGGAGTGGAACGCGGCGCTGCGCGAGGTCGTCGCCCCCGACCCGTCCCGCTTCGCCGCCGTCTCCCTCACCAACGCCCCCCTCCCGCAGGCCGTGACGGTCCTCGCCCCGGAGAACCTCACCAACCTCGGCGCCGACGAGGCCGAACGCCGCCTCTTCGACCGCCTCGACCTGCCCTACGACCCGCACGCGAACGGCGTCGACGGCCGGCGCGGACCCCGCTTCCCCGCCGCGATGCCCGACGTCTGGGGCGGCGTACCCCGCCGCAATACCCGCTTCACCGGCCGCGAGCCGTTCCTCAACGACATCCACCACATCCTCCAGGGCGCCGAACCCGGCGCGGGCGTCGTCACCCTGCACGGCATGTCCGGCGTCGGCAAGACCCAGCTCGCCACCGAGTACGTCTACCGGTTCGGCTCCCAGTACGACGTCGTCTGGTGGGTCAACGCCGACAAACGCGTCACCTACCGGCGCTTCCTCGCCGAACTCGCCCCCAAGCTCGACCTCCAGACCGGCCAGGAGTACGGCGAGCGGCTGCGCGCCGTCCGCGACGCCCTGCGCCGGGGCGAGCCGTACTCCCGCTGGCTGCTCGTCCTCGACGGTGCCGACGAGCCCGACCAGATCTGGGACCTCCTGCCGACCGGACCCGGACACGTCCTGATCACCTCCCGCAACCCCGAATGGTCCGAGCACAACAGCCAGTTGGTGGAGATCCCGGTCTACTCCCGGGACGAGTCCGTGGCCTTCGTACGGCGCCGCGCGCCCCGCCTCACCGAGACCGAGGCCGACCAGCTCGCCGAGGCCCTGGAGGACCTGCCGCTGCTCCTCGACCAGACCGCCGGCTGGCTCAACGACTCCGACCTGTCCGTACGCGACTACATCTCCCTCCTGGAGGGCGGCATCGACTCCGACGTCGTCAAGGTCTCCGCGGACTTCCCCGTCGCCTTCCAGACCGCGTGGTCGATACTGCTGAACAAACTCCGCGAGACCGTCCCCGAGTCCGTCGACCTGCTTCGGCTGTGCACGTTCTTCGCGCCCGGCTTCATCCCCGTACGCCTCCTGCGCGACCTGCCGGGCGACGAACTCCCCGAACAGGTCGCCGGGTTGGTCAACGACCCGCTGCTGTGGAACAAGGCGATCAACCAGCTCCGCCAGTACTCCGTCGTCCGCCTGGAGTCCCACGAGGTCTCCCTCGACGAACCCGCCACCACCGGCGACTCCCTCTACCTGCACCGCATGGTCCACCAGATCGTCCACAAGGACATGCCGGAGGGCGACCGCGCCGAGTTCATCGACGTCGTACGCCGCGCCCTCGCGCTCGCCGACCCGCGCCGCCCCACCGACACCCGGATGTGGCCGCTGTACGCGGAGATCGTGCCCCACCTGAAGTACGCGGACGTCCTGCGCACTCGCGACCCCGAGGTGCAGCGCCTCGTCCTCAACTGCCTGCGCTACATGTACCTCTCCGGCGAGTACCGGGCCGGCACGAAGCTCGCGCGGCGCGCGATGGAGGCATGGAGCGAACTCCTCGGCGAGACCCACCCGCGGATCTGGGACCTGTCGTACCACTACTCCAACCTGCTGAGGTCGAGCGGCGACTACGCGGGCAGCGAGGCGCTCAACCGGACCGCCGCCGAGCACCTGCGCCAGGAGCGCGGACTACAGGATCTCGAACATCTCCGGGCCGCGAACGGACTCGGCGGGGACCTGCGGGGTCTCGCCCGGTACGACGAGTCCCTGGAACTGTCCCAGTGGGTCCTCGCCGCCTACCGTGACCTGCTCGGCGACCAGGACTCCCGCACCCTCAACGCGATCAACAACCTCGCCGTGTCGCTGCGGCTGCTCGGCCGGTACGAGGAGGCACTCGACACCGACCGCAGGGCCTGGGAGGCACGCCGCAACCTGCTGCGCGCCCGGCACCCCTGGACCCTGCAGTCCGAGCTGTCGTACGCGGTCGACCTGCGCCTGCTCGGCCGGTACGCCGAGGCCGAATCGGTGCAGGCGCGCAACGTCGACGAGTACCGGATCGTCATGGGCGACGACAACCCGATGACCCTGTACGCCGAGCACAACCTCGCCATGTGCCTCTACCGCACCGGCAACCGCGACGCGGCGGGACCCCTCTTCGCGAGCGTCCTCGAACGCGGTGAGCGCGTCCTCGGCGAGAACTCCCCGACCACCCTCATCTCCGCCATCGCCCAGAGCTGCTTCATCCGCGAGCACGGCGACATCGACGAGGCCCGCGAGCTCAGCGAGTCCATCGTCGCCCGCTACGAGCTCACTCTGGTCGACACCCACCCCTTCCTCGTCGGCGCCCGCGCCAACCAGGCGCTCATCCTGCGCAACGTCGGCGAACGCGACCACGCCCACGCGATCCTGGAACAGGCGCTGACCGACATGACCGCGGGCCTCGGCGCCACCCACCCCTGGACCCTCGGCACCGCCCTCAACGCCGCCGCCCTGCGCAACCTCGTCGGCGACACGGAGTCGGCGGAGAGCCTCAGCCGCGCCCTGATCACGAACGCGACCGAGTCCCTCGGCCGTACCCACCCCCTCACGCTCGCCGCCCGCGTCGCCCACTCCGCCGACCTGCGCAACCTCCGCGAACGCCGCCAGGCCGAGAAGGTCGAGCAGGAGGCCCTCGCCGACTTCGAGGCCACCCTCGGCCGCCAGCACCCCCACACGATCTCGGCCCGCTCCCGGATCCGGCCCTACTGGGACTTCGAACCGCTGCTGAACTGACCCGGGGCACGAGAAAGCCCGGCCCCCTCCGGAATCCGGAAGGGGCCGGGCTTCTTCACACGCTCATGCGGCGAGGCTCACGCCTCGAACACCTCGCGCACCAGCTGCTCCTGCTCCGCCTGGTGCCGCTTCGCGGAACCCACGGCCGGGGACGAGCTGTGCGGGCGCGAGATACGGCGCAGGCGCTCGCCGTGCGGGACGTCCGCGCCGACCGCCAGGTCCAGGTGGTCGATCAGGTTGAGCGCGATGAACGGCCAGGCACCCTGGTTCGCCGGCTCCTCCTGCGCCCACAGGTACTTCTCGGCGTTGGGGTACTTGGCGATCTCCGCCTGGAGCTCCGCACCCGCCAGCGGGTAGAGGCGCTCGATCCGGATGATCGCCGTGTCCGTGATCCCGCGCTTCTGCCGCTCGGCGTCGAGGTCGTAGTAGACCTTGCCCGCCGTGAAGACGACCTTGCGGACCGCGTTCGGGTCGACCGAGGTGTCGCCGATGACCGGACGGAACTGACCGGACGTGAACTCCTCCGCCTTCGACGCCGCCGCCTTCAGACGCAGCATCGACTTCGGGGTGAAGACCACCAGCGGCTTGTGGTGCGGGTTGTGCGACTGCCACCGCAGGAGGTGGAAGTAGTTCGACGGCAGCGTCGGCATGGCGACCGTCATGTTGTTCTGCGCGCACATCTGGAGGAACCGCTCCGGGCGGGCGGACGAGTGGTCCGGGCCCTGGCCCTCGTAGCCGTGCGGCAGCAGCAGGGTGACGCCGGAGGTCTGGCCCCACTTCTGCTCGGCGGAGGAGATGAACTCGTCGACGACGGTCTGCGCGCCGTTGACGAAGTCGCCGAACTGCGCCTCCCACATGACGAGCGCGTCCGGGCGGGCCAGCGAGTAGCCGTACTCGAAGCCCATGGCCGCGTACTCGGAGAGCAGCGAGTTGTAGACGTTCAGGCGGGCCTGGTCCTCGGAGAGGTAGTTCAGCGGCGTGAACTCCTCGCCGGTCTCGCGGTCGATGATGACCGCGTGCCGCTGGCCGAACGTGCCGCGCTGCGAGTCCTGGCCCGCGAGCCGCACAGGCACGCCCTCCAGGAGCAGCGAGCCGATCGCGAGGGTCTCGCCCATGCCCCAGTCGATCGTCCCGTCCTCGACCATCGACGCCCGGCGCTGGAGCTGCGGCAGCAGGCGCGGGTGGGCCGTGATGTGGTCCGGGATGTTGACCTGGGACTCGGCGATCCGCTTGACCGCCTCGGAGGAGATCGCGGTGGCCGTGGCGACCGGGAACCCGTCCTGCGGGTCGCCGAGCGCGCCGGACGCGCCCTGCGCGGTGGCCTCGCGGACCTCCGTGAAGACCTTCTCCAGCTGGCCCTGGTAGTCCTGGAGCGCCTGCTCCGCCTCTTCCAGGGTGATGTCGCCGCGCCCGATCAGGGACTCGGTGTACAGCTTGCGCACCGAGCGCTTCTTGTCGATCAGGTCGTACATCAGCGGCTGCGTGAACGCCGGGTTGTCCGACTCGTTGTGGCCGCGGCGGCGGTAGCACAGGAGGTCGATGACGACGTCCTTGTTGAACGCCTGGCGGAACTCGAAGGCGAGCCGCGCGACGCGGACGACGGCCTCGGGGTCGTCGCCGTTCACGTGGAAGATCGGCGCCTCGATCATGCGGGCCACGTCGGTGGCGTACATCGAGGAGCGCGAGGACTCCGGGGCGGCGGTGAAGCCGACCTGGTTGTTGATGACGATGTGGACCGTGCCGCCGGTGCGGTAGCCGCGCAGCTGCGACATGTTCAGGGTCTCGGCCACCACGCCCTGGCCCGCGAAGGCCGCGTCGCCGTGGATCGCGACCGGCAGGACCGTGAAGTCGGTGCCGCCCTTGTTGATGATGTCCTGCTTGGCGCGCGAGACACCCTCGACGATCGGGTCGACGGCCTCCAGGTGCGAGGGGTTCGCGACCAGGGAGACGGTGATCTGCTCGCCGTCCAGACCGGTGAACGTGCCCTCGGCGCCCAGGTGGTACTTCACGTCGCCGGAGCCGTGCATCGACTTCGGGTCGAGGTTGCCCTCGAACTCGCGGAAGATCTGCGCGTACGACTTGCCGACGATGTTCGCCAGCACGTTGAGCCGGCCGCGGTGGGCCATGCCGATGACGACCTCGTCGAGCCGGGACTCGGCGGCGGAGTCGATGACCGCGTCGAGCAGCGGGATGACGGACTCGCCGCCCTCCAGCGAGAACCGCTTCTGGCCGACGTACTTGGTCTGCAGGAACGTCTCGAAGGCTTCCGCCGCGTTCAGGCGGCGCAGGATCCGCAGCTGCTCCTCGCGCTCCGGCTTGGAGTGCGCGCGCTCGATGCGGTCCTGGATCCACTTGCGCTGCTTCGGGTCCTGGATGTGCATGAACTCGACGCCGGTGGTGCGGCAGTACGAGTCGCGCAGCACGCCGAGGATGTCGCGCAGCTTCATCAGGGACTTGCCGGCGAAGCCGCCGACCGCGAACTCCCGCTCCAGGTCCCACAGGGTGAGGCCGTGCTCGGTGATGTCCAGGTCGGGGTGCTTGCGCTGCTGGTACTCCAGCGGGTCGGTGTCGGCCATGACGTGGCCGCGGACCCGGTAGGAGTGGATCAGCTCGAAGACGCGGGCGGCCTTCGTGACGTCGTCGTCGTGCGAGGCGTCGATGTCGCGCAGCCAGCGGATCGGCTCGTAGGGGATCCGCAGGGACTTGAAGACGTCGTCGTAGAAGCCGCTCTCGCCGAGCAGGAGGTTCGCGACGATGCGCAGGAACTCGCCGGAGGCGGCGCCCTGGATGACCCGGTGGTCGTAGGTCGACGTGAGCGTCATGACCTTGGAGATGCCGAGCTTGTTCAGGGTGTCCTGGGAGGTGCCCTGGAACTCCGCCGGGTAGTCCATCGAGCCGACGCCCATGATGACGGACTGGCCGGGCATCAGGCGGGGCACGGAGTGGACGGTGCCCAGGCCCCCGGGGTTGGTCAGGGAGACCGTGACGCCGGTGAAGTCGTCCATCGTGAGCTTGCCGTCGCGGGCGCGGCGGACGATGTCCTCGTACGCCTGCCAGAACTCGAAGAAGCCGAGCGTCTCGGCCTTCTTGATGCCGGCGACGACGAGCTGGCGGTCGCCGTTGGCCTTCACCAGGTCGATCGCGAGGCCGAAGTTGATGTGCTCCGGCTTGACCAGGGTGGGCTTGCCGTCCTTCTCCGCGAAGGAGTGGTTCATGCCCGGCATCGCCTTGATGGCCTGCACCATCGCGTACCCGATGAGGTGCGTGAAGGAGATCTTCCCGCCCCGGGCGCGCTTGAGGTGGTTGTTGATGACGATGCGGTTGTCGAAGAGCAGCTTCACCGGGACCGCGCGCACGGACGTCGCCGTGGGCACCTCCAGGGAGGCGTTCATGTTCTTCGCGACGGCGGCGGCCGGGCCGCGCAGGGTCACGAGCTCGGGGCCCTCGGGGGCCTCCTTCGCGGGTGCGGCGGGCGCGGCGGGGGTCGTCACGGGAGCGGCCTTCGGCTTCGGAGCGGGTGCGGGCGCGGCGGCTGCGGCGGGCCGGGGAGCCGGCGCCGGGGCCGCGGGAGCCGCGGGAACGGGAGCAGGGGTGGCAGGTGCCGTGGGCGTGGTGGTCGCTGCGGCCCCCGCGGCCGCAGTGCCCGCCGCAGCCGGGGCGGGCGTCTCGGCAACCCCCGGCTTGTAGTCGGCGAAGAAGTCCCACCAGGCCCGGTCTACCGAATTCGGGTCCTGGAGGTACTGCTGATAGATCTCGTCGACAAGCCACTCGTTCGGTCCGAAGGCGGCGGCGGGATTCGTACCCGCTCGGTCCGCTTCGGACGAGGTGCTCGATCCGTTACTGGGGGACTGTGACGACACGGCGGCAACCGCCCTCTTCCGCTTCACAAGGTGATGGACAGCGGGAATAAAGGCTACGCCTCCGAGACCGAGAAGGAGAGGCCGGGCCGCCGCATCGTCGTGTAAGTCACATCGAACGCCGTGTTTCGTCGCCGGAAATGGCGGGAAACAAGCGGGGTTCCGCCCGAAACGGCTTCTCTTCGTCCACGATGACGCTGGTCCGGCACCTTTACTGCCCGACGATGATCGAACTGTACGTCAACCGCTGATCGGAGACTCCCCCGGAAGGGTGACGAGAATCCGGCAGCCGCGCTCCGATTCGGCCACTCCGATGCGCCCGCCGTGCAGATCGACGGCCCAGCGCGCGATGGCGAGCCCCAGGCCCGTACCGCCGTCGCTGCCCGGTCCGTGCGGACGGCGTACCGAGCCCCGGTTGAAGCGTTCGAAGACGCGGTGCCACTCGGAGCGCGGGATGCCCGGGCCCTCGTCCAGGACCTCCAGCTCCAGCGAGTCCGGCAGCACGCCCCGGCGGGCCTTCAGCGTGACGCGGCCGTGCGGCGGGCTGTGCTTGACGGCGTTGTCGATGAGGTTGGCGACGACCTGGTGGATGCGCTCGGGGTCGGCGTGCGCGGTCAGCTCCGGCGGCGAGACGTCCAGGTGGAGGTGGACGTCGGAGCGGGTGTGGTTGCCCGAGCCCGAGGCCATCCCCGCGCGCGCCGAGGCGACCATGTTGGCCTCCTTCAGCACGCCCGACAGATACGGCCACACCTCGAAACGCCGCTTGCGCAGCGGGACGACGCCGTTGTCCAGCCGGGACAGGTCGAGCAGCGTCTCCACCAGGCGGCCGAGGCGCTCGGTCTGCTTCAGGGCCGTGCGCATGGTCTCCGGGTCGGCCTCGGCGATGCCGTCGACCACGTTCTCCAGGACGGCCCGCAGGCCCGCGATCGGGGTGCGCAGCTCGTGCGAGACGTTCGCGACCAGCTCTTTCCGCTGCTGGTACTGCGCCTCCAGCTCGTCGGCCATGACGTTGATCGTCTCGGCCAGGTCGCCCAGCTCGTCGCGTCTGTTCTCGCGGACCCGGCGCGTGTAGTCGCCCTGTGCGATGGACCGGGCGACGAGGTTCATCTCGTCCAGCGGCGCCGTCAGCGAGTGCGCGACGAACTGGGTGATCAGCAGCGTCGCGATCATCGAGAAGACCATGATGAACCGCAGCTCGGTCTTCGTGTGCACGGCGATCATCGACAGCCCGGTCGTGATCAGCACCGAGATGACGACGAGTGCCCCGAGCTTCGTCTTGATCGAGAACGGTCGCATTCCCGCCCAGGGCTCCCCTCTCGGCCCGCCCTCCGGCCCGCCGCTCATGGCGTCGGGGTCTCCAGCGCGTACCCGACACCGTGCACGGTACGGATCCGTTCGGCGCCGATCTTCCGGCGCAGCGCCTTGATGTGGCTGTCGACCGTGCGGGTGCCGGAGGCGTCCGCCCAGTCCCAGACCTCGGCGAGGAGCTGCTCGCGGGAGAGCACCGCGCGCGGCGTGTTCGCCAGGCAGACCAGGAGGTCGAACTCGGTGGGCGTCAGGTGCACGTCCTCCGAGCGGACGCGTACGCGGCGCTGCGCGTGGTCGATCTCCAGCTCGCCCAGGCGCAGGATGCCCGAGCGGGGGGTCGTGGCGGCGATGGCCGCCCGCTCGACCCGGCGCAGCAGGACGTGCACGCGCGCGGCCAGCTCCCGCATCGAGAACGGCTTGGTCATGTAGTCGTCCGCGCCGACCCCGAGCCCGACCAGCATGTCGGTCTCGTCGTCGCGGGCGGTCAGCATCAGCACCGGGACGGGCCGCTGGGCCTGCACACGGCGGCAGACCTCCAGACCGTCGAAGCCCGGCAGCATGATGTCGAGAATCAGCAGGTCCGGCTGCCATGCCTCGGCCGTGTCGACCGCCGCCGGACCGTCTCCGGCCGTTTGCACGAGGAATCCCTCGGCGCGCAGTCGGGCCGCGATGGCGTCGACGATCGTCTGGTCGTCCTCGACGACCAGGACGCGGCGCTGTGCGCCCGGGGTAGCCGTCGTCGTGCCGTTCTGCGAGGTGTGTGTCTGCTCCATCGCCCGCCCCTGGGGTGCTTTCCGGAATCCGTGGGGTGATCCCATGTCTGCGCATGACTGCGACCGACGCATGAATGATCGGCGTCAGGTGAGCAGAGTACGGGGAGTCACCATCGCTTTGCTATCCAGGCCGGACGGCGAGATGCACGACGTCCGGAACGCCTCGGGCAACGGGCACCTCTTCGGTACGCACCCCCCGGAACCCGGCATTCCAGAGGGTTCCCTCGAAGTCGGGCGAGGGCTGCGCGGACCATACGGCGAGTACTCCGCCCGGCCTCAACACCCGGGCGCAGCTCGCGAGTCCGGCCGGGCCGTACAGGCCGTCGTTGCCCTCGGTGACGGTCCAGTCGGGGCCGTTGTCGATGTCCAGACACAGCGCGTCGAACGTGTCCGATGTCTCACGCAGGAAATCGAGGAGATCGGTGACGACGACGTCCGTGCGCGGATCGTCCAGGGCGGTCCTCGACACGACGTCCAGCGGGCCGTCCGTGTGCCAGTCCACGACCGCGCGCTCGCGTTCCACGACCGTGATCTTCGACCAGGCCGGGTTCGCGGCGGCGTGTGCGAGCGAGAATCCCACGCCGAGTCCGCCGATGAGGAGGGTGGGTTTTTCTGACGGGGCCGCGTGATTTTTGTCGAGTGTTTGCCACGCGGCGTCGATGAGCAGGCGTTCCGACCGGCCGTCCGACGTGTCCATCAGGAAGCAGCCGTTGGCGATGATCTGGAGGAGGCCGCCGTGTCTGCGCAGGACCACTTCGCCGTACGGGCCCTCCCGGCGGTCCAGGACCTGCGGGGCGTCGTACACAGAGGGTGACGGCTGCGGTGGCATCGGTTGCGGCATCGGCCCATCCTGGCACTCGGGGGCTTCGGGGCCGATGGAATTTCACCGGCCGGGGTTGTGTTCGGGAAGGCAGCTTCTTTGAGAGCTTGCTGAGAATCCGCTCT
Organism: Streptomyces sp. 4F14; assembly: GCF_048159485.1. Taxonomy (NCBI): domain Bacteria; kingdom Bacillati; phylum Actinomycetota; class Actinomycetes; order Kitasatosporales; family Streptomycetaceae; genus Streptomyces; species Streptomyces sp. 4F14. The sequence goes on from NZ_JBLRVY010000005.1 coordinate 168,737, forward strand.
TACGTGGCCTGAGTCACAGACAGCGGGGGTGCGGGGCGCGAAAGGTGTAGGAGAACGGAAGGAGCGCCTCACGGTGGAACGTACCGAGACGGCTGGAGCGGGGGAGTTGTCGGTTCCCGGGGCGCTGCTGGACGGGGTGCCGAGACAGCGGCTGCGGGCGGGGACGGGCGTCGGGGCCGACGCGGTCTCCGGGGCGGACGCTGCTTCCGGGGCGGCTGAGGTGGCCGATCCGGGTGCCGGGTCCGTCGAGGCCGTCGTTCCCGTTCCCGTCGTTCAGGAAGTCGCCGTCCGGGCCTTCCCGCGCGTGTGGCGACTGCTGCCCACGCCCACCGGTACGCCGTTCACCTTCTGGTACGCCGTCCTGCTCGCCGTCACCTCGTACGTCGCCGACAACGCGGACCCCGCCTGGGTGGACAGCGTGCTCCAGGCGTCCAGCACCGACGTCACGCATCTCGTGCAGGCGCCGGTGCTGGTGCTCGTCGCGAGCGCGCTGTGGGTGGCCGGGGGGCTCGGCTCGCCCTTCGCCGCGGTCTTCCTCCTCGTGCTGACCGCCCTCGAACGGCGGATCGGCGCGCTGCGCACCGCCCTCGTCTTCCTCGCCGGCCACGTCGTCGCGACCCTCGCCACCGAACTGCCGGTCGGCTTCGCCGTCCTGGTCGGCCGGCTGCCGGACACCTCGCTGCACCGGCTCGACTACGGGATCAGCTTCGGGGTCGCCGCGAGCCTGGGCGCGGTGACGGGGCTGCTGCGGCCGTGGATCCGCTGGCCCGTGCTGGTGCTGTTCGGGGGGATGCTGCTCCAGGACCTCGTCAACCTCACGGACCCGGTGAGCAATTGGGGACACCTGATCGCGCTGGGCGTGGGGGTGGGGACGTGGCGGTGGGTGCGGAGGTGGAGTGCGGAGAGTACGGAGGCACTGAGGCGCACGGCCCTCCGGGGGCCGGCTCTGCCGACGGCTTCTTGAGGGGGGCGGCTTCTTGAGGGGCTGAGCTTGAAGGGGGCGCGGTTTCTTGAGGGGGGTGGGTTTGAGGGGCGCGGCTTCTTGCGGGGGTGGGTTTGAGGGAGCGCGATTTGAAGGGCTGGGCTTGAGGGGCTCGGCTTCTTGAGGAGCCCGGCTCTCGGGGTGCGCGGCTTCTTGCGGGGGCGGGGTTAAGGGCGCGCGGCTTCCTGAGTGGCTGGGTTCTGGAGGGTGTGGCTTCTCGCAGGTGTCTTCCTGGCCGGCGGCCCCTTCAGTCCTCGTGGATCACCGTGCCGTCCTCCAGCAGCGTCGGGTGCATCTTCGACGGGCCGTACTGGTCGACGTCCGAGGGGCGGGGGGTCTCGGGGCCGTCCGGGCCCATGCGGACGACCCTCTCCACGCGGCACACCCGGAAGTGCCGGCCCGCGACGGTCGCCTCGTCGGCCCGGCCCGCCGCGCGGAACTCCTCGGCGCCGGCCGCGTACTCGGCCCGGCGGGTCTCGTCGTCGCGGTGCAGCAGCGGCCAGTACCGGGTCATCGCCTGGTACAGCCAGCGCCGCGCCTCGTGCGGGGACGCCTTCGGGGAACTGCACGCCGTCCACCCCTTGTCGTCGCGCTCGACGATCGCGAAGCCGATGGGGAGGCGGACCAGGTCGGGGTGGGTGGTCACCGCGCGCCGCGAGTCGTCCTGCGCGTCCGCGTCGAAGCGGGTGCCGACGTAGCTGAACTCGCGCAGGCCCAGACGCAGGGCGCCCGCCATCGGGCTGTCGTCGCGGGTCGGGTCCAGGACGAAGCCGACGTCGGGGGAGGGGCCGTCCATCGCGTCCCAGTCGGGTTCCGCGGGCTCCGGGTCGGTCGGCCTCGGCGGCTCCAGGCCGTACTCGCCGCTCCACGCGAACTCGTCGCCCCGCACGATCCGGTAGCGCACGCCGAGCGCCTCGACCTCGTTCGCCGGCTCCTTCTCCAGCACCGACACGGCGGCGATCAGCGCGCGGCGCTCCGCGGGGTCGTCGGTGTCGTCCTTCGCGGCGAACCACAGGTGGGAGTGGAGTTCGTCGCGGGCCATCTGGGGCATGCCGTCGACGAGGGCCGTCTTCACCCGCCACCGCCCCTCCCCCTCCCGCACCGCCACCCCGAACACCGGCCCCCTGAGCGCCATCCGCGGATACCTGCGCGACGCCTCCACCGCGTCCGCCTCCATCACCCACGCGACCGGGTCGTCCCGCCGGACCAGTTCCGCGTGCAGCTCGTCGATGTGTCGCTTCCAGTCATCGGTCATGTGCGCATTGTGGTCGGGGTGGGGGAGTAGAACGGGGGGAACCGGGAAAGTGGGGGCCTTTGTTCGAGCCGGCCGGAACAGGTGGGGGTGGCTGCCGTCGGGGGGTTCGCGGTGCTTTCGCGGGGCGCCGGGAACGGGTACGAGCGACTCGCGTCGCGTCGGAGGCGGGGTGCCGGGTGCCGGGGGCCGGGCGGGTGGTTCGCGGTGCTTTCGCGGGGCGCTCGGGACAGGCCGCGGGCGGCTTTCGTCGGGGGCTTCGCGGGTGGCCGGCGTCAGGTGCGGGTGGCTTTCGCCGGGTGCCCGCGCAGGTCACACGGCTACCACCCCGTCACAGTCCCGTCACGGCGCTACCCTCCGCCCCGGCCGCCGCCCGATGATGTTCCCCATCCACCGCATCTCACCCCAGGGGGACTCATGGGCTTCATCAACAACGCCAAGGCCAACGAGGCGTCCCGCGTAGCGGCCCTCGCCTACACGGAGGGCCGCCGCGTCCTCACCTTCAAGATCATCGAGGCCGGCACCGCCTCCCGCACCACCGGCCTCATGCCGGGCGTGGGCGAACAGATCGAGGCCATCGAGGCCCAGGGCTGGACCCTCTCCGACATGGCAGCGGCGGAGGGCAAGACCCTCACGGGCGAACGGACGTCCCTGATCTGCCTGTTCCGCCGGAACTGACACGGCTGCCCTCCCGGGCCGGGCCCAGGTCGCGAGGCGAGCCGGGTCGCGCGGCAGCCCCGGGGGGCGTTGTCCCGGGTCGACGCGGAGTTCGGGGCGGGCCGGGGACCGGAGCGGGCTCGACCCTGCGGTGCCTGTCCGGTGAGCCCTTCCGCGGGGGCGGCCGGAGCCCGGAGCGGGCGGGCTGTCCGGCGGGGCCTCGCGTTGCCTCGCGGCGAGTCTCCTCCTGCGGCGGCCCGGGGGTTGAAGTGGACGGCCCGCCCGTCGGGGCCACTCCTCGCACCGGCCCAGGGGTCCGCGTGAGCTGCGCGCCGTGCGCCCTCGCGGCGGGGCCTCTTTCTCCGAGTGTTCGCTGCGGCTGTCGTATGTCCCGCGTCGTTTCTCGCTGCCTGTTCCGTCCCGTGGTTTCGCCCGTTCCGAGTTCCCGGGTGTGGCTCCTGTCTCCGGGGCGGTACCGAAGTCGGCCTCGGTGTTGTTGTCGTGAGGGCCGGGTCTTCATGTCCACCACCTTCGCACCTGCCACTGACAACCTCTCTGACCTGCGAGAACCACGTGATCGCTCACGGCGAACACGGCCCCGGGAACATTCGGTGGCTCATATGCATTGAGTCGGCATAGCTCAACTTGACTGCCGAAGGGGAGATCATGGCTTCGTCGTCCTCAACGCTCACTCTGCCTGTGCTGCCGCTCGACGGCGAGGTCGTTCTGCCGGGCATGGTGGTGCCGTTGGATCTGAATGACGCTGATGTGAGGGCCGCTGTGGAGGCCGCGCAGGCGGCCGCGCGGACCGAGCCCGGGAAGCCGAGGGTGCTGATGGTGCCCAGGGTGGACGGGAATTACGCGGGAACCGGCGTGCTCGGCACGATCGAGCAGGTCGGGAGGCTCGCGGACGGGGACCCGGGCGCGCTGATCCGCGGGCGGGCGCGGGTGAAGATCGGGGCCGGGACGACCGGTCCGGGCGCAGCCCTGTGGGTCGAGGGCAGCCGGCTCGACGAGTCGCTGCCCGAGCCGCTCCCGGGGAGCGTGACCGAGCTGGTCAAGGAGTACAAGGCGCTGGCGACCGCGTGGCTGCGCAAGCGCGGCGCCTGGCAGGTCGTGGACCGGGTGCAGGCCATCGACGAGGTGTCGACGCTGGCCGACAACTCCGGCTACTCCCCGTTCCTGACCCTCGACCAGAAGATCGAGCTGCTGGAGACCGCCGACCCGGTCGCCCGCCTCAAGCTGGCCACCCAGCAGCTCCGCGACCACCTCGCCGAGCAGGACGTCGCCGAGACGATCGCGAAGGACGTCCAGGAGGGCGTCGACAAGCAGCAGCGCGAGTTCCTGCTCAGGCGCCAGCTGGACGCCGTCCGCAAGGAGCTGCGCGAGCTGAACGGCGAGGCCGAGGGCGAGGAGTCGGACGACTACCGCGCCCGCGTGGAGGCCGCCGACCTGCCGGAGAAGGTCCGCGAGGCCGCCCTCAAGGAGGTCGACAAGCTGGAGCGGTCCAGCGACCAGTCCCCGGAGGGCTCCTGGATCCGCACCTGGCTGGACACGGTCCTCGAACTCCCGTGGAACGAGCGCACGCAGGACGCGTACGACATCCAGGGCGCCAAGTCGGTCCTGGACGCCGAGCACGCGGGCCTGGAGGACGTGAAGGAGCGCATCACCGAGTACCTGGCCGTCCGCAAGCGGCGTGGTGACCGGGGCCTGGGCGTCATCGGCGGCCGGCGCGGGGGCGCCGTACTGGCCCTCGTGGGGCCGCCCGGGGTCGGCAAGACCTCGCTGGGTGAGTCCGTCGCGCACGCGATGGGCCGCAAGTTCGTCCGGGTCGCCCTCGGGGGCGTGCGGGACGAGGCGGAGATCCGGGGGCACCGGCGGACGTACGTCGGCGCGCTGCCCGGGCGGATCGTCAGGGCGATCAAGGAGGCCGGGTCGATGAACCCCGTCGTCCTGCTCGACGAGATCGACAAGGTCGGCTCCGACTTCCGGGGCGACCCGGCGGCGGCGCTGCTCGAAGTCCTCGACCCCGCGCAGAACCACACCTTCCGCGACCACTACCTGGAGGTCGAACTCGACCTGTCGGACGTGGTGTTCCTCGCCACGGCCAACGTCCTGGAGGCGATCCCGGAGGCCCTGCTCGACCGGATGGAACTGGTCCGGCTCGACGGGTACACGGAGGACGAGAAGGTCGTCATCGCCCGCGACCACCTGCTCCCGCGCCAGCTGGAGCGCGCGGGCCTGAGCACCGACGAGGTCACCCTCGACGAGAGCGCCCTGCGCAAGCTCGCCGGGGAGTACACCCGCGAGGCGGGCGTCCGCACCCTGGAGCGCTCCATCGCGCGCCTGCTCCGCAAGGTCGCCGCCCAGCACGAACTGGGCGACCGGGAGCTGCCGTTCACGATCCGGGACGAGGACCTGCGCGCGCTCATCGGGCGCCCGCACCACGTGCCGGAGTCCGCGCAGGACCCCGCCGAGCGCCGTACGGCCGTCCCGGGCGTGGCGACCGGGCTCGCGGTGACCGGCGCGGGCGGCGACGTCCTGTTCGTCGAGGCGTCCCTCGCGGACCCGGAGACGGGCGCGGCGGGCCTCACGCTCACCGGGCAGCTCGGGGACGTGATGAAGGAGTCCGCGCAGATCGCGCTCAGCTTCCTGCGCTCGCGCGGCGCCGAACTGGAACTCCCGGTCGGCGACCTCAAGGACCGGGGCGTGCACATCCACTTCCCGGCGGGCGCGGTCCCCAAGGACGGCCCGAGCGCCGGCATCACGATGACGACCGCGCTGGCCTCGCTGCTCTCCGGGCGGCTGGTCCGCACGGACGTGGCGATGACCGGCGAGGTGTCCCTCACCGGGCGCGTGCTGCCCATCGGCGGGGTCAAGCAGAAGCTGCTGGCCGCGCACCGGGCCGGGGTGAAGACCGTCATCATCCCCAAGCGCAACGAGGCCGACCTGGACGACGTCCCGGCGGAGGTGCTGGAGAAGCTCGACGTCCACGCGGTGACGGACGTGCGTCAGGTGCTGGAGCTGGCGCTGACCCCCGCGAGGAACGAGGTTCCGGTGGCGGCGTGACGGGCGCCATCGGATGACGCGGAGGCTCGGGTTCCCCTTGAACGGGGCCCGAGCTTTCGCACAGGTCCGTCCCCTGACAGGACCCCTACGCCTCCCTGCGAAATACTGTCCGAACTGCGGCGATGAGCCGATGCGGACGACAGGGAGCACCGAAGTGAGTGACGACGGGAACGGCGGGGCGGTGGCAGGGGCCGACCGGGAGTTCCTCTCGCTGGAGCGGGAGCTGACCGTGCTGCTGCGGCGGGCTCGCGCCAACCAGGGCGAGATGGCCCGCGAGGTGCACCCCGACCTGGAGCCGGCCGCCTACGGGCTGCTCGTGCGGCTGGAGGAGACCGGCCGGCGCCGGGCCACCGAACTGGCCGCGTACATCGGCGTCGGCAAGGCGACGATGTCCCGGCAGCTGCGCGCCCTGGAGGAGCTGGGCCTCATCGCCCGCGAACCCGACCCGGCGGACGGCCGGGCCTGGCTCGTCGAGCTGACCGAGGAAGGGCGCGGGCGGGTGAGCCGGGTCCGGGAGGCCCGCCGGGCGATCTACGTCGCGCAGCTCGCGCACTGGGACCGCAAGGAGGTCTCCGAACTGGCGCGGCTGCTGGGGGAGTTGAACCAGGTGATGCAGAAGTAGGGCTACAGCTCGACGTACACGGCACTGGCGTCGTCGTGCGTCTTGCCGCGCCCGAGGAACGCCCGTGCCTGCGCGTCGGACGACTCCAACTCCCGTACCCGGCGCACGAGTCCGTGGGCGCCCTCCTTGCGGACGTACGTCAGCAGGTCGGTCCAGTCGCCCTCGTGGAACGTCTCCGCCCAGCGGGCCGCGCCGTCGGTGAGGCCGAGCAGGGAGCGGACGTCCGCGCGCGGGACGCGGCCCGTCACCGCGCGCGCCGCCACGGACGGGTCCGCGGCGGCCGTGAAGAAGCCGCCCTCCTTGTTGCGGGCGCGGGCGTCGGCGACCTCGTCGGAGACGAGGAGTGCGCGGGGGAGGCGGGCGAGGCGGTCGTCGAGGACGGGCGTGACCGTGCCGTCGGGGGACTCCAGCAGGAGCGCCGCGTCGGACAGGACCAGCCACTCGACGGCCTCGGCGGTCCACCGCGCGAGCGCGACCGTCGCCTGCGGGGTACGCGGGTGAGAAAGGTCACAGGTTTGTGAATGGGAGGTCGCGGTTCGGTGGATCGCGCGGAACAACGCCTCGGTGAGCGGGACATCCGGGAGGGAAACGGTCAGTTCGGTCAGCGCCCCGCCGAGCCGCGCGGTGTACCAGGGCACCGGGTGCACACACCCGGTCGGCCCGCGCGGCGGCGTCACCCCGTCCAGCACGACGAGCGCGCCCCCCTGCCCGGCTGCGGGAACGCAGACCGCGGCGAAGTCCTCGTCGGGGCGGGCCGGATCGCCCGGCTCGGACACAAGTTCCGTACGCATCGGGCCAGTCTGCACAGACCCGGGTGGACGGCGGGCGAACGGCTCGCGATGATCGTCCCGTTGGCGTTTCTTTGCAGGTCAGACGGGTGATTTGGGCGGGATTCGCGCCCTTGGGGAACGCGTGGCGGCGAATCCTGCCAAAGCCCGGCGCCCGCGTCCAACCGACGGGCCGGGAAGCGGACCGGCGCGCGCCGGTGGAACTTGCCCGCCAACTCCCCTCCGATGTTCACTCCTTCGGGTGGCGGGTCAGGTGATGAGCGCTTCCCGCCCACCGGCACTGGGAGGGTCGGGGACCGTACCGGTTGTGCGCTGTTGTTGACCGAGCGTCATCCGGTCCTATGGGTACACGAGTCAGGAATGCGAGCACCGGTGCAGAAGACGCGGCCTGGGCGCACAGAACAACCGGCTTCCGGGGCGGCCTCGGTGCCTCCCGTCGGCAAGGGGCGGCCGACCCATGTGCGCAACCGGCTGATCATCGCCGTGGCCGTGGTGGCCGCCGCGATCGGCGCCGCCGGGACACCGTCCGTGCTCGCGCTCTCCGCCGAACTCAAGGACTCCCAGGAGCTGGTGACGCTCGCCGAGCGCACCCAGGAAGCGCTGGTCCTCGCGCACTCCCTCGCCGACGAGCGCGACCAGGTCACCGAGTACCTCGCGACCGGCCGCGCCAAGGAGAGCGCCCCGGACGCGCAGGTCGTCGCGCGCGTCGACCGGCAGCTCACCGACCTGCGCGCCGCCGGGAACCTCCCCGCCGCCGTCTCCGGCGTCGCCGCGATCCGCAGGACCGCCCTCGACGGGAAGAGCACGCCGCTCCAGACCCACGAGGCGTACTCCAAGACCATCACCGAGCTGCACCGCCTCGCCGAACGCCTCGCCCAGCAGACCCCGCCACGCGCGGGCGCGGGTGCGTACGCCCTCGCCGAACTCGACTCCGCCGTCCAACAGGCCGCCGCCGCCCGGGGATTGCTGGTCGCCGCCCTCGACGTACCGGTCACCGAAGGCTACGACACCTCCGGCGCCGCCGAGTTGCGCGACAGCCTCAGCGCCGCCGCCCAACAGGCCCGCCTGCGCTCGGACTCGGCGCTCGCGGACTTCCGGGAGACCGCGCCGCAGAGCATGGTCGACGCCTACGACTCGACGGTCACCGGGGGCGAGAACGACGCCGCCGAGCGGTACTTGACCCAGCTCACCGACCAACCCGTCCTCGGCGACGACGACTTGAAGGCCGCGCCGGCCGCCGTGGACACCGCCCTGTCCGCCCGGATCGAGCTGATGCGCGGCGTCGAGGCGTCCCTCTTCGACCGGCGCACCAAGGGACTTGAGACCCTCCGCGACGACGACGTCACCGGGCTCGAACTGCGGGTCGCGTTGCTCGGCGCGCTCATGCTGGTCGCCGTCGGGGTCGCCACGGGCATGGCGCGCAGCCTCACCCGGCCGCTGTCCGCCGTCCGCCGGGGCGCCGCGCGGATCGCCGAGGCGGAGGAGCCCGGCGCCGAGGAACCCGTCAAGTTCACCGGCCGCAACGACGAGTTCGCGCAGGTCGTCCGGTCCGTCAACGCGCTGCACGCGCACGCCGCCGGGCTGTACGAGCGGCTCGGCACGCTGGAGGCCGACCGCAAGCACCTTGTCGGGCAGCGGCAGAAGATGGCCGACGCGCGCGAGGAACTCCGTACCGAACTCGCCTCCGTGACCGCGCAGTTGGAGCGGCTGCGGGGGTCCATCGGATCCACGTTCGCCACCCTCTCGCTGCGCACCCTCGGCCTCGTCGAGCGTCAACTCGCCGTCATCGAGGGGCTGGAGGAGCGCGAGCAGGACCCCGAGCGGCTCGCGACGCTGTTCAAGCTGGACCACTTCGCGACCGTCATGCGGCGGCACAGCGAGAACCTGCTCGTCCTCGCCGGGGCCGAGCACGTGCAGCAGCACCCCGGTCCCGTACCGCTGGTGGACGTCGTCCGCGCGGCCGTCTCCGAGATCGAGCGCTACGACCGGGTGCGGATCTCCTCGCTGCCCGCGCACGCCCACATCGCCGGGTTCGCCGCCGACGATCTCTCGCACCTGCTCGCCGAGTTGATGGAGAACGCGACCTCCTTCTCGCCGGCCGACCTGCCCGTCGACGTCTCCGGCTGGCTCCTGGAGAACGGCGACGTCATGGTCTCCGTCCAGGACGAGGGCCTCGGCATCGAGCCGGACCGCCGCGACACCCTCAACGCCCGCCTCGCCGAGTCCGACCCCGAAGTCCCCTTCGAGGGACCGGACGAGGAGGGGCTCGGCCTGTACGTCGTCTCCCGGCTCGCCGGGCGGCACGCCGTGCGGGTGCGGCTGCGGGGGCAGAAGAAGACGCCCGGGACGGCGGCGGTCGTCGTCATCCCTACGGCCGTGCTGGCGCCGGCGCCGGCCGGTGCTGTGCCGTCCACCGCGCCGGGCGTGGTGGCCTCGGGCGGGGTGACGCTTCCGGGGGCCGACGCCGAGGTCAACTCGCATGTCATCGGGGGGCGTTCGAGGGACCTCGCGGTGGAGTTGGCGGAGAAGGCGATACGTGAGGCCGGGGGTGGGGTTCCGGCTGAGGGGGAGGTTGGGGCCGTTGAGGGTGATGCGGAGGGCGTTCCCGCTGAGGGGTGTGACTCCGGCGAGGACGGCCTGTCTGAGGGCTCCGGCGAGGGTGCCGCGCCCGAGGATGCCGATGAGTCCGGTGCCGGCGGCGTAGAAGACGTCGTGGACGCGGTCGAGGAGACCGGCCCCGGCGACTCCGGGGAGCCGCCCGCCGTCGATGAGCCCGCCGTGCCGGACGAACCGGCTGTGTCGTCCGAGACGACCATGGTGCTCTCCCTCCCGCCGGCGCCCCGAAGCGAATCGGTTCCGCAGACCGTCGACGACCCGCGCACCGCCCTCAGCTCTCCCGAGCACTCCCGCGCCGAGCCCGACCAGTCCACCGAACCCGCTGAACCCGCTGAACTCGCCGAGCCCGCCGAGCAGGTCACCGCGAAGGGGCTCCCCAAGCGGACGCCCAAGGTGACCGCGCCGGAGGAGGCCGTGCGGCCGAGGCCCGCGGGCGGCGTCGACGCGGAGGCGCTCCGCAAGAAGCTCGGCGGGTTCCGGCGGGGGGCCGTCGCCGGATACCGGGACGCCGAGTCGGAGCTCGCGGAGGAGACGGACAGAGGGGAACTGCCCCCGAATGAACGGGCAGTCGGGCGCGGGACGTATGGACATGCCGGGGACACCACGGGGGGCACCGTCGAGGAGGCAAGCAGTTGACCGCGCCCAGTACCTTCGGCCTGAGCAGCGAAGCCCGTAACCTGCACTGGCTGTTGAACAACCTCGTGGAGGAGGTCCCCGGCATCCAGTCGGTGGCTGTGGTCTCCTCCGACGGCCTGCTGCTCCTGTCCTCCGACCCCGGCGCCAACGACCGGGCGAAACAAGGGAGTTCGAGCCGACCGGCGGGCCCGAGAGGCTCGTCCGCCGACCTCGCCACGATCGTCTCCGGCATCGGCAGCCTCACACTGGGCGCCGCCCGCCTGATGGACTTCGGCGGCGTGAAGAACACGATGGTCGCGATGGACGCAGGCAGCCTGTGCGTGATGTCGATCAGTGACGGCTCCCTGCTCGGTGTGCACGGCGACGCGGACTGCGACATGAGCACCGTGGCGTACCACATGGCCCTGTTCGTGGGCCGCGTCGGACATGTCCTGACGCCCGAACTCCGCACGGAACTAAGGAAGTCACTGGAGGCGGAAGGGGGCGCGCGATGACCAGGAAACAGCTCCCGGTACGCGGCGCGGGCCTCCCCCAAGTTCTCGGCTCCGCTCGAACAGGGCGGTACCCCCATCCGGCCCGCGTCCGCCCCTACTCCCTGACCGGCGGCCGCACCCGCTTCGGCCACGTCCTCCTCGTCGAGACCTTCGTCGCCGCGCTCGAAGCGCCCGAGGAGCACAAGGAGTTGACGAACCGTCAGAACTCCAAGGTGCTGCCGGAGCTGGCGGCGATCGTCGAACTCTGCCGCCGTATGCGGACCGTGGCCGAGATCGCCGCGCTGCTGCGCATGCCGCTCGGCGTGGTCCGGGTCCTGCTGAGCGACCTCGCGGACCAGGGAAAGATCCGTGTGTACGGCACCGGTACCACCCACGGTACGGGCCGTCCCGACCGCGCTCTGCTGGAAAGGGTGCTGAGTGGACTCCGTCGTCTCTGATCGCTTCCCCGGACGGGGAGTCGACACCGACGAGAACCTGAAATCCTGGCAGACGGACCGCACCCGCGCCCCTGTCGCCACGAAGATCGTCATCGCGGGCGGTTTCGGCGTCGGCAAGACGACGCTCGTCACGGCCGTCTCGGAGATCACCCCTCTCCAGACGGAGGCGCTGATGACCCAAGCGTCCGCCGCCACCGACGACTTGAGCGCCACCCCGCAGAAGCTCACGACGACCGTCGCGATGGACTTCGGCCGCCTCACCCTGGACGACGACCTGGTCCTGTACCTCTTCGGCACCCCCGGCCAGCAGCGCTTCTGGTTCATGTGGGACGACCTGGTGCGCGGCGCGATCGGCGCCGTCGTCCTCGCCGACACCCGCCGCCTGAAGGACTGCTTCCCGGCCCTCGACTACTTCGAGAGCTGCGGACTGCCGTACGTCGTCGCCGTCAACCACTTCGACGGCACCGAACGCTTCGAACCGGACGACGTCCGCGAGGCTCTGACGATCCCTCAGGACGTCCCGGTCGTCGTCATGGACGCCCGCCGCCGGATCGCGGTCATCGACACCCTGCTCTCCCTGGTGGCGCACGCGCTCGACGAAACACCCGAATAGGAGCGACTCCCCGCATGCGGAAGATACTCGTCGTGGGGGCCGGTCAGTCCGGCCTCCAACTCGCCCTCGGCCTCCAGCAGCACGGCTACGAGGTCACCCTGATGTCCAACCGGACGGCGGACGAGATCCGTTCGGGCCGCGTGATGTCCACGCAGTGCATGTTCCACACCGCCCTCCAGCACGAACGCGACCTCGGGATCGGCTTCTGGGAGAGCCAGGCCCCGCGGATCGAGGGCCTCGGTGTCTCGGTCGCGGGTCCCGCCGGCGAGCGCGCCATCGACTGGCTCGGCCGCCTCGACGGCTACGCCCAGTCGGTCGACCAGCGCGTGAAGATGGCGGGCTGGATGGAGACCTTCGCCCAGCGCGGCGGCCAACTGGTCATCCACGGCGCCGCAGTCGGCGACCTCGACTACTTCTCCCGCACCTACGACCTCGTCCTGGTCGCCGCCGGCAAGGGCGAACTGGTGTCGATGTTCGCCCGCAACCCCGAACGCTCCCCGTACGACGCCCCGCAGCGCGCCCTCGCCGTCGCGTACGTCCACGGCCTGGGCCCGCGCCCCGAGCACCCCGGCACGGAGGCCGTCCGCTGCAACCTGGTACCCGGCGTGGGGGAGTTGTTCGTCATGCCGACGCTCACCACCTCGGGCCGCGCGGACATCCTCTTCTGGGAAGGCGTCCCCGGCGGCCCCGTCGACGCCTTCACCGGCGTCAAGGACCCCGCCGAACACCTCGCCCTCACCCTGGAGTTGATGAAGACGTTCCTGCCCTGGGAGTACGACCGGGCCAAGGACGCCGAACTCACCGACGCGGGCGCCACGTTGGCCGGCCGCTACGCCCCGACCGTCCGCAACCCCGTCGGGCAGCTCCCCGGCGGCGGGCTCGTCCTCGGCGTCGCCGACGTCGTCGTGGCGAACGACCCGATAACGGGCCAGGGCTCCAACTCCGCCGCGAAATGCGCCGCTTCGTACCTCACCTCCATCCTCGACCACGGGGAGAAGGAGTTCGACGAGGAATGGATGCGGGCCACCTTCGAGCTGTACTGGGACACCGCCCGGCACGTCACCAAGTGGACCAACGCGATGCTCGCGCCGCCGCCGGAGCACGTCGTCAACCTCCTCGGCGCGGCAGGGCAGTTGCGGCCCGCCGCCGACCGGTTCGCCAACGCCTTCGACAACCCGGCGGACTTCGAGCACTTCTTCTACGAGCCGCAGAAGACCGCCGCGTACCTGTCGTCGCTGGCCTGATCCAGCGTCGGGTAGTCGAGGTAACCCCGCTCGCCGCCCGTGTACATCATCAGGGTGTCCCGCACCTCGTTGAGCGGGGCGCCCTGCCGGATGCGGGTGACCAGGTCGGGGTTGGCGAGGAAGGCGCGGCCCAGGGCCACCAAGTCGGCTCCGGCGCCGAGTAGTTGCTCCGCCGCGCGCTGTCCGCCGTCGGTGGGGAGCGTCGCACCCAGCGCCGGGTTCCCGATCAGCGTGCCCGGCCACAGGGCGCGCAGGCGGGGGAGGAGGGGGTGGTCGTGGTTCAGCGTGGTCAGGTGGAGGTAGGCGAGGCCGTCGCCGGCCAGGGTCTCGGCCAGGGCCGGGTAGAGGGTGTCCGTGTCGGTCTCCTCGACGCCGTTCACGGTGTTCCCCGGTGAGATGCGCAGGCCCACGTTCCGCGGGCCGATCGCCTCGGCGACCGCGCGGGTGACCTCCACGGTGAAGCGGATCCGGTTCGCGGCCGGGCCGCCGTACTCGTCCGTGCGGAGGTTCGTGTTCGTGGCCAGGAACTGGTGCAGGAGGTGGCCGTTGGCCGAGTGGACCTCCACGCCGCTGAAGCCGGCGGCCATCGCGTTGCGGGCGGCCCGGGCGAAGTCGGCGATCGTCCGCCGGATGCCGTCCTTCGTCAACTCCCTCGGGACGATGGAGGGTTGGCGGCCGGTGGGGGTGTGGATCGGCTCCGGGAGAGGGACGGGGGAGGGGGCCACGGGGACGTGTCCGCTGGTGTCCGGGTGGCCCACCCGGCCGCCGTGCTGGAGTTGCAGGAACATCGTGCCGCCCGCCGCGCGCACCGCGTCCGTCACCCTGCGCCAGCCCTCGATCTGCGGGCGGGTGTGGATACCGGGGATGTTCGGGTACGTCCGGCCTGTCGCGTTCGGGGTCGTCGCCTCCGCGATGATCAGGCCGGCCGAGGCGCGCTGCGTGTAGTACTCGGCCATCATCGCCGAGGGGACTCCGTCGGGCTCCGCGCGGTTGCGGGTCAGCGGGGCCATCACCAGGCGGTGAGGTAGGGGGAGTTCGCCCAGGTGGGAGGGGGTTAGGAGGGGTGTCGTCGGTGCCATGCGGGTACCGTAGAACCTGACATTGGTGTCAGATTCAAGTGGCTCTCGGGTAGGGGAGGTGGGGTACGGGTGCGGATCGGGGAACTGGCCCGGCGCAGTGGGGTGAGTGAGCGGTCCCTGCGGTACTACGAGCAGCAGGGCCTGCTCGTCGCCGAGCGGACGCCGGGCGGGCACCGGGAGTTCGGCGAGTGGGCCGTGGACCGGGTGATCCGGGTGCAGGCGCTGTACGCCGCCGGGCTGAACAGCGCGACCATCGCCCGGCTGCTGCCGTGCATGCGGGACGCGGACGGCGGGCCCAGCGCGGTGGCGGACGGGAAACTGGTGGAGGAACTGGTCGCCGAACGGGAGCGGATCGACCGGCTGATCGCCGAACTGGTGCTGTCCCGGGGTGTGTTGGACGAGGCGATCGGGGCGGCCTCGGGGGAGTGAGGGGTCACGCGGGCCGCACCGCCCCCAGGACCGGATCGGCGGCGACGGGAGTGACCCTCACCTTCCCTCCCGGCCCCGGCGCCTGCACGACCTTGCCCTTCCCCACGTACACCGCCACGTGTGTCGCCTGCGGGTAGTACACCACCAGGTCCCCCGGCCGCAGCTGCCTGAGCGGAACCCTCGGCAGCCTCGCCCACTGCTCCTTCGCCGTACGGGGGATCTGCGCGCCCGCGTGTCCCCAAGAACCCGCCGCCAGGCCCGAGTTGTCGTACGCGCGCGGGCCCGCAGCGCCCGTCTCGTACGGCTTGCCCACCTGGTCCATCGCATAGCGCACCGCCTGTTCGCCCTCTGGGGAGGCCGGGGCGTCGGCGCCGTCGAGGGCGTTCTCCGTGAGGAACTCCCGCTGGCGTCCGTCCACTTGGGCGCGCTCCAGGAGGGCCAGCCGGGCCAGTTGCTCCGGAGTCAGGGTCGCCAGCAGCTTCTGGACGGCGTCCAGGCGGGTGCGGACGTCGTCGCGGGCCTTCTTCTTGCGGGCGGTCAGGGCGAGTTGGGCGTCCAGCGCGGTGCGGGCACCGCGGGTCACCGTGTCCCGGCGGTGCTCGTCCTGGGCGAGCCGGGTCGTCGCGGAGGCGCGGTCGCGGGCCAGCTGGCCGATGATGTGGCCCTCGTCCAGGGCGTGTTGGGGATCCTTCGCGAGCAATAGCCGTACGTACGGGGAGATGTCGCTGCGGGACTGGTACTGCTGCCGGGCCAGCCGGCCCGCGAGGTCCCGGCTGCCGTCCAGGGCCAGGCGGGCCCGGACGAGTTCCGCGTCCAGGCGGGCCACCTCGTGCTGCTTCGCCTTGAGCCGTTCCTCCGTCGCGTTGTACGTCTCCGTCGCCGACTCGGTCTCCCGGTACAGCCGCTGAAGCTCCGTCAGCAGCTCGGCGATCGGGCGCTCGGGGGGTGCCGGTACGCCCACGGCGACGGCGGGCACCAGTGCGACCTGCGTGACCAGTGCCGCCGTACACACCAGCCGCAGCAACCGTCCTGACATGCCGTCACCTCCAGCGGGGCGGCACTTCCGCCCTACAGGGCGAGCATCGACGCGGGGAGCCTGCGGCGCGCGCTGGGGTCGGCTGAGTGGGCGAGTGCGGGTTTCGTCGTGGCCGGTCGTGCCCGCGGCGGTAGCCGCATATCCAGTACAGTCCCGCGCCCCCGCGTGCTCAGTCCAGGCAGAACTCGTTGCCCTCGATGTCCTGCATCCCGATGCACGACTCGTTGAACTCGTCGGCCGGCAGGACGCGTTCGCAGACCGCGCCGAGGGCGATCAGGCGGTCGCGTTCGGCTTCCAGTGCCGCGAGGCGTTCCGTGCCGACCAGGCCCGTGCCGGCGCGGACGTCGAGGTGGACGCGGTTCTTGACGACCTTGCCCTCGGGGACGCGCTGGAAGTACAGGCGGGGGCCGGCGCCGGTGGGGTCCATGGCGACGAAGCTCGCGCCCCGGCGTTCGGGCGGGAGGGTGAGGTCGTAGGCGGCCCAGGTGGCGTAACCCTCAGGTGGGGGCGGTACGACATACCCCAGTACCTCGCACCAGAAGCGGGCGACGCGCTCGGGGTCGTGGCAGTCGAAGGTGACCTGGACTTGTCTGATCGTAGGCATCGGCCGCACCTTAGCAAGGGCGTGAGCTGCGGCGGCACCGGGTTTTCAACGGCTCAGCCCACGGCTCAGTCCGCGTCCCCGTCACCCTCTCCACCAGCCCTTTTCTCCGGCTTCGACCAGGGCCACCGGGGCTTCGGGGACCCACCCTTGCCGTCGGGGTCGTACTCGTACTTCCATCCGGTGGGCACCCCGAGCCGCTTGCTGTGCCCCCGGGGCACCCGCCGGTAGACGAGAACGGTCGGCGGCCCGCCCGCGCTGTCGGGCACGGGGATGCGGTACGTCTTGGGCGGATGCCCGGTGGGCCCGAGGAGGACGGAAAGGGTACGACCATCCATGGGCCCACCCTCGAAGGGAGTGTTCTGACTCTTCACGACACCAGTCTCAAGCACGCGCGCATCAAGGGCACGCGCCGCCCACCCAGGGGCGCGGGGCTGTACTGGATGTGCGGCTACCGCCGGGAGGGCGCGACCAGCCACAACGAGCCCGCACCCATCCACTCGCACCAGCCACCCCCTCACCCCCTCTCCGCAACCCCCTCCAACACCCCCGCCGTCTCCGCGTCCCGCCCCGCCGTCACCGTCATCACCGCCACGAACTGCTCCACCAGCCAGTCCCGCAGCTCCTCCGCGGGAGGCTGCTTCCCCTCGTCCAGCCAGATCAGCGACGCCGCCTCGACGGCCGTGATCCACATGCGGACCGTCATCCGCAGCCGGGGCCCAGGATCGACCACATCCAGATGCCGGTAGATGTGCTCGGCGGCGGCCCGCCGGACCTCGTCGACCGTGGCCGTCGTCCGCGACGTCTCGACCACACTCCCGCCCTGCAACAGCGCGCTGAACCCGGTGTCATGCCCGTCGACGAACCCGAGATACCGGTCGAGGGCCCGCCCGAGGCGCGCGAGGACCGGCCCCTCCAGGGGCTCGTCGAAGCACTGCTGAAGCTCCTCCGCGGCGGACCGCAACGCGGCTTCGTACAGTTGCTGCTTCCCGCCCGGGAAGTACCGGTAGACGAGCGGCCGGGACACCCCCGCCGCCTCGGCGACGTCGTCGAGGGACACGTCCTCGGGCGCGCGGTGCGCGAAGAGCGTGAGCGCGGAGTCGAGAAGCTGACTGCGCCGCTCCTCGACACTGAGACGACGGTAGGCGGGTACGGCGGGGGGCGGCATGACGTGCAGCGTAGCCGCTCGTCCCCCTGGGGTATTAGACGGTGAATCCTCAGGTACGGGGACGAACCCTCAGGCCAGCAGCCCGGAGGACCGCCACAGCCGCCGCCCCACACCCCGCAGCACCCCGATGTCGTCGAGGAACTCGGTCAGCCGCCCGGCGCCCTTCTGCATGACCTCCCGCCGGTGCCCGCTCGCCTGGACCTGCGCCACCGCCTCCCGCCGGTCGAGCCCGACGTTGGTGTACACCTCGGGGTTGACGAAGGCGACGGAGAACACCCGCGCGAACTCCCCGGACGTCACCCGCGTGAACTCCTGGGACCAGCGCGGCGCGGTCACCATCTGCCGCCGCAACTCCTCGCGGGCGTACCGCACATGCCGCGCCTCCTCGACGACATGGATCCGGGTCACCCCCCGGAGCAGCGGCTGGACGCGCTCGTCCGGGAACGTGAGGCGCTGCATCCAGTCGAGGACCTCCTCCCCGAGCAGCGTCGCCGTGAACGAACCCGGCGTCGTCGAGATGGTCTTGAAGACCCGCCCGAGCGTGTGGTGGGCCCGGCTCACCGGATACCAGGGGGTGTCGCTCCGGGTGACGAGGCGGGCGAACATCTTGGAGTGCCGGCACTCGTCCTCGATCTCGGTGAGCGCGTACCGCACGTGCGCGCTCGTCGCCGCCTTGTCGTAGATGTGCCGGACCAGCAGCTGCATGAGGATCAGCTCGAACCAGATGCCGAGCGAGGCGAGGGCGGCGGCCTCGTGCCGGGAGAGCAGGATGCGCTGCTCCTCGCTCATCCGCCGCCACATCGGGGTGTCGTACAGGGACACCAGCTCCGGCGGCCAGAACCACTTGCCCTCCTCGAAGGGCGCGTCCCAGTCGAGTTCCCGTTCCGGGTCGAACGAGTGCTTCGCGGAGGCGGCGAGGAGGCGTTCGGCCACCTGCTCGCGGTCCTTGAGCAGCCCGAGCGCGTCCCGCAGCCCGTCGACGGCGTCGGTTTCGGTGAGGGTCGTCATGGCACTTATGAGACTGCTTGTCAGCAAGGTGGTCAATCCCTCGCGCAGCACTTGTTACGGGGGCATCCCCCAGGTGGAGTACGGTTCTG
Organism: Streptomyces sp. 4F14; assembly: GCF_048159485.1. NCBI lineage: Bacteria > Bacillati > Actinomycetota > Actinomycetes > Kitasatosporales > Streptomycetaceae > Streptomyces > Streptomyces sp. 4F14. Next base: position 187,557 of record NZ_JBLRVY010000005.1, read on the forward strand.
GCGTGTCCACGCCTCCGCCGCCCCAAGGCCCGTACGGCCCCCCGCAGCAGCCCGGTCCCTATGTGCAGCCCCCGTACGGGAACCCCTACGGGCAGCCGCAGCAGACCCCCTACCCGGGTACCCCCTACCCCGGTACCCCGTACGGCCAGCAGCCCGGCATGCCCCCCTACGGCCAGCAACCCTGGGGCGCCCCCGCGGCGCCGCCGCCGCGCAAGCGTCGCCTCGGGCTCGTCCTCGGCATCGTCGGCTCCGTCCTGGTCCTGCTCGTGGTCGCCGTGGGCTCCCTCGTGGTCGTCGTCGGCTCCGACGAGGGGTTCCCCGAGGCCAAGTACCAGCTCACGCTGCCGAAGACGCTGCTCGACGGGAAGTACGCGTTCGCCCAGGACATGTCCGGCACGCTCGGCCGGCAGATCGAGCGCGAGAGCGGCGCGTGGAACGCCCGCGACGTGAAGGCGAAGGTGGGCCAGTACGACATCGGCGGCGACCGGACCAAGGGCAGCCTGGTCATCTCCGGCATGTACGGCCGCTTCAAGGACACCGCCTCCTCCCGCCGCAGCATGATGGAGGGCGTCGGCGAGGCCGACGGCGCGAGCATCGTCGGCAAGCCCCAGGACTTCGACCTCCCGGGCGCCGACACGACGATCACGTGCGAGGTCATCGCGCAGGAGCAGGCCGGGACGAAGCTGATGTACCCCGCCTGCGCGTGGGTCGACGGCAACACGGGCGCGACCATCGCCGAGATCTCGGCGGAGACGGTCCACCAGAAGGCGGAGGACGTCGACCTGGAGGCGGCGGCGAGGACGACGCTGAAGGTCCGCGAGGAGATCCGCCAGCCGCTCTGAGGCAGGGGGCGTACGGGGGTGGTGCGGGACCTGTGCCTCATCCACCCCCGGTACTAGTACCGGAGCCTCACACCCCGCACCCCAGCCCCTCCGGCACCTCCAGACGAACCCCCGTGCCGCGTCGGCGTCCGCGACCCGGAACGCCCCCCCGTCTCACGAAGTGAGCACGGCCTCCATCACGGCCCGCGCGATCGGTGCCGCGACGTCCCCGCCGCTGATGTCCCCCCGGTCGGCGGACCCGTCCTCGACGACCACGGCGACCGCCACCCGGGGCTCCATGTCCCGCTCGCCCCGCGCCCACGACACGAACCAGGCGTACGGCGTACCGGAGTTGCCGACACCGTGCTGCGCGGTTCCGGTCTTCCCGCCGACGACCGCGCCGGGGATCGCGGCGTTGGTCCCGGTCCCCTCGCGCACGACGTCCTGCATGAGTTCCCGGAGTTGCAGGGCAGTTGAGGGGTACATCGCCTGACGGGCCGGAGTCGAACCGGACGTCGAGACCGTCGCCCCGCCCTTCCGTGTCGTCCGCTCGACGAGGTACGGCGTCCGCACCTGCCCCCCGTTCGCGACGGCCGCCGCGACCGTCGCCATCTGCAGCGGCGTGGCCCGCGTGTTGTACTGCCCGATGGCCGACAGCGCCAACTGCGCCTGGTCCACGGTCCGGTCGAAGGTGGACGGCACGACCGCGAACGGGATCCGCACACCGGGGTCGTTGAACCCGAACGCCTCCGCCGTCGCCACCATGTTCCGCACCCCCACCCGCACCCCGAGCTTCGCGAACACGGTGTTGCAGGACCACGTGAAGGCGGCCCGCAGCGGCGCGTCCTCGCACCCCGAGCCCTCGTTGGTGAGGCTCGTCGTCGTCCCCGGCAGCGTGTAGGGCGCGGGCGAATCGGTCGCCGCGTCAAGGTCGTCGACGATCCCGGCGTCCAACGCGGCAGCGGCGGTCACCACTTTGAAGGTCGACCCCGGCGGATACGTCTGCCGTACCGCCCTGTTGAGCATCGGCTGCTCGGGGTCCGCGTTCAGCCGCGCCCAGGCCCGGCGCACGGCGGCCCCGTTCCCGGAGAGCGCGGCGGGGTCGTACGACGGGGTCGACACCAGGGCCAGCACCCGCCCCGTGGACGGCTCGACGGCCGCGACCGCGCCCTTGCGGCCGCCGAGACCCTCGTAAGCGGCCCGCTGCGCACGGCGGTTGAGGGTCGTCACGACCTGGCCGCCGGGCGGGCGGGCCCGGGTGACGCCGTTCAGGAGGGGGAACGAGGACAGCGACGGGTCGGCGCCGGACAGGACGGGGTCCTCGCTGTGCTCCAGGAGCGTCGTCCCGTACTGCTGCGAGGAGAACCCCGTCACCGGCGCGTACAACGGGCCGTCCCGGTACGTGCGTTCGTAGCGGAGCTGCTCCCTGGTGTCCCGGGAGCCGGTGACCGGGGCGCCGTCGACGAGGATGTCGCCGCGCGGCGCCGCGTAACGGGCGATGTCCGCACGGCGGTTGGCCGGGTTGTCGTCGTACGCCGGGGACTGGACGACCTGGACGCGGGCCGCGTTGACCAGGAGGGCGAGCAGGAGGAGGCAGGAGAAGACGGCGGCGTGCCGGATGTACCGGCTCATGCGGAGGTCGTTCCTCACCGGTCCCCCTTGCGCGCCACGTGGCTCAGCCGGATCAGCAGCGCGACGATCGCCCAGTTGGTCACCACCGAGGAGCCGCCCTGCGCGAGGAACGGCATCGCCATGCCCGTCAGCGGGATCAGCCCGGTCACGCCGCCCGCGATGACGAACACCTGGAGCGCGACGATCGAGGCGAGCCCCACGGCCAGCAGCCGGCCGAACGGGTCGCGCAGCCCGAGGCCCGCGCGGTAACCGCGCTCCACCAGCAGGCCGTAGAGGATGAAGAGCGCCGACAGGCCCGCGAGGCCCAGCTCCTCGCCGGCCGTCGCGAGGATGAAGTCGGACTTCGCGGCGAACCCGATCAGCACGGAGTGGCCGAGACCGAGGCCGGTGCCGAGGACGCCGCCCGCCGAGAACGCGAAGAGGGACTGGGCGAGTTGGCCCGGTCCCAGGCCCGCGTCGATCGACGCGAACGGGTGCAGCCAGTCCTCGACACGGCTGTGCACGTGGGGTTCGAGCGCGCTGACGGCGACCGCACCGAACGCCGCGAGCAGCAGGCCGACGGCGATCCATCCGGTGCGTCCGGTGGCGACGTACAGCATCACCACGAACAGGCCGAAGAACAACAGCGAGGTGCCCAGGTCGCGTTCGAGGACGAGTACGCCGACGCTGATGAGCCAGATCGCCACGATCGGCCCCAGAACACGGCCCGTTGGGAGCTGCACGAACCAGATCCGGCGGCCCGCGTACGCGAGCGCCGTGCGGTTGTCCGCGAGGTACGCCGCGAAGAACACCGCAAGCAGCACCTTCGCGAACTCCCCCGGCTGGATGGAGAATCCGGCGATCCGGATCCAGATCCGGGCCCCGTTGACGGCCGGGAACAGCACCGGGAGCGTCAGCAGCGCGAGGGCGGCGGCGACGCTGACGTACGCGTACCGCTTCAGGACGCGGTGGTCGCGCAGCGCCAGGACCACGCAGGTGAAGAGGGCAACTCCCAGGGCGGACCAGACGAGTTGGGCGGGGGCCGCGCGGTCGCCCGGGGTCTCCAGGTCGAGGCGGTGGATGAGGACCAGGCCGATGCCGTTCAGGAGGACGCCGATCGGCAGGAGCAGCGGGTCCGCGTACGGGGCGCGCAGCCGGACCGCCAGATGCGCGCACAGGGCGAGCACGCCGAGCCCGGCGCCGTAACCGGCGGCGCCGGGCGGGATCGAGCCGTTCCTCGCCAGCCCCACGGCGCAGTAGCCCGACACGCAGAGCAGGACGGCGACGACGAGCAGGGAGAGTTCGACGCCACGGCGCCGGGGGAGCCGTACGGCCGCGGTGGCCGTGCTGGTCCCGATACCGATACCGGCGCTCGTCATGTCCGGAACCTACCCAAACAGCGCAAACAGTGCTCCTCGTGGGTCCGGCCCTAGCACCAGCGCGGCGCCGGGCCGATGTTGTCGATGTACCGCGCGGCGCCCCAGGCCCAGGTGCCGTCGGTGAGCAGGTACCACAGCGGGTTGCCCTGGATCGGCTGGCCCGAGGTCTTGCAGAAAATCGTCACCACCTCACCCTGGGGAGCTACCCGGATGACCGCGCTGCCCCGGTTCGGCGCGCTGCGCAGCACGAGCCCGCCGTTCGCCGTCACCACGCCCTTGTACAGGCGCGGGTTGTCGTGGTGATGGTGGCCGCCGCCCTGCCCCCAGTTGTCCCGGGGGCCGCCGCCGTCCCAGTCGTTGTTCGCGGCGGCCGGTACGACGGCCGCGGCGAGCGCGAGGGCGGCGGTGGCGCCGGCTATGCCGAGGCGGGTGAGGGTGGAGCGCATGGCGGTTCCTCCGGGGGGGGGACGGGAGAAGGAGCGCCCGCCGGGTACTGGCGGACTAACGCCACGGTAGGGGTGAAAAGGGGTGATATGCCTTTCAGGTTGCGCCAGTCGGGGACGGCCCCGACGGCAGCGTCAGCGTCGCGACCGCCCCGCCGCCCGGCGCGTTGCCGAACGCGAGCCGCGCGCCCAGCGCCTCCGCCTGCCCCACCGCGATCGTCAGCCCCAGCCCGTGCCCGCGCGCCCCGCCCTCCGTACGGAACCGCTGCGGCCCGTGCAGCACCAGGTACTCCGGGTACCCCCTACCGTGGTCCCGGACCGTCACCACCGGCCCGTCCACCGTCACCGTCACCGGCTCCGCCCCGTGCTGGTGCGCGTTCGACACGAGGTTGCCGAGCACCCGCTCCAGCCGCCGCCGGTCCGTCTCCACGACCCGGTCCGCCGCGACGACCACCTCCGCCGCCTCGCCCGACGCCGCCACCACCCGGTGCGCCAGCGCCCCCAACTCGACGGCGTCCATCTCCGGTTGCTCCTTGCCGGTGTCCAGCCGGGAGATCTCCAGCAGGTCCTCCGTGAGCGTCCGCAGCGCGGCGACCCGGTCGCGGACCAGCTCCGTCGGACGGCCCGGGGGCAGCAGCTCCGCCGCCGCGTGCAGGCCCGTCAGCGGGGTGCGCAGCTCGTGCGCGACGTCCGCCGTGAAACGCTGCTCGCTCAGCAGCTTGCCCTGGAGGGACGACGCCATCCGGTCCAGGGCCGCCGCCACCGCGGCGACCTCGTCCTGCGTCGACCCCTGCGCGCGCGGGTCGTCGACCCGGGCGTCCAGGTCGCCCGCGCTGATCCGCCGCGCGACCTGCGCGGTCGCCTGGAGACGCCGGGTCACCCGGGCCACCGCGACCGCGCCGACCAGCAGCGTCACACCGATCGCCAGGCCCGACGACCACAGGATCGCGTTGTCCAACGCCTCGATCGTGCGGGCCTGTTGGCCGTACTCGACGGCCACGGCCAGCGCCCGGCCGCCGGCCGCCGGGCCCGCCGCCCACATCAGCGGGCGGCCCCGGTAGTCCGCGACCATCGTGCCGCGCTCGCCCGCCGCCGCCAGTGCCTTCAGCTCCTCGGGGAGCCCCTCCGGGTCCACCCCGGCGTTCGGCGCCAGCGCGTCGCCCGCCTCGTACGCGTCCGTCGCGTCCGCGAGCTTCGACAGCGCGACGTCCCTCGACTGGCCCACCGTCTGGTTCGTCACCTGGACGTGCACGAGGACGCCGAGCATCGTCGCCAGCGCGCAGCACATCACCGTGATGAACGCCGCCGCCTTGAAGGCGAGGGTGCGGGTCCAGCGGGGGTTGCGGATCAGGCGCGGGGGGCTCATACGGGGCCCGCGGGGGTACGGGGGTAGTACGGGAGGGCTACCACGGCCGGCGAGGCCGGGAGGGGGGCGCCGTACGTCCCAGGTATGACGTACGCGATCCCCGAACCCGTCGCCGACGGCAGGGGCTGCGGGGTCGCGGAGGGCACGCCGTGCCGCTTCCCGCTCGGCATGCGCCTGCCGTCCGTACGCAGCATCTCGTCGTGGGTGAGGAGCATCGCCTTCTGCTCCGCGTCCCAGGTCCACTGGAGGCGGTACTCGTAGTCCGCGAGGTCCGAGGGCGAACGGATGATCACCGACCGCCCGGCCAGCTCCACCGCACTGACCGCGTCCTCCCAGGCCATCACCTGCACGAGGCGGTGCGCTTCGACGGTGTAGACGCGTACGGCCGTGAGGTCGCCGGGAGACAGTCGGAACCCGAGCGTGAGGTCGGGCCTGCCGTCGCCGGTGAGGTCCCGGTAGTAGGGCTGTAGTACCGGACACGCGCCCTTGCCGGGCGGGCCGCACTTGGCCATCAGGCGGCCGGTATCACGGTAGGGGGCCTTCGCGCCCGCGTAGTCGCTCGGGTCGGCGGCGATCTCCGCGCGGACGACGGCGACCGGGTTCACCCGCCGGATGTCGTCCCCGGGGACCACGACCCCCTGTACTACCTGTGTCTCCGCCTCGTCCAGATCCCAGGCCGGGCTCGACGCGGGCGTGATCTGCGGCCACAGCCGCTCCGGCGAGTTCGCGGTCGCCGTCGGCCCCGCCCCCCGCAGCCCACCGGCATCACCGCATCCCACCCCCGCCGCCCCCACCAGGGCGACTACGAGCACGAGACGAAGACGCCGGGCGAGACTCAAGGGACTCCTGTATGCCGCACTGAACACTGATCCCGTTCACCTTATTCGTGCGGAAGTCCTTTTTGCGTACTGGACTGGACCAAGGGTTGGGCAAGAGGAAGCGGGTGGAGGACTCGAAGTAGGATGAGTGGTATGAGTGAACCTACCGGCAAATATTCGATCACCATGCCGAGGGATGTCGCTGAAGCGGCCAAAGTGCGCAGCGGCCCGTCGGGATTGTCCGCCTACGTGGCTGCGGCCGTCGCCCGTCAGGTGGAGCGCGACAACCTCAACGAACTCATCGCCGTCGCCGAAGCGGAGCACGGGCCGATCACCGATGAAGAGATCCAGGCCGTGCGTGATCAGCTCCAGAGGGCCCGGCGTGAGGCTGACGCCGCGTGACTCGTTCCTCGGCGGTTCCGGGCGGCACCCTGGTTCTCGACAGCGAAGGGCTGGCCAAGGCCGTTCTGCGTGACCGCACGGTCAGCCGATGGCTCGCCCTGGCCCTCGCCGACGATCTGCGCGTCATCACCTCCGCGGCGACCCTGGTCGAAGTGGTCCACCCGCGGATCAACCGGCCTGCCCTGGCGTGGACACTCTCGCGCCTCGTCGTCGAACCGGTCACCGAGTCGATCGCTCACCACGCGGCGGCCCTGCTGGCCGATGCCGGTCTGCACGGTCACAAGTACGCCGTCGACGCCATGCTCGCAGCCACCGCTCTCGCCGCTCCCGGGCCTGTCACGATCCTGACGTCGGATCCGGAGGACCTCGCCGCACTGTGCGGTGGGCGTGTCACTGTGATCAAGATCTGACCGGCGACATCACGCGGCGGATCTCCCTCGGTCCAGCACCCCGCAGCGCCGAGCGAGGGCCTTGAGGCGCTCCAACTCCCGTTCCGCCGCCTCGGCATGGGCGAAGTCGAGGGCCGACTCCGCCCGTGCGGTGATGTAGACGGCGTCTTCGCGGGTCGCCCGGTCGAGGCCGAGGGTGTCGTCGAAGCGGCGGTTCAGTACCCGCAGGGAGAGGCCGATGCTGTCGAGCCGGTCCAGCACGCGCAGAGGGAGCGAGCCCCGCAGCAAGTCCCTGGCGTAGTCGCGGACTTGCCGGTCGGCCTCGCAGGGCCGAGGGGGAGTGGGCGCCCAAGTCAGCCCGGACTCCCGGGCTTCGTCGTACATCTCCGCCAACTTGGTCTGAACCCAGGTGTATTCGCCGTCCTCGCGGGCGGACTCCAGCATCGAGCGCAGGGTTTCGCGGACCTTCGGATCCTCTCCGGCCGAGGCGGCGAGATAGCTGTCCCACACGTCGTACGCCTTCCTCGACTCGGCGTCCTGGAACACCTTGTACGCGTCCGTCAAACCCTCACCCTCCGATGGCCGAGCCCCGTTCGGCTCACGATAGGAGAGGCGGTGGGCGGGGCGCCCGGTATTTTTCCGCGAGGAAATTCCCGGCGGAAAGCTCATGCCGAAACGATTGCTCAGGTCTTCACTCCGCCAGTTCCTCCAGTAATCGGGCCGTCGACAGGCCCGCCCGCAGGTACTCGACGAACAGGTCGTTGTGCAGGGCCCACGGGGAGCGGCGGGCGCGGATCAGGCGGATCGCCTCCTCCATCCCGTACCCCCGCCGCTCCAGCGCGTGGGCGACGACCAGGCCGGAGCGGTTGTAACCGTGGTAGCACCGGACCAGGACCCGCCGCCCCTCGTCGAGCGCCTCGCTCGCCGCTCGCGCGAGACGGATGACGCCGGCCAGCTGGGTCCCGTCGAGCGGGCCGTCCGGTATGTCCCAGACGTGGTGCTCGACGCCGGTGTCGGGCCCGTACCCCGGTAGTCGTAGCAGTGTCTGCACCAGGTCGAACTGATCGCGTACGACGGCCCGTTCCACATGCCCGGAACGGCCCCGGAACTCGTGCCCGCCCATCCACAGCCCGGGCACGATCTCGTTCCACGGACTGTCGGGGGCGGGGACGTCGGGCTGCTTCCTGCGGGTCCGCAACAGCGCCTCCCCAACGCGCGCTCACCAAGGAACTAGCTCGGAGGTATTACGGTCGGAGGTATTACGGGACGAGTGCGAGGGATCTGCCAGTGGCCTGCCCAACTCGCGCCAAAGGTAACCGCCTTCTTGCCCCTGGCGTACCGGTCCTGTTCCCATGGTGCCTGGGGTGATGGCGCATGACCGCACTGCGCGTCGTACCGACCTGGCGCCACGGCCAGGAACGGCTCTACGTCTGTCTGACCGACGGAAGGAACATCGCCTGGTACGACCGTGAGGCCGCCAGGGTCAACCTGCTGAGCGACGACCGCAGAGCCGAGGTACTGGACGCGCTGGCCCCCTTCCTCACGGGCCCGGTGGCCGTCGGACCACCCCCCGTACCCACCCCCGCCGAACTGGCCCTCCTCTCCCTCCACCCCGACGACGACCTCGCCCCCAACCGCCCCGGCGAGGCCCTGCTCGTCGCCCTCGACCGCACCCCGCCGACCGGCTCGCGCCTGCGCCCCGACCCCCGCCGCAGGGCCCTCGCCGCCGAGCAGGCGGTCGGCGACGCCCTCGACGCCCTCGACCGCGCCGGCTGGCACACCCTCCACTCGGTCCCGCTGCCCGGCGGCGACCGCCTCCACCACCTCGCGATCGGGCCCGGCGGGCTGTACGCCGTGCACGCCCTGTACGCCCGTAAGCAGCGGGTCCTCGTCGCCGACCCGATGGTCACCCTCGGCCGCCGCGACGCCCAGCCCCTCCTGCGCCGGGTCCGCGCGGACGCCGCGCGGGCGTCGTACGCCCTGACCGCCGAGGTACGCCCCGTCCTCGCGCTCGTCGGCGCGGCGGAGGTCCGGGTGACGGCTCCCCTGCGGGAGGTACGGGTACTGGGGGACGACGCGCTGCCGGAGCTGGGGCGGCAGGGGGGGGTGCTGAAGCCGGCGGATGTGGAGGCGCTGCATGCGATGGCCCGGGACCGGGGGACGTGGGGGAGGGTGTGAGGGACCTAGGGGGTAGTACTTGGGAGCTACCTCTCCGGAGCTGCCTCTCTAGAGCTGCCTCTCTAGAGCTACCTCTCCGGAACTACCCCTGAGGTACGGTCCCCGCCCGCCCCGCCTCGAACAGCGGCGCCAGCAGATCCCCGTACTCCTCCACCCTCCGTACGACATCCCCCGCCCGGAACACCAGACCCTCCCGGCACTGGGCCACCTCCTGCCAGCTCACCGGAGTGGAGACCGTCGGCTCGGGGCGGGCGCGCAGGGTGTACGGGGCGGCCGTCGTCTTGCGGGCCGCGTTCTGGCTCCAGTCGACGAAGACCTTGCCGGGGCGCAGGGCGCGGTTCATGCGGTGGACGGCGAGGCCGGGGAGTGCGGCCTCCGCGTCGACGGCGAGGCGCCGGGCGTACGCGCTCACCCGGTCGGGGGACGCGTCGCGGACCGGCGCGAGGAGGTGCAGGCCCTTCGCGCCGGACGTCTTCACGTACGCCTCGATCCCGTCCGCCGCGAGCCGTTCCCGCAGCCACAGCGCGACCCGGCAGCACTCGGCGATGCCCGCCGGGGCGCCCGGGTCGAGGTCGAGGACGAGGCGGTCGGCGAGGTCGGGGGCGGCGGTCGTCCACTGGTGCGTATGGAACTCGGCGACCAGGTTCGCCGCCCACATCAGGCTCGGCAGATCCTGCACGACGACCATCCGCGCGGTCCCGTCCGACCGTGTGACCTGCGCTTTCGTGACCCACTCGGGGGTGCCGGGCGGGACGTTCTTGGTGAAGAAGACCTGGCCGGCGGCCCCGTCCGGGTAGCGCAGGAACGACACGGCCCGGTCCCGCAGGTGCGGCAGCAGGACGTCCGCGACGGTCGCGTAGTAGTGCAGCACCTCCCCCTTCGTGAAGCCGTCCGCCGGGTACAGCACCTTCTCCAGATTGCTGAGCGCGAGCCGCCGCCCGGCCACGGAGGTGATAGGCGTCATACGATAAGAATCACGCAGAACGGTGATTAACGGGACGGAAAGGATGCCAACCGTGCGATCCATATGGAACGGCGCCATCTCCTTCGGCCTCGTCAGCATCCCCATCAAGCTCGTCAACGCCACCGAGAGCCACTCCGTCTCCTTCCGGCAGATCCACACCGAGGACGGTGGCCGCATCCGGTACCGCAAGGTCTGCGAACTGGAAGACCGCGAGGTCGCCACCGCCGAGATCGGCAAGGGGTACGAGGAGGCCGACGGGACGATCGTCCCCATCACCGACGACGACCTCGCCCACCTGCCCCTCCCCACCGCCCGCACGATCGAGATCGTCGCCTTCGTCCCCGCCGACCGGATCGACCCCCTCCAGATGGACACGGCGTACTACCTCGCCGCGGCCGGCGTGCCCGCGGCGAAGCCGTACACCCTTTTGCGCGAGGCCCTGAAACGCAGCAAAAGAGTCGCCGTCGCCAAGTACGCCCTCCGCGGCCGCGAACGCCTCGGCATGCTCCGCGTCGTCGGCGACGCCATCGCCATGCACGGGCTGCTGTGGCCGGACGAGGTCCGCGTCCCCGAAGGCATCGCGCCGGACACGGAAGTCACCATCCGCAAAGAGGAGTTGGACCTCGCGGACGTCCTGATGGACACGCTGGGGGAGGTCGACCTCGACGACCTCCACGACGAGTACCGCGAAGCGCTGGAGGAGTTGATCGCCGTGAAGTCCTCCGGCGAACCCCCCTCCGAGACCCCCGCACCCCCCTCCTCCGCCAAGGTCCTCGACCTCATGGCGGCCCTGGAGAAAAGCGTCAACGCGGCAAAGGCATCACGGGGAGAAGAGGCGGAGGCACAGGTCAAGCGGCTGCCGCCCCGCAAAAAGGCGGCTGCGAAGAAGACGCCCACGAAGAAGTCGACGCCGGCGAAGAAGGCAACTCCCCGTAAACGGACGGCGTGATCACCTCACGTCCGCCCGCTCACCCTCTTACGCCCCCACATGAGACATGCCCACCGAACCACGCCCCCCACCCCCAACGAGACGATCACCGCACCCCAGTCGATGACATGCGGCAGCCCGGGAAAGAACGCGAAGAAGCCCAGCCCGACAACAACTCCCGCAACAAACCCCCCGACTCCGACCCACCGCAGCCAACCCCCCTGCCGCTCGCTCACAACACCCCTAATTTCGAGACGTGATGACACTGACTCACCCGCCGCACCCCGCTGACATGCAGGCTCGGCGGTAACGCGGCTACGTCTGAGGGGAGTTGTCACACGCAGGGTCGATCTTGGGATCGCCATGCGTGACGTCACGTGAGGTGTGCGGTAGGCAGAACCCACTACTGAGCGCCCCGACAAACGCACAGTCCACCCCGGCGTTCTGATACGTGATCCTCCGCCCGCTCCCCTTGATCGCATGCGTGAACATGCACCCCGTCGGCACCTTCACGGTCATCCCACCGACGCTGTACTCGAACGTCCGCACCGGCGTGGTCCCCACGGCCGTGGCATGCGCCGCCCCCGGCACACCGAATACGAGCGCACTCCCTACGGCCACGCCGGCGACGATCCGCACCACACGCTTCCCGACCACGGCATCCCTCCCGTCGAATATTCCGCCCGCACTTTCCGAGCAGTCACCGAAACAACGGGGACACCCCCGAACCGGTCACCGGAACCACGGCAACGTCACCGCACCGAGCGAGCGCAGCCACCGAACCGCGCGCCCCTGGGCGGGAGTTCACCGCGAGGGCATGGCAAAGGCCCGGTCGCCCCGTGAGGCGGCCGGGCCCAGGCGCCCGCGGCCGGGCTCACCCCAGTGCCTTCACCGTCCGCCAGTCCAACGGCTGCACCACCTTCACCGGCGCGTTCGTGTTCGTCCGCGACGGGTTGTACACCTTCACCTGCCCGTCCGCCCCGAAGCGGGCCCAGATGTCGGGGATCCCGTCCTTGTTGATGTCGGGGATGCCCAGGGCGGTCGAGACGTTGGCCTCGGTCCAGCTCGTGCCGTAGGCGACGTCGCCGTTCAGGGAGGCCGCCGCCGTCTTGAGGGAGTCGAGGTCGACGCTCTTCGCGACCGCGCCCGGCTTGCCGTGGCGGACGTACATGTTGCCGTTGTCGAGGTTGCGCCAGAGCAGGTCGGGGACGTCGTCGTCGTTGATGTCGGCGATGTTGACGATGTCGCGGCGGGCCCAGGCGTCGGCGTTCATGAGGGTCGCGGTCTGGAACTTGCCGCCGGTGTAGCCGGTGAGGATCCAGTAGGTGAGACCGGACCGCAGGGTCACATCGGGGAGGCCGTCACCCGTGATGTCGCCGACCGCCTTGAGCTGGATCCAGGTCGAGGGGGCGGGGGCGTTGGAGGGCAGGAAGACCTTGAGGCGCTTGCCCACGTCGAAGCTGCCGTACCCGTCGCCGGGGTAGAGCCAGAACCCCCCGTCGGGCGTGACGGCGAAGAGGTCGGTGGCGCCGTCGCCGGGGTACGCGTCGGCGTAGTGGCTGATCAGCGCGGCCTTGCCGGTTGAGGCGTTGTACCAGTGCCCGGCGGGGTTGAGCTTGCCGTCGGAGGTGTACGCCGCGTCGAGGCACTCGTTCAGCTCGCCCCCCTCGTCGCCGACGCAGTTGATCAGCTTGCCGGAGGCGTCCACGACGAGGAGGTCGGGGAGGGTGTCGCCGGTGGTGTCGCCGGGCGCGTCGCCGATGTCGCGGGGCGGGAGGTAGAAGGTGTAGTCGGTGGTCTTGCTGGGGTTGCCGGCCGCGTCGTACGCGATGACGTTGAGGGTGTTGGGCCCGGCGTGCTTGGGCGTCAGGTCGGGGACGGTCGAGACGCCCGCGGTGGGAGGCGGCGCGTCCTTCCAGTTGAGTCCGTCGACGGCGTACCGGAACTTCGCCGCCCCGGACGACGTGAAGGTCACCGCGCCCGGCTTGCCGAACTTGACGGTCGCCCAGGTCGCCCCGTCGTCGGTGGCGGCGAGGAACACCTCGCTGTCCACGTCCGGCGGCGGCGGAGCCGAACCGTCCACGGTGAGCGTGCAGTTGCCGCTGGCCGGGTAGTAGGCGGAGCGCCCGTCCCCGGAGTCCTCGGCGCGGACGTTCCAGTAGTAGACGCCCTTGTCGACGAGCGAGCTGGACGGGATCGTCAGCGTCGCCTTGCCGGACGGCGCGGTCACCAGCGTCCCCGCCGGCACCGCCGCGTCCTTCTTCCAGAACCGGAACCGCAGCGCCGACAGGTTCCCGTCCGGGTCGGAGGACTTCGCGGACAGGACGACGTTCGTCTTGCCGACGGTCCGGCCCGCCGCCGCGGTGCTGCACGTGCCGCCGGGCGCGCTGGACACGCTCGACGGGACCGCCGGGTCACGGTTGTAGACGACGTTCATCTCCGCGGACGTCGCCTTGAACTTCCGCCACGTCTGCGTGTCGCTCTCGCTGGTCGCCCGCATCCCGAAGGTGATGTTGGACCAGCCCTTGTCGGCACCGGTCTGCGCGGCCGACCTGACGTTGAACTCCTCGTAGTCGTCGGGGCAGTCGGCCGACGACCAGCCGTGCGCGAACGACTTCCGCTGGATCTCGTCGGCCCAGCTCGGCTGCTTGTTCCAGGTCGTCCCCGAAGAGATCGACCCGGTCAGCCAGAGCTGGAACTCCCGCTTGGTGCACGACCAGGAGTGGTTGTTGAGGATCGTCAGCGTCGCCTTGCTGATCGACGCGCCCTTCAGCGAACTGCTGTAGCCGATCCGCCAGAACGAACGCGCCGTCCCGTTCGTGTCGTTCTCCCGCCCGACCCGCGCGTCCGAGGTCCCGGAGCTGAAGTTGGTGCCGTTCCAGAAGCTGGAGTTCGGGTACGGCTTGTACGCCACTGTCCACGCCTGCCAGCCCGGGTTGAACGGCGGGTCGATGAAGAGCGGGAAGCGTACGGCGGGGTCGTCGAGCAACCCCGTCTCGGCGACGCGCAGTTCGAGCCGCGCCGCCCCCGTCCCGTCCCCGGCCAGCCGCACCGGCGTCGGCGCCTGCCGCGCGCCGGGCTCGATCCCGCTCAGCCCCGACAGTTTCAGGACATCGGCGGGCGTCGCCACGGAGGTACGGACCCCCGAACCGGCCGGCGCCTCGGGGTCACGCCCACTGGAGTCCCACGCGAACGGCGTCGGGATCGACCCGACTTCCCGCCGAGCGGAGTCCAGCACGAGCACGCGGCCCGCGCCAGCGTCGTGACGGAAGGAGGCGGTGGGCGACTTCAAGCCGTACGACACGGTCGCGAGCGCCGAAGCCGACGCGCGGTCCTTCACGATCAGGAGCTGCGCGAGGCCGCCCTCCTCGCGGGCCACCAGCAACAGGTCGACGCCGGGCAGCACTTCGGAGTACAGAGCGCGCGGCCCGTCCAGCACCGGCGACGGCAGCGGGCCGGGCCAGGTGTAGGTGACGGTGTGTTCACCGAGGACGGTCTCGGCGAGGAAGGTGTCCGAAGAGCCGAGCGGCTGACGGGCGTACGACCGGTCGGCGCGCGAACTCCCCGCCACGGAGCCCGCCGAGAACCGCACCGGCACCACCGGATTCACCGGCCGCACCCCGTCCTCGGCCACCCGCAGCCGGTTGTCGACCGCCGCCCACTTCCCCTGCGCGTTCCGCGCCCGCACGGGCAGCGCGTTGAGCCGCGTGCGCAACCCCCCGCCCGGCTGGGCCCACGTCATCTCCGTGGCGGTGGTCGCCGTGTCGACGACGACCTCTTTCCCGGTCCGCCGCGCCTCGGCGGCGGCGGCGTTCTCGTCGCGCGGTCCGGTGTGCACCGGCCGGGCGTCAACAGGCTTGCGGGCGGCGGGAGTCGATGACGAGCCACCCTGCCACCAGGGCAGCAGCGCGGCGGTCAGGGCGGCCAGCACCAGGCAGACGGTGAGGCTCAGCCGGGTGCGCGTGCGCACGAAGGGGCTAAGAAGGCGGGGCGGCGCGGACACGGCGGTCTACTCCCGTGTGGTCCAGACGGACATGGGCGCGCACACGATCACACGGTTCCCACCGCTCGTCCACATATGAAGATTTTATAAAGCTGTGATGAAGGCTTGAAATGGCCTTTACTGAGCCCTTACGCGCCAACAGTGCGTCGATCTGGCCGGAAATCTCCTGTGACGGACGTCTCAAAGGGACCCGATCCGTCCACTTCGGCCGCCTTGATCCCTGTGCGGTTCATGTCAGAAGGTGCCGAACACCTCTGTTGTTCGCATCACCTGGGTGGAGTCGACGCGCATGCGTGCTCATGGTCCACGACGGCGTCGGCGGCTCGGCCGCGTCGCGACCGTCCTCCTGCTGTCCACGACGCTGGCGGTGACGAGCCTGTCCGCCCAGGCGTGGGCGGTGCCGCCCGCGCCGGACGCGACCCGCAGCGTCGACCTGCCCGACCTCCCCGAGACCCCCGCGCTGGACGGGGACGAGGAGGCCGACAAGACGATCACGACCGCGCCCGAGGTCCCGGTCGAGCCGTACGTGCCGACCGCCGTCACCGCGTGGACCGAGGACAGCGGCACCGCACCCATCACGACGGACACCGCACCCGGTACCACCGTCCCCGTCGAGGACCTCCCGATCGCGGTCGGCGTCCCCGAGGGCGGCGACCCGGCGGCGCTGGCCGGTACCTGGAAGGTCGAGCTGGCACCGCCCGCCACCTCGCAGGACGCGGGCGTCTCGGGCCTGGTCATGCGGGTCACCCCGCCGGCCACCGCCGACCCGGCCGCCCAGGTCGCGCTGGCCGTCGACACCACCGCCTTCGCCGACCTGTACGGCCCCCAGGCCGCCGACCGCTTCGGCCTGATGCTGCTGCCGGACTGCGTCATGGACGCCCCCGGCACCGGCGACTGCGCCGCCGAAGAGGGCACCGCGACGATGTCCGGCAGGGCGGAGGAGAAGGCCGAGCGCCTCTCCAGCTCCGTCGAGACGGTCCCGGCGTCGCAGGCCCCGACCCGTACGACCGCCGCGAAGAAGGCGACGACCCGGAAGATCCTGACGGGCTCGGTCCCGGTCGCCGGCCTCCTGGGCGACAGCGCGCCGACCGCGGGCACCGCCGACACGGCCGCCCTCAAGACCGGCGAAGCCGGAAAGACCGGCACCGCCCAAGCCCGGCAGACCGCCACCGTCCTCCCCGCCGTGGACGCCTCCCGCCCCCAGGTCGTCGGCGCCCTCGACACCGGCGCCTCCGCCGCCGGTGACTTCACGGCCTCCCCCCTCCTCTCCTCGGGCTCCTGGTCCTCGGGCTCCTCCTCCGGCGCCTTCACCTACGGCTACCAGATCCAGGTCCCGGAGTCGGCCGGCGGCCTCACCCCGAAGGTCGCCTTCAACTACAGCTCGCAGACGGTCGACGGCCGTACCTCGGCGTCCAACAACCAGGCGTCCTGGATAGGCGACGGCTGGGACTACAACCCCGGCTCCATCACCCGCACCTACGCCTCCTGCCGCGAGGACTCCAAGAAGGACGGGTCGAACAACAAGACCCACCGCACCGCGGACCTCTGCTGGGGCTCGAACAACGCGACCCTGTCCCTGGGCGGCAGCACGACCGAACTGGTGTGGGCGGACGGCAAGTGGACCACCGCCAACGGCGACGGCGCGGTCGTCCAGCAGATCCGCGACGAGTCCACCGGCAACGGCGCCTACAAGGGCGAGTACTGGATCGTCACCACCCGCGACGGCACCAAGTACCACTTCGGCAAGCACAAGCTGCCCGGCGCCCCGAGCGGCACGGTCACCGACTCCGTCCTGACGGTCCCGGTGTACGGCAACCACAGCGGCGAGGACTGCTACCAGTCCGAGTGGAAGAACTCCGCCTGCACGCAGGGCTGGCGCTGGAACCTCGACTACGTCGAGGACCTCCACGGCAACGCCATGTCCCTGTGGTGGCAGAAGGAGGAGAACTACTACGCCCGTAACTTCAACTTCAAGGCCCCGGTCAAGTACGACCGAGGCGGCTGGCTCGACCACATCGACTACGGCCAGCGCAACAAGCTGAACAGCATCTTCGGCTCCCCGGCCACCTCCCGGATCTCCTTCGCGGTCGCCGAGCGCTGCCTGCCGAAGGACGGCGTCTGCTCGGACACCAACTTCGCCGACAAGGACCCGGGCAAGTACCGCATCTGGTTCGACACCCCGGCCGACCTGCGCTGCCAGTCGAAGAAGATGTGCTGGAACGCCGGCCCGTCCTTCTGGACCCGCAAGCGCCTGACGTCGGTCAGCACCGAGACGCAGCGCGTCGCCGGTTCCACGGCCCGCCAGCCCGTCGACAAGTACACCCTCACCCAGAACTTCCCGGTCCTGAAGACCGGCCCGAACACGGCCCTGTGGCTGGAGTCCGTCCAGCGCACCGGCTACGACCCGGCGGGCGCGAGCACCACCCTGAACGCGGTGCGCTTCGAGTCCAACGCCGAGGACATGCCCAACCGCGTCAAGGACGACGCCCGCCCCGGCTTCTCCCGGCTGCGCGTCGGCCGTGTCATCAACGAGTACGGCGGCGAGACCGTCGTCTCGTACAAGACGCCCGAGGGTGACTGCAAGACCGGCACCGGCCTGCCCGGCAAGGGCGACAAGGCGGCGCTGAAGGCCAACACGCGGCTGTGCTACCCGGCGTTCTGGAACCCGGACCCCGAGGTCGAGGACATCGACTGGTTCCACAAGTACGTCGTGGACACCGTCGAGGAACTCCCCAACGTCGACGGCGCGCTCGCGACCCGTACCGAGTACCTGTACAAGAACCCGGGCTGGAAGCTCGCCGAGGCCGAGTTCACGAAGAAGTCCACCCGGACGTACTCCCAGTTCGCCGGGTTCGAGCAGACCTCGGTGATCACCGGCGCCGACGACGACAAGATCGGCAGCAAGCGCTCCAAGTCCGTCACCCGCTTCTTCCGGGGCATGGGCGACGACGTACCGGTGAAGGACATCACCGGCGCGGAGATCGCCAAGGACCGCGAGCCGTTCGCGGGCCGGATCGCCGAGGAGCTGACGTACACCAACGCGGGCGACGCCGACACGGACTGGCTCTCGCGCTCGGTGACCGTCCCCGAGGCGACCGTCCTCGCGACCCGCACCCGTGACGACGGCCTCACCCCGCTGCGGGCCTGGCGGGTCACCGAGCCCGAGGAGATCGCGTACACCCGCTCCTCCGGCACCGGCGACGACCCCCGCCCGCTGCGGACCGTCGAGTCGACGACGACGTACGAGCCGGTGTACGGCCTGCCCACCCAGGTCGAGTCGCGCGGTGACACCGGCAGGTCCGGCGACGAGTCCTGCACGAAGCTGGAGTACTTCCACCAGACCGCGAAGAACCTGATCGGCCTCTCCAAGCAGGTCCTGGTCTCGCCGACCACCTGCGCGGCGGCCGACTTCACCAAGTACTCCACCCTGACCGGCGGCGTCCGCACCGCCTACGACGGCCAGGACTACGGCGACCCGCTGCTCGCCGGCACGCTCGGCGAGGCGTCGCAGACCTGGTCGCTGAACGGCGCGGGCACCGGCTTCCAGACCGACGGCCGGACCGAGTTCGACGAGTACGGCCGGGTCACCAAGCGGTTCGACCCGGACAACAACCCCTCCTCGATCACCTTCGACCCGCCCACCGGCCAGGTCTTCACGGTCACCGAGACCAACGCGGCCGGCCACTCCCAGATCCAGACCCTGGAGCCCGGCCGGGGCACCTCGCTGAAGACGACCGACGCCAACGGCCACGTCAGCGAGGCCAAGTACGACCCGCTGGGCCGGATGACCGAGGCGTGGGCGGCCGGCCGTACCCCGTCCGCCTCGGCGGTCCCGGACTTCAAGGCCGTCTACACGATCCCGAAGTACGACGAGGACAACCCGGACCGCAAGCCGCCGTACATCACCACCCGCGCGCGCGGCCACGACAACCGCGTCGAGACCTCCGTCACCCTCTACGACGGCCTCGGCCGTGAACGCCAGACGCAGGAGGAGGCCGACGGCGGCGGCCACCTGATCACCGACACCCTCTACAACAGCTCCGGCGAGATCTGGCAGACCAACAACGCCTACCTCACCCGCGACGCGAAGCCCGGCGAGCTGTTCCAGCCGGAGAGCGACCTCGCGGTCCGCAACATCACCCGCTACACCTACGACGGCCTCGGCCGCGTCCTCACCGAGACCCCGGTCCTGCGCGTCACCGACCCGCAGTCCGGCGAGTCCTCCGCGGAGCCGGTCGCCGAGAAGGCGATCCGCTACGAGTACGGCCAGGACTGGTCGAAGGTCATCAACCCGGCCGGCACCTCCTCCTACCAGGTCTTCACCGACGCCCTCGGCCGCACCAGCCGCGTCGACACCTTCAACCCCGAGGCCCCCGGCGGCTTCACGTCGATGCGGTACACGTACAACCCCGGCGGCCAGCAGGAGACCGCGACCAGCTCCATCGACAAGGCCCACCCGTGGTCGTGGACCTACGACCACCGGGGCCGCCCGCTCACCGCGACCGACCCCGACACCGGCACCACCAGCACCAAGTACGACGCCCGCGGCCGCGTCCTGACCACCACCAACGCCCGCGGCACGGTCTGGAACGGCTACGACCTGCTGTCCCGGCCGACCGAACAGCGTGCCGACAACGCCGACGGCAAGGTCCTCGCGTCCTTCGAGTACGACAAGGCGCCCGGCGGCAAGGGCATGCCGTACTCGGCGACCCGCGTCACCGACGGCGAGAAGTACGTCCAGAAGATCGACGGCTACACCAAGGACTACCAGCCGACCTCCACCACCCTGACCCTCCCGCAGTCCGTCAAGGACACCTGGGGCCTGGACCTGGAGTACCGCTCCAAGTTCTCCTACACCGACACCGGCATGCTCCAGGAGGCGACCCTCCCCAAGGCGGGCCGCTTCGGCGAGGAGACCCTGGTCGTCCGCTACAACGAGGACGGCCGTCCGCTCTCCGTCTCAGGCGAGGACTGGTACGGCGCCGAGACCGAGTACGACGCCTACGGCCAGGTCCTGCGCTCCACGCTCGGCGCCCAGCCGTACCGGGTGTGGACCCAGGCGACGTACGACGAGTCCAGCGGCGAACTCGCCGAACAGCTCGTCTACCGCGAGCAGACCGGCGACAAGAACACCGTCTCCGGCAACCTGGTGTCCCGCCGCACCTACGGCTACGACCCCTCCGGCAACGTCACCTCCATCAACGAGCACGCCGAGGGCAGGGCCACCGAGCGGCAGTGCTTCACGTACGACCCGCTGGGCCAGCTCAAGTCGGCCTGGACGGCCGCCGACCAGACGTCCTGCGTCGGCCCGAAGAAGTCCGACGGCACGCTGAACGTCTCGGCGGGCGCGGACGGTTCGGGCTACTGGCAGGAGTACGAGTACGACCTCGCCGGCAACCGCAAGAAGCTCACCGAGAAGAACCTCACCGGCTCCTCGCAGCAGGACGCGGTCACCTCGTACGCCTACGGCAAGGCGGACGGCAGCCAGCCGCACACCCTCACCAAGGTCACCAAGACGTCCCGCACCCCGCAGGGCGCCGAGGTCAAGGCCGAGGCCGAGCGCGTCTACGAACTCACCGGCGAGACCAAGACGGTCACGTCGACGCAGACCGGCGACAAGCAGGAGCTGGCCTGGACGTACGACGGCAAGGTCGAGCGGATCACCGGCGCCGGCACCGGCGGCAAGACCCCGTACATCGGCCTCGCCGACAAGTGCCTGGACCTCAAGGGCGGCCTCACGGTCACCGACCAGCCGGTCCACCTCTACTCCTGCAACGGCACCCCCGGCCAGAGCTGGCGCTTCGCCCAGGTCCCCGGCACCGACCCCGACAAGGGCACCCTCCGCGTCTACGACGACTGGTGCCTCCAGCCCGCCGCGAACACCGCCGGCTCCGCCTTCGGCATCCGCAAGTGCGACGGCACCCCGGCCCAGGAGTTCAAGCGCAACACCGCGGGCCAGCTCGTGTACGGCACGCTGTGCGGGGCGGTCAAGGACGCCAACTCGGCGAACTCCACGCCGGTCGTCCTCGCCACCTGCGACGCCACCAAGTCCGAGCAGAAGTGGGCGGCCCAGAACGACACCCGGTACGTGTACGGGCCCGACGGCTCGCGCCTGCTGGCGATCAAGGGCAAGCAGGCCACGCTGTACCTCGGTGACACCGAGGTCACCACCATGGCGGGCGGCGCGCTGATCAACACCCAGCGCACCTACTCGGCACCCGGCGGCGCGGTCATGCGCTACGCGTACGGCCTCGGCACCGAGAACCTCGTCGCCCTCGCCGGCGACCACCAGGGCAGTACGTACGTCGAGGTCGCGCTCAACAGCACGAACACGGTCCGGATGCGCAAGCAGGACCCGTTCGGCAACCAGCGCGCCGCGAGCACGGTCGGCGTCAACGTCCAGACCCACACCGGGTTCCTGGGCGCGACCCGGGACGACGCGTCCGGGTTCCAGCCGCTGGGGGCGCGTCTGTACGACCCTGTCGTGGGCCGCTTCCTCTCCGCGGACCCGGTCCTCGACCTGAACGACGTGTTGCAGTCCAACGGGTACTCCTACGCCCACAACAACCCGGTGACCATGTCCGACCCGACGGGCCTGGCGATCAGCCTCACGGCCTCGGAACGGGCGGCGGCCCTCGCGGGCGCGGGCCTCTCGGCGGCCCAGGTCGCGCAGGCCCAGTCGATGATGGGCAAGTCCCTCACCTCGGTCATCCTCGCCGTCGCCTGGGAGACCCTGAAGGACTTCATCGGCATCAACGACGCCATGGCCTGCTTCGGCGGGGACATGTGGTCCTGCGGCAGCCTCATCATCGGCGCCATCCCCTGGACCAAACTCGGCAAGATCCCGTCCGTCCTGAAGGCCGTCAACCGCACGATCAAGGCCATCGAGTCCTTCCGCGCGGCGAAGAAGGCCGCGGAACTGGTCCTGAAGGCCGCCAAGGCCGCCGAATCCGCCGCCCTGCGCGCCAAGAAGGCGGCGATCGAACGGGCCAAGAAGGAAGCGGCCCAACGCGCCAAGAAGAAGGCGGCGGAACAGGCGAAACGCACGGCCGACGCGGCTGCGGCCCGGGCCCGGAAGACGGGCAACCCGGTTCAGAAGCAGGCCCAGGCCAAGGCGGCGCCCAAGGTCTCGACGGCGAAGAGTGCCGGCGGGGGCGGGGGCGGTGGCAAGAGCGGCGGCTCCAAGCCGGGCGGCAGCTCCGGGGGATCGTCCCGGGGGAACGGCGGCTCCAGCGGGAGCGGCGGCTCCGGCAAGTCGGGCGAGAGCGGCCCCACCTGCAACAGCTTCGTCCCCGGCACCAAGGTCCTGATGGCCGACGGTTCCACCAAGCCGATCGAGAAGGTCAGGACCGGCGACAAGGTCGTCGCCACCGATGAGCGGTCCGGCGAGACCCGCGCCCGCACGGTCACGGCCGAGATCAAGGGACGGGGGCTGAAGCACCTCGTCAAGGTGACGGTCGGCATCGACGGCTCCAGGACCGCGTCGGTCACCGCGACCGCCGGGCACCCCTTCTGGGTCCCGGAACTCCGCGAGTGGGTCGGCGCCACCGACCTGCGGGCCGGCCAGTGGCTGCGCACCAGCGCCGGAACCCTCGTCCAGGTCACCGCGGTCCAGCGGTGGACGCAGCAGACGCAGGCCGTCCACAACCTGACGGTCAGCGACGTCCACACGTACCACGTGCTCGTCGGAACGGCCGCGGTCCTCGTCCACAACTGCCCCCCGTCACAGGCGCTGCTCGACACAGCCGACATCGCGGAGGCGTACGGCGCTGAGTACGCCGCCGAGTACACCTCGCCCTCCGGCGAGACCTACCGGGCGCACAACAAGGAACAGCTCGCCGTCCCGCCGGACATGCAGGACGTGTTCGACGAGAACGACCACCACGGCGGCTGCGCCGAGACCAAGTGCCTGATCAAGGCATACAATGCCGAAGGTCCCGGGGCGATCCGCGGCGGCCACATGGACGTCGTCCACGTGGGCGACGACGATGACGGGCAGTGGGAGCACGGCGATGTCGCCAGACCCTGTGGACGGTGCAGCCGCCTCCAGAAGAACCTCTTCATCGGGCCCTGAGCCCACCGAGGACGACCGTGGGCTGAGCCTTCCCGTCCGTGACAGTCTCCTGGCCGCCGGCTGGCGGCCAGGCAGGCGCGTCGACATCACGGACACCGTGGACAGGCTCACCCACGTCGGCTACCCGGCCGGCGAGCCCTTCCGCACCTTCATGGCCGAGTTCCGGGGCCTGGAGATCCAGCCCGCACTGTCCGCCGGCCCCAACTTCATGAACGACGAGCCGTACTGGATCACGCCCAACCGCGGAGTCCGCTACCGCGACGAAGCCCGCCTTCTGAACGACCTCTTCGGCGAGGAACACGACCCGGTGGGCTGGTGGCTCAGCAGCAGCCACGTCTTCATGAGCACCGGCGGCCGGGTCCGCGCCCACCTGGACGGCCTGATCTGGGACCTCGGCGAAACGCCGCTCGCGGCGCTGGAGTTCGCCGTACGGCCCACCCGGCCGCTGCTGTGCACCTGGTCGGCGCCGGGGCGGACACCGTGGCCCAAGCGGACCTGAACCCTTCGACGGCGGCTCCGGCTTTCTCAGCGGACCGCCGGCACGTCTTCGCCTGTGCCGCTCCGGCTCGGGCAGCCGGGGCGAGCCGCGTGGGCCGTGGAGGGCTCGACGGTGACGAGCCTCTTCGAGATCGGACTGAGCAGGTTCCGCTGGGAGCGGATGGCGTGCGGTCGCGGTGAGAGCGCGGCCCATCTCCCGGGGCGGAGCAGGGAGTTGACCGGTCCGGGCGGGGCGCGGGGTGGGGGAGCGGCGTTCCCGACCTCCCTCCACGACCACGTAAGGGGCCACCCGGGAATCCGCCCGGGTGGCCCCTTCTCGTACGGGAGTCAGCCCAGAGACTTGACCGACCTCCAGTCCGCCGACAGCACGACCTTCACCGCCGCGTTCGTGTTCGTGCGGCTCGGGTTGTAGAGGCGGATCTGGCCGTCCGTAGCGGAGCGCGCCCAGATGTCGGGGACGCCGTCGCCGCTGATGTCGGGGATGCCGAGGGCGGTGGAGACCGCGGTCTCGGCCCAGCCGGTGCCGTACGCGACGTCCTGGCCGCTCTGGGAGCTGGAGCCGAGTTTCAGGGATTCGAGGTCGACGCTGCCGGTGACGGAACCGGGTTTGCCGTGGCGGACGTACATGGTGCCGTTGTCGAGGTTGCGCCACAGCATGTCGGGCGTCTTGTCGCCGTTGACGTCGGCGACGTTGACGATGTCACGGCGGGCCCAGGCGTCGGGGTTCATCATCGTGGCCGCCTGGAACTTCCCGCCGGTGTATCCGGAGAGGACCCAGAAGGAGCCGCCGGAGCGCAGGAAGAGATCGGGCAGCCGGTCGCCGGTGATGTCGCCGACGGCCCTGATCTGGGTCCAGGCAGAGGGCGCGGGGGCGTCCGGCGGCAGGATGATCCGGATGCGCTGGTCGACGTCGAAACTCCCGTACCCGTCTCCGGGGTAGAGCCAGAAGGTTCCGTCGGGGGAGACCGCGAAGAGGTCGGTGATGCCGTCGCCGGGGTAGGCGTCGGAGAAGTGGGTGATCAGCGCGGCCTTGTTGCTCGCCGCGTCGTACCAGTGTCCGGCGGGGTGCAGCGCTCCGCCGGTGGTGTACGAGGCGGGCATGCAGCCCTGGAGTTCACCGGCCGGCAGACCGACGCAGGTGAAGAGCTGGCCGTTGCCGTTCACCTGGAGGATGTCGGGGAACTCGTCGCCGCTGACGTCACCGGGATGGTCACCCGAACCGCTGGGCGGGACGTAGAAACCGTGGTTGGTGACCGCGCTCTGGTTGCCCGCCGCGTCGAGGGCGTACACGTTCAGCCAGTTGGGCCCGGTGTGCTGGGGTTTCAGCGCGCTGTCGGTGAACGAGCCGCCGACCGCGTCCACGGTCTTCCACCACAGCCCCTCGATGCCGTACCGGAACTTGGCCGCGCCCGGCGAGGTGAAGGTGACGGCTCCCGTGCCGCCGAACTCGACCGTCGCCCAGGTCTGCCCGTCGCTGGTGAGCTCGGGGAACGTCTCGCTGTCGACCGTGGGCGGCGGCGGGGCCGACGCGTCGATGGTGACCGTGCACCGGTTGCCGCTGGTCGGGTAGTACGCGGACACCCGCCCGCCGGAGTCCTCGGCACGGACGTCCCAGTAGTAGACGCCCTTGTCCGCGAGGTTGGCCGCGGCGATGGTGATCGACGCCTTGCCGCTGGACAGGCTGGTGACGAGGGTCCCCGCCGGGACGGCGGCGCCGGACTTCCACATCCGGAAGCGCAGCCCCTTGAGGTTGCCGTCGGGGTCGGTGGACTTGGCGGACAGGACCACGTTGGTCTTGCCGATCGTCGCACCGGCCGTGGCGGTGTTGCAGGTGCCGCCGGGGGCGCTGGTCACGCCGCTGGGAGTGGCCGGCGGGCGGTTGTACTCGACGGTCAGCTGAGCCGTGGCCGCCTGGAACTTGCGCCAGGTCTGGGTGTCGCGCTCGCTGGTCGCGCGCATCCCGAGGGTGAGGCTGGACCAGCCGGCGTCCGCACCCTTCTGCGCGGCGGCCTTGATGTCGAACTCCTCGTAGTCGTCGGGGCAGTTGCCGGCCTTCCAGCCGTGCGCGAACGACAGCCGGTCGATCTCGGTGGTCCAGCCGGGCTGCTTCTTCCACGTCGTGCCCGACGAGATCGCGCCCGTCAGCCAGAGCTGGAACTCCCGCTTCTCGCACGACCAGGAGTGGTTGTTGAGCACTTTGAAGGACGCCTTGCTGATCGTCGCGCCCTTCAGCGAGCTGCTGTAGTTCATCCGCCAGAAGGAACGGGCGGTGCCGCCGGTGTCGTTCTCGTGACCCACCCGTGCCTCGGGCGTGCCGTCGTTGTAGTTGACGCCGTTCCAGAAGCTGGCGTTGGGGTGCGGCTGGTAGGCCACGGTCCAACCCGACGTGCCCGGGTGGATCGTCGGGTCGACGAACACCGGGAAGCGGGCCTCGGGATCACTGAGCAGCCCGGTCGCACCGGCCTTCACCTCAAGCCGCGCCGTCCCCGTACCCTCCCCGGTCAGCGCCATGGGCGCCGGTGCCTGCCGTGAGCCCGGCTCGATGCCGTTCAGCCCGGACAGGGCCAGCACTTCCTCCGGCGTCGCGACGGAATCGCCCGGCACGTCCGGGTCCTCCGGCAGCTCCGGGTCGCGTCCGCTGGAGTCCCACGCGAACGGCGTCGGCACGGACCCGACCTCCGCGCCGGAGGCGTCCGTGATCAGCATGCGCCGCGCCGACGTATCGGACCGGAAGACGGCTGTGGACGACTTCAGCCCGTACGACAGCGACGCCAGCGCCGGATTCGCCGCCGCCTCACGGGTCTTGACGATGAGGAGCTGGGCGAAACCGCCCTCCGCGCGGGCGACCATCAGGAGGTCGACGCCGGGCAGCACCTCGGAGTAGAGCGCGCGCTGACCGCTCAGCACCGGCTCGGGCAACTCGCCGGGCCAGGTGTAGGAGATGGCGTGACCGCCGATGACGGTCTGCGCCAGCACGGTCTCCGTGGCGGTGTCCTGACCGGCCGTCAGGGGACGTCGGGCGTACGACCGGTCCGCCCTGTCCTGCCGCGTCCCGGCGGAGAACCGCAGCGGCACCACCGGGTTGGCGGGACGTATGCCGTCCTCGGTACGCCGGAGCCGGTTGTCGACCGGCGCCCAACGCCCCTCGGCGTTCTTCGCACGCCGGGGGAGCGCCGCGATCTCCGTGCGCATCCGGCCGTCGGGCAGGGCCCACGTCAGCTCGGTGGCGGTGGTCGCCGTGTCGACGGCCACCGCCTTGCCGGTACGCCGGGACTCGGCGACGGCCGCGGCCTCGTCACGCGGGCCGACCTCGGCCTTGCGGGCGTCGACGGGCCCCCGGGCGGCCGGAGTTGGCGGATCGTCAGGATCCCACCAGGGCAGCAGGGCGACAGTCAGGGCGGCCAGGACCAGGCCGATGGCGAGGGTCAGCCAGGTGCGTGTACGCACGACCACTCCCGTGTGAACCAGGGCGAATGAAGACAGAGCGCCGACACGATCACACGGTTCTCACCGTTCGTCCATGAAGTAAAGATTTATCAATCCGTGACGAACGCTTGGTGATGGCTTGGCGGGGGCTTTACTGCGGAGTTTCGTGTCCGATTCGCTACGCCCGGTGACGTATTCACCTGTGACGTAAGTCTCAAGCGAGAGGTCTTGCTCCACTTCAAGGGACTTGAACTCTGCGGTGCTCATGCCAGAAAGTCCTGATCAGCTCTGTTGTCTGCATCGCCTGGGTGGGGTCGACGCGTATGCGTGTGCGATTGCGTTCTCAAGGTCCAAGACGGCGCCGCGCTCAAGTGGCGACCGTCCTGCTGCTGTCCTCGGTCCTGACCGTGACGAGCCTCAACTCCGAGGCGTGGTCGGTGCCGGCGCCCGGCATGACCAGGGCGATCGAGCTGCCGAAGCTGCCGGAGACGGATTCCCTCGACGGCGACGAGGAGGCGGAGAAGAACCTCACCACCGCGCCCGAGGTCCCGGTCGAGCCGTACGTGCCGACCGCCGTCACCCCGTGGACCGAGGACAGCGGCACCGCGACCCTGACCACGGGCACCACCCCCGGCACCACGGTCCCCGTCGAGGACCTCCCGATCGCGGTCGGGGTCCCCGAGGGCGGTGACCCGGCGGCGCTCGCCGGTGCCTGGAAGGTCGACCTCGCCTCACCGGCCACGTCCCAGGACGCCGGCGTCTCAGGGCTGATCATGCGGATCACCCCGCCCGCCACCGCCGACCCCGCCGCCCAGGTCGCCCTCGCCGTCGACACCACCGCCTTCGCCGACCTGTACGGCCCCCAGGCCGCCGACCGCTTCGGCCTCACCCTCCTCCCGGACTGCGTCCTGGACGCCCCCGGCACCGGCGACTGCGCGGCCGAGACCGGCGTCACGACCATGTCCGGTACGACGGAGGCGGAGCCCGAGCGGCTGTCCAGCGCGGTCGAGGAGGTCCCGGCGGCGGAGGCGCCCGCCAGGATCACCGCCGCTCGGCAGGAGAAGACCCGCACGATCCTGACGGGCTCGGTCCCGGTCGCCGACCTGCTGACGGGCGCGGCGCCCTCGACCACGACCGGCGCGTCGGTGCGCACCGCCGGTGCGGCTGACTCGTACGGCTCCGGCGCCTCGGCCGCCGCCGGTACGGCTCCCGCGTACACCTCCCGCGCCCTCGCAGGCACCGCCGGCGCGGCCGTCACGTACACACCCGCGACCGCACCCCGCCCCGCCGCGACGATCACCCCCGCCTCCACCACCGTCCTCCCCGCCGTAGACGCCTCAGCCCCCCGAGTCGTCGGCGCCCTCGACACCGGCTCCTCCGCCTCCGGCGACTTCTCCGCCACCCCGCTGCTCTCCTCCGGCTCCTGGTCGGCGGGCTCCTCCTCCGGCGCCTTCACCTACGGCTACCAGCTCCAGGTCCCGGAGTCGGCCGGCGGCCTCACCCCGAAGGTCAGCTTCGGCTACTCCTCCCAGACGGTGGACGGCCGCACCTCGGCCACCAACAACCAGGCGTCCTGGATCGGCGACGGCTGGGACTACAACCCCGGCTCCATCACCCGCAGTTACGCCACCTGCCGCGAGGACTCCAAGAAGGAGAACTCGAACAACAAGACCCACCGCACCTCGGACCTCTGCTGGGGTTCGGACAACGCCACCCTCTCCCTGGGCGGCACGACCACCGAGTTGGTGTGGGCGGACGGCAAGTGGACGACCGCCAACGGCGACGGCGCCGTCGTCCAGCGCATCACGGACGACTCCAGCGGCAACGGCGCCTACAAGGGCGAGTACTGGATCGTCACCACCCGCGACGGCACGAAGTACCACTTCGGCAAGCACAAGCTCCCCGGCTGGTCGAGCGGTAAGCCGGTCACGGACTCGGTGCTGACGGTCCCGGTGTACGGCAACCACAGCGGTGAGGACTGCTACCAGTCCGAGTGGAAGAACTCCGCCTGCACGCAGGGCTGGCGCTGGAACCTGGACTACGTCGAGGACCTCCACGGCAACGCCATGTCCCTGTGGTGGCAGAAGGAGGAGAACTACTACGCCCGCAACTTCAACTTCAAGGCCCCCGTCAAGTACGACCGAGGCGGCTGGCTCGACCACATCGACTACGGCCAGCGCAAGGACGCCGACGGCGGTGTCCTGGACACCCCCGCGACCTCCCGCGTCACCTTCTCCGTCGCGGAACGCTGCCTGCCGAAGGACGGCGTCTGCTCGGATGCCGACTTCGCCGACAAGGACCCCGGCAAGTACCGCATCTGGTACGACACCCCGGCCGACCTGCGCTGCGCCGCCTCCGGAAAGAAGTGCTGGAACGCCGGCCCGTCCTTCTGGACCCGCAAGCGCCTGACGTCGGTCAGCACCGAGACGCAGCGCGTCGCCGGTTCCACGGCCCGCCAGCCCGTCGACAAGTACACCCTCAGCCACGACTTCCCGGTCCTGAAGACGGGTCCGAACACGGCCCTGTGGCTGGAGTCCGTCCAGCGCACCGGCTACGAGCGGGGCGGCGCGAGCACCACCCTGAACGCGGTGCGCTTCGAGTCCAACGCCGAGGACATGCCGAACCGCGTCAAGAGTGACGCGCGCCCCGGCTTCTCCCGCCTGCGGATCGGCCGCGTCATCAACGAGTACGGCGGCGAGACCGTCGTCACCTACAAGAAGCCCACCGGCGACTGCGTCACCGGCTCCGGCCTCCCCGGCAAGAACGACAAGGCGGCGCTGAAGGCCAACACTCGCCTGTGCTACCCGACTTACTGGCACCCGGACCCCGAGGTCGAGGACATCGACTGGTTCCACAAGTACGTCGTGGACACCGTCGAGGAACTCCCCAACGTCGACGGCGCGTTCTCCACGCAGACGGCCTACCAGTACAAGAACGCGGGTTGGCGGCTCGCCGAGGCCGAGTTCACGAAGAAAGCCACCCGCACGTACTCCCAGTTCGCGGGCTTCGAGCAGACCACCGTCCTCACCGGCAGCGACGAGCCGTCCATCGGCAGCAAGCGCTCCAAGGCGGTCACCCGCTTCTTCCGGGGCCTGGGCGACGACGTCCCGGTGAAGGACATCACCGGCACGGAGATCGCCAAGGACCGCGAGCCGTTCGCGGGCCGCATCGCCGAGGAACTGACGTACTCCGAGGCCACCGACGCGGACACGGACTGGCTCTCGCGCTCCGTCACCGTCCCCGAGGCGACCGCCCTCGCGACCCGCACCCGGGACGACGGCCTCACCCCCCTACGCGCCTGGCGGGTCACCGAGCCCGAGGAGGTCGCGTACACCCGCTCCTCCGGCACCGGCGACGACACCCGCACCCTGCGGACCGTCAAGTCCACGACGACGTACGAACCGGTGCACGGCCTCCCCACCCAGGTCGAGTCGCTCGGTGACACCGGCAAGCGCGACGACGAGTCCTGCACGCGCCTCGAATACCTCCACCAGACCGGCAAGAACCTGATCGGCCTGACCAAGCAGGTCCTGGTCTCCCCGACCACCTGCGCGGCAGCGGACTTCACGGACCTGTCCACCCTGAGCGGCGCCACCCGCACCGCCTACGACGGCCAGTCGTACGGCGCCGCCCTCCTCGCCGGCACCCTCGGCGAGGCGTCGCAGACCTGGTCCCTCAAGGGCGACGGCACCGGCTTCCAGCCGAACGGCCGCTCGGAGTTCGACGCGACCGGCCGTGTCGTCAAGCAGACCGACCCGGACGGCAACGCGGGCACGATCGCCTACGACCCGCCCACCGGCCAGGTCTTCAAGGTCACCGAGACCAACGCGGCCGGCCACACCCAGATCCAGGAACTGGAGCCCGGCCGGGGCACCTCGCTGAAGACCACCGACGCCAACGGCCATACCAGCGAGGCGAAGTACGACGCGCTCGGCCGCCTCGTCGAGGCATGGGGCGCGGGCCGCACCCCGTCCGCCTCGGCCGTACCGGACTTCAAGGCCGTCTACACGATCCCGGCGCACAACGCGACGCGGGAGGAGGTCAAACCGCCGTACGTCACGACGTACGCGCGCGGCCACGAGAACCGGATCGAGACCTCCGTAACTCTCTACGACGGCCTCGGCCGTGAGCGCCAGACGCAGGAAGAGGCCGACGGTGGCGGCCACTTGGTCACCGACACCCTCTACAACAGCTCCGGCGAGATCTGGCAGACCAACAACGCCTACTTCACCCTCGACGCGAAGTTCGGCGAACTCTTCTCCCCGCTCGCCGACACCGTCGTACCCAACATCACCCGCTACACCTACGACGGCCTCGGCCGCGTCCTCGCCGAGACCCCGGTCCTGAAGGTCAAGGACTCGCAGTCCGGCGAGGCCACCTCGAAGCCGGTCGAGGAACGGGCCACCCGCTAC
This sequence comes from Streptomyces sp. 4F14, assembly GCF_048159485.1. Taxonomy (NCBI): domain Bacteria; kingdom Bacillati; phylum Actinomycetota; class Actinomycetes; order Kitasatosporales; family Streptomycetaceae; genus Streptomyces; species Streptomyces sp. 4F14. The sequence continues at coordinate 219,269 of NZ_JBLRVY010000005.1, forward strand.
AAGTACGGCCAGGACTGGTCCGAGGTCATCAACCCGGCCGGCACCTCCTCCTACCGCGTCTTCACCGACGCCCTCGGCCGCACCGCCCGCCTCGACACCTTCAACCCCCAGGCCCCGAACGGCTTCACGTCCACGACGTACACCTACGACCGCCACGGCCGCCTCACCAATGCCGTCAACTCGGCCCAGAAGGACAGCCCGTGGAGCTGGACCTACGACCACCGGGGCCGCCAGATCACGGCGACGGACCCCGACACGGGCACCACGCGCACCGAGTACGACCACCGCGACCGCCCGCTGAAGACCATCACCCAGCGGGCCACGGTCTGGAACGGCTACGACGCCCTCTCCCGCCCCACCGAGCAGCGCCTGAACGACGACAAGGGCACCCTGCTGGCGTCCTTCGACTACGACAAGGCACCCGGCGGCAAGGGGATGCCGTACAGCGCGACCCGCTACACCGCCGGTGAGGCGTACACACAGAAGGTCGACGGCTACACCAAGGACTACCAGCCGACGTCCACGACGTTGGTGCTGCCCCAGTCCCTCAAGGACGCCTGGGGCCTCGACACCACGTACAAGTACGGCTACTCCTACACCGACACCGGCAGCCTCCAGGAGGCGACCCTCCCCAAGGCCGGCCGCTTCGACGCCGAGAACCTGGTCGTCCGCTACAACAAGGACGGCAAGCCGCTCTCCATCAGCGGCAAGGACTGGTACGGCGCGGAAACCGTCTACGACGTCCACGGCCAGGTCCTGCGCTCCACGCTCGGCGCTCAGCCGTACCGCGTCTGGACCAGCGCCCTGTACGACGAGTCCAGCGGCGAACTCACCGAGCAGTCGGTCCACCGCGAGGGGACCGCCGACAAGGCGGTCGTCCCCAACACCCTTGTCTCCCGCCGAACCTACGCCTACGACCCCTCCGGCAACGTCACCTCCATCCGCGAGAACGCCGAGGGCAAGGCCGCCGAGCGGCAGTGCTTCACTTACGACCCGCTGGGCCAGCTGAAGACGGCGTGGACATCGTCGGACCAGACGTCCTGCGTCGGCCCGAAGAAGTCCGACGGTTCCCTGAACGTCTCGGCCGGCGCGGACAGTTCGGGCTACTGGCAGGAGTACGAGTACGACCTCGTCGGCAACCGCACGAAGCTGACGGAGAAGAACCTCGCCGGTTCGGCGGAGCTGGACGCGGTCACGTCGTACACCTACGGCAAGGCGGACGGCAGCCAGCCGCACACGCTCACGAAGGTCTCGAAGAAGTACCGGGCCGCTGCCGGTGGGCCGGAGGTCACGGCCGAGGCGGAACGCCTGTACGAACTCACCGGCGAGACCAAGTCGATCACGTCCGTCCAGAACGGCGACAAGCAGAACCTGTCCTGGACGTACGACGGCAAGGTCGAGCGGATCACGGGTGCGGGGACGCGCGGTCGCACGCCTTATGTGGGTCTCGCGGACAAGTGCGTCGACCTCAAGAGCAGCGTCACGACCGCCGGTCAGCCGATCCAGCTCTACTCCTGCAACGGGACGCCGGCCCAGCGGTGGAGTTTCTTGGTTTCTCCCGGACAGACGGACCCGAACCGGGGGACGTTCAGGATCTACGACGACTGGTGCGCTCAGCCTGCCGGCAGTACGGCGGGGTCTGCGGTCCAGCTCCAGAAGTGCGTGACCGGGGCCGCCGGTCAGGAGGTCAAGCGGACCACCGCCGGCCAACTCGTCCACGTGGCCTCGGGGTTGTGCTTCGCGGTGAAGGACGCGTCGTCGACGAACTCGGCGCTGATCGTGCTGGCTGCGTGTGACGCGTCCCGTGCCGAGCAGCAGTGGGCGGCGCAGGACGACACGCGGTACGTGTACGGGCCCGACGGCTCGCAGCTCCTCGCCGTCAAGGGCAAGCAGGCGACGCTGTACCTCGGCGACACGGAGGTCACGGTCGCGGCGGGTGGTGCGCTGGTCAACACGCAGCGGACGTACTCGGCGCCGGGTGGGGCGGTGATGCGGTACGCGCAGGGGTCGAGCACGGAGTACCTCGTCGCGCTCGCCGGAGACCACCAGGGCAGTACGTACGTCGAGGTGGGTCTCGACGGCTCGATGCCGGTGCGTGTACGCAAGCAGGATCCCTTCGGCAATCAGCGCGGAACCGGCACGGTGGGGGTCGACTTCCAGTCCAACAAGGGGTTCCTGGGGGCGAACCGGGACGATGCGTCCGGGTTCCAGCCGTTGGGTGCGCGTCTGTACGACCCTGTCGTGGGCCGCTTCCTCTCCGCGGACCCGGTTCTGGACCTCAACGACGTGTTGCAGTCCAACGGGTACTCGTACGCGCACAACAACCCGGTGACCATGTCGGACCCGACGGGGTTGTCGATCAGCCTGACGGCGTCGGAGCGGGCCGCTGCGCTGGCGGGGGCGGGGTTGTCGGCGGCGCAGGTCGCACAGGCGCAGGCGATGATGGGCAAGTCCCTGACGTCGGTGATCCTGGCGGTGGCGTGGGAGACGCTGAAGGACTTCATCGGCATCAACGACGCGATGGCCTGCTTCGGCGGGGACATGTGGTCCTGCGCGGGGCTGATCGTGGACGCGATCCCGTGGACGAAGTTCGGGAAGATCCCGTCGGTGCTGAAGGCCGTCAAGCGGACGATCAGTGCGATCGAGTCGTTCAAGGCGGCGAAGAAGGCTGCCGAGCTGGTCCTGAAGGCGGCCAAGGCCGCGGAAACGGCCGCTCTGAACGCCAAGAAGGCGGCGATCGAGAAGGCGAAACGCGAAGCCGCGCAACGGGCGAAGAAGAAGGCGGCGGAACAGGCGAAACGGACGGCCGACGCGGCTGCTGCGAGGGCGAAGAAGACCGGGAACGGGGCGCAGAAGCAGGCCCAGGCGAAGGCGGCTCCGAAGGTCTCTACGGCGAAGGCGTCCGGGGGTGGGGGTTCCGGCAAGAGCGGCGGCTCCAAACCGGGCGGCAACTCCGGGGGATCGTCCCGGGGAAGCGGCGGGTCGAGCGGGAGCGGAGGCTCCGGCAAGGCCGAAGGCGGAGGCGGTTCCTGCTCGGTCAGCAATAGCTTTGTCCCCGGCACCAAGGTCCTCATGTCCGACGGTTCGACGAAGCCGATCGAGAAGGTCAAGGCCGGCGACAAGGTCATTGCCACCGACCCGAAGACCGGCGAGACCCGGGTCGAGACGGTCACCGCCGAGATCAAGGGCGAGGGTCTCAAGCACCTCGTCAAGGTCACGATCGATGTCGACGGTGATAAGGGCACCAAGTCGGCCTCGGTCACCGCTACCGACGGACACCCCTTCTGGGTACCCGACCTGCGGGAGTGGATCGACGCCACCGCCCTGAGGGCAGGGCAGTGGCTGCGCACCAGTGCAGGCACGCTCGTCCAGGTCTCAACTGTGGAGCGGAGGACCAGCCCGGGAGTGACGGTCCACAACCTGACCGTCGGTGACGCTCACACGTACTACGTGGTGGCAGGTTCGGCCCCGGTCCTTGTTCACAACTGTGGCGGCACTGCGACTGTTCACTACGATCCCGAGCAGGGAGCAGAAGGCCATGCCATCATTGCGGTAACCATGGCTGATGGGCGGTCGAGTGTAACGGAAGCTATGCCTCAGGGGATTCCTCAAACGCGCGGCAATTATGCGGGCTTGCCCAATGAGGGGGGTGAAGCATTCGTAGAAGATATGGGACCAGGTACCTTGCAGTGGACTTTTGAGCTGCCAGACGCGGAGGCCGCATACGAAGCGGCGCAAGGATCAATCGGCGTCAACCTCGGCCCCTATGGTTCTCGCAACAATTGCGTTACGTACTGCGTGGGAATTCTGCAGGCGGGAGGAGTCGCCCGCGCGGATGCGGTCGCAGCGTTCCGGGAAATGCGGGCCGAGATTAGGAATGGGAGGAGGTCTTAGCTGCATGTATACTCCCGACCCAGCTCTCCAGGTTCTGGCCGAAATAATGCTCAGCGCAAACGTTGGTGCGATCCATCTTCGGCGTGTCGGAGAGGTTTTGGTGGCCAGGGCGGAAATGGATGATCGGATCCTTTACCCGGGCGCGAAGAGTCAGGTATCGGGCGAATTCCTCGACGAGTTGATGTTCGGTGTAACTGATGTAGAGGAAGCTTATATTCGGGCGTGGCAGGCATGCGAGGAAGGCTCTGCTGAATGGTGCAAGAGTGAGGGGCTGGCGGCATTGGAAATAGCGTTGCAGCGTGCCGCTGAGTATTTCCTTGGTGTTGCGTCACAAGAATAGTTGTACGGGGGCCTTCAGGGGTCTCACTGGTTTCGATTCGGTGGGACCTCTGGTGTGTTGGGCTGTCTGGCGGTAGTGAACCTAGCGGCTCGACCGCAGGCAGCAGCCTGGCTGTCCTCGCCCCCGACAACCTTGCCTCTCCAGAACATGAACAAAGGCAACCGGAACTCCTCGTACGCTATGGGTCCATGCCGCCTCCGGACTGCTCCCGTCAGCGGATACGTGTCGAACACGCGGTGCGTGACGACGAGTTGAACTACTTCAAATCGGTACTGCTGGCTCGTACCCGAGGTCGCGACGACCTCGGGTCTACTGCCGGGAGAGCGTGGCCGGGTCGATCTCGATGGGGAACGGAGTGTCCAGGTGAGTTGTTGCACCTGCGAGGGCCGTCGTCCGCTCCGTGTACCGACCGCCTTCCAGCTCGTAAACCGCGAGCATCGGCGCCGGGTCGAGTTCCAGACGCCAGAAGTGCGGGATTGCGGCCTCCGCGTACAGCATGGGCTTGATCTTGCGGTCCATGGTGCGATTGCCGGGGGAGACGAGTTCGACGACGAGCTGGACCGCGTCGACGTCGACGGTGACGGGGTCGTCGGCGGTCGCGCCCGCGTCGGCTACGACCAGGTCGGGTACGACCAATCCGGACGGCAGGACGACGTTGACGCCTTCCAAGATCTCTACTGGTGCGCCGACGGCCCTGGCAGCCGTGTCGAGAGCGACGTGGAGACGGAACGAGGCCCGCTGGTGGCGGACGCCGGGCGCGGGGGACATCACGAGGGATTCCCCCAGTAGCTCGTAACGGACGGTGCGATCTTCAGGCAGGGCCAGGACGTCGGCGACGGTCCAGGGCCCGGTGTGGTCGATGGCAACGCTCATTCCCTTTCACCTCCTCGTCCGACCGGCAGTCTTGGGTGTGACCCCGACAGGCGGTATACGGCCAGCATACGGACGTCTTCACTTGGCGACACCGGGTTCGTCGGTGCAGGCGAGTTACCGGACGTGCTCCGACTTGACGGCGTTCACGAAGGCCAGCCAGGAGGGGACGGGGAAGACGAAGGCCCCGTGGGTGGGGGCCTTCGAGTCGCGGACCGCGACCTCGCCGGCGGGCAGGGGGAGGTACTCGACGCAGTCGGCATCGGCTCCGTCGCTGTAGCTGCTCTTCGTCCAGCCACCTGCCGGGAGGTCCTTGCGCATCATCGGCTCTCGTCAGCTCCCTCGAAGTCCTTCATCACGCGCCTGATCAAGTCGGCGGTCTGTCGTGACGATAGGGCGGACGCTCGAATCTCGTCAAAGAGCTTCCGGTAGACCTCCACATCGGCGGCGTCCTGCATGTACAGCGCCTTGGCTCTGGTGCTGACCTCCACGACGTCGAGGGTGGTGGCGTCATCGTTGATGATCGTCCGGAAGGCTCCGTGGAGTCCGGCATAGACCGCCTGCTCGAACGGGACGACTTGGATGGTCAGGTAGGACTCGTTGGTCAGCTCAAGCAGATGGCCGAGCTGCTTCCTCATGACAGCGGGGCCGCCCACCGGCCTGCGAATAGCGCCTTCGTCGAGGACGCACACCACCTGTGGCGGCCTCTCTTGCTTGAAGATCTTCTGCCGGGCCATCCGGAGGTCGACGTAGTGCTGCACATCCTCCTGCGTGCGCCAAGGATCAAACCCGTAGATCATGGCGTGCGCGTATTCCGGTATCTGGAGCAGCCCCGTCAGGTGCATGGCGGAGAACGCCTCAATGCGCGTGCACTCGGCTTCCAGCTCCACGATCTCGCGCAGGTTCACGCCGAGGTTGTACTCGGGGAAGTACTGCCGTTGTCCGCTCTCCCGCAACAGCGTGATCAGTTCCGTGCGGACTCGCTCGTCCTTCACCCCATACAGATCGAGCAGCGCCTGAAGCTCCAGCCGGCGAAGGCGAAGCCTGCCGGTCTCGATCTTGGACATCTTGCTCTGCTGGGCGTCGAGTTCGGCGGCGGCCTCCTTCTGGCCGATGCCCGCTGCCTCGCGCAGCCGCTTGAGATCGGCTCCGAGCTTGCGCTGCCTGAGCGTTGGACCTTGCCGACTTGCCACATCCCCTCCTTGATCGGGACCAAGTCTGTCGTACGGCGTGAGCTGGAGGGAGGCTTTCCCTCGTCGTGGCATATGACAGAGTCCCATGAGACTTCACTCGTTGGGACTTATTCCACTAAGTATGTTGCGTGACGGCTTCGAGCTACCCCACTCTGGTGCCGCAGCAGCCCAGCCGCGCTCGGCAGCCTCAACTGCCCTCACCTGGCGTGATCTTGGCTGCCCAATGCCCAACTGGAGGCGGCATGCCGCAACATGTCCAACAGGTGCACCACGAGTTTCGATTGCCCCTGCTTGTCGAGCCGGAGGAACTCCGCTGGGTTCGCCGCGTCGTCGGAACCCACGTTCGAGCGTGGGGACTTGACGCCGTCCTGGACGACGCGCTGGAGGTCGTCACCGAGCTGCTGACCAGCATCCATCGATACGCCGGCGGCCTCGCCCTCCTCGTGCTGCGGGCCTGCGCGCACGAGTTGCGTATCACTGTCAGCGACCGCTCCCGTGTCCTGCCCGTCGTGAAGGAGCCGGACTGGGAGGCGCAGTCCGGCCGGGGCATGCTGCTCGTCGCCGCGTTGACGGACTGGTGGCGGGCGGAGTTGACGGCGACGGGCAAGGACGTGTGCTGCGGGCTGCGTCTCCTGGACGCTGGAAGGGGCCCGGTGTGATCGTCCCGTACATCACGTGCCGTGCGGGCGAGGAACCCGTCAAGAACAAGGCGCTGCACGGAAGTTGGGCACCGGACGGCCGTCCCCGGCTCGGCTACCGAACCGAACTCCCCGAGGACCGCGACCTGCACGACGCCCTCTGGGCCCGCTGCCCGCAGAAACGCGGACCTGACGGCCTCCCCACCGGCGACCCCCGGTGGCGCGACGTCCATCCGGCCCGCCAACGTGAGTGCATGCAACGCCTGTTGTGCCAAATCTGCGCCCAACCGGCCCGCACGGCAAGGGGATTCATCTTCCTCATCGCCCCCGGCGAACTGCGCCCGAACGAAACCACCCTCCTGACCGCCCAACCTCCGGTCTGCCGCAGGCATGCCCGCACCGCCGCCACCCTCTGCCCGTACCTCCACGGCGACCCGACCGTCCTCCTGGTCCCCGCGCCCCGCCTCCACGGCGTGGTCGGCGCCCTCTACGAACACGCCGGCCACCGCGTCCGCCCCGCCCCGGCCGACATCGGCTCCCTCCCGTACGGTCACCCCTGCCTGCGCTGGTATCTCGCGTCGCAGATGGTCCGCAGGCTCCATTCCTTCGAGGTCGTCGGCCTGAAGGGAATCGTCGACAGCCGAGAGAACGACGAGGCGTAAGCCTCTGTCGTACAGTGAAAAACACATTGAGCGAGCCACGAGCATGAGTGTGGAGATCATCAGGAAGACGACTACGCGACGCCCGACCTCACCATCGGCCCCCGCGCGTTCCCCGACGGCGAGGGCTGGCTCCTGGACGTCGATGCTGTCGAACTCGCCGTAGAGGTCATTTCCCCGAACGAGCGCCTCAAGGCAGGCGTCCCTGCCTGTTGCGGATCGACCCGCAGACCGGCACGTGGTCCCTGTTCGGCCGCCCAGGCGAGGGCGAGTACCGGAGCGTCGTCCACGGCAAGTACGACGAGACCGCACCGCTGCCGATCGAAAGCTGGGCCGAGTTGAACAAGCCTTACTGGCAACGGTATTGGTGGCGGCTGTCGTTCCGGGAGGACGGCGGCGCGCAGTGGAGCCCGATGGACTCCGGGCCCCTCGGCCAGGTCCCGAACACCGCACTGGCGACCACGACGCTCGAAGCGTGGGCGGCGGCGCTGCTGGCAGAGGCGCCGGACGAACTCGACGACCTCCGTGGCGAACTACTACTTGAGTGCTACGAGACCCCCACCGCCGACACGCCCCCGGTGTACTCACGCCGGGTACACCTACCGGGGTCGACCCTCCCCCCGTAGACCGACCGCCTGAACATCGGCCGGCCGGAACGCCGCACCGGCACCTTCTCCCCGGCGGAGTGAGGCCCACCCCCGCCACCCCACCCCTTCTGTCCAGCCCTTTCGCAAACCCTCGTACAAACCCTGTTGACGCCGTCGATGTTACCGGTAACATCATCGCCCGTCGGAGGTTTCGAGAGCCGCTCACGATGACGTGGGTCGACCCCTGGAGGCTGTGTGCCCGATCCGCACCTGCAAGGTTCTGCCTGCTCTCCGTCCCGTACCCCCCTCTCCGGAAGGACCCCCATGTCCGCCCTGACCACTACCCCTACATCCTTCGAGCTCAACGGCGAGCCCTTCCGGATCATCTCCGGGGCGCTGCACTACTTCCGTGTGCACCCGGACCAGTGGGCGGACCGCCTGCGCAAGGCGCGGCTGATGGGCCTCAACACCGTTGAGACGTACGTGCCTTGGAACCTGCACCAGCCGGAACCGGGAACGCTGGTGCTGGACGGGCTGCTGGACCTGCCGAGGTTCCTGCGGCTCGCGCAGGCCGAAGGGCTGAAGGTGCTGCTCCGCCCAGGCCCCTACATCTGCGCGGAATGGGACGGCGGCGGCCTCCCGCACTGGCTGATGTCGGACACGGACGTCCGCCTCAGGACCAGCGACCCCAAGTTCACGGCGATCATCGACCGCTACCTCGACCTGCTCCTGCCCCCACTGCTCCCGCACATGGCCGCGTCCGGCGGCCCGGTCATCGCGGTGCAGGTGGAGAACGAGTACGGCGCGTACGGCAACGACACCGCGTACCTCAAGCACCTGATGGAGGCGTTCCGTTCGCGCGGTATCGAGGAACTCCTGTTCACCTGCGACCAGGTGAACTCCGAACACCAGCGGGCCGGCAGCATCCCGGGCGTCCTGTCCACCGGCACGTTCGGCGGAAAGATCGACACGGCACTGGCGACCCTGCGGGAGCACCAGCCCGAAGGCCCCCTGATGTGCGCCGAGTTCTGGATCGGCTGGTTCGACCACTGGGGCGGCCCGCACCACACCCGGGACACGGCGGACGTGGCGGCCGACCTGGACAGGCTCCTCGCGGCGGGCGCCTCGGTGAACATCTACATGTTCCACGGCGGCACCAACTTCGGCCTCACGAACGGCGCGAACCACCACCACACGTACGCCCCCACGGTGACGTCGTACGACTACGACGCACCCCTCACGGAGAACGGCGACCCGGGCCCGAAGTACCACGCGTTCCGCGAGGTGATCGCCAAGTACGCCCCCGTGCCCGAGGAGTTGCCCGCACCGTCGGTGAAACTTCCGCTGACCGAGGTCGAGTTGACCGAGCGGGCGCCGCTGCTGCCGTACCTTTCGGAACTGTCGGGACGGACCGTGCGCACCGAAATGCCCATCACAGCCGACGAGTTGGGGGCGCGGGCCGGGTACGTGCTGTACCGCAGCAGCCTGCCGAAGAACGGCCTCGGGGTGCTGAGCTTCGAGGGCGGAGTCGGGGACCGGGCCCAGGTGTACATCGACGGCGCACCGGTCGGTGTGCTGGAGAACGAGCGCCGCGAGACCAGCCTCCCGGTCCAAGTGCACCGCAGGGGCGCCGTGTTGGAGGTGCTCGTCGAGAACATGGGCCGCGTCAACTACGGGCCGAAGATCGGTACGCCCAAGGGTCTGCTCGGCCCGGTCACGTTCGACGGCATGCCGGTCACCGGCTGGGAGTGCCGGCCGCTGCCGATGGACGCGCCCCTCGGCGCCGCGCTGTACGCCGACGCGGAGACCGAGGCGTGCGCCGAACCCGCCTTCCACCGGGGGACGTTCGAGGTCACCGACCCCGCCGACACCTTCCTCTCCCTGCCGGGGTGGACGAAGGGCCAGGCGTGGATCAACGGCTTCTCGCTCGGCCGGTACTGGAACCGGGGCCCTCAGCAGACCCTCTACGTCCCGGCCCCCGTCCTGCGCCCCGGCGCCAACACGCTGATCGTCCTGGAACTCCAGGCGAACACGACACGTCACGCACGCCTCGTCGACACTCCCGACCTCGGCCCGAAGGGCCAGTGAAGCCCGTGCGGCCCGAAAACCCAGCGAGGCAAGTGAGTTCAGCCATGTACCACCTGCGCATCCCCACCCCGTCCGCCCCACCCCGCACCGGCCACCTCCCCTTCTCCGACGCCCCGGGCGTCCCGGACCCCATCGCGGTCACCGGCCGCTGGCTCACCCGGGGCGGGAAACCCTGGTTCCCGGTCTCCGGCGAGTTCCACTACTCCCGCTACCCGAACGAGAGTTGGGAGGAGGAACTCCTCAAGATGAAGGCGGCTGGAGTCACCGCCGTCGCCTCGTACGTCATCTGGATCCACCACCAACCGACGGAAGCCGCACCCAGGTTCGACGGCGACCTCGACCTCCGCCGCTTCGCCGAACTCTGCGCCCGCCACGGCCTCGACTTCATCCCGCGCATCGGCCCCTGGTCCCACGCGGAGGTACGCAACGGCGGCCTGCCCGACCGGGTCCTGTCCCGCACGGACGCGCCCCGCACGGACGACCCCGTGTATCTCGCCCTCGTGGAACCCTGGTTCGAGGCAATCGCCGAACAACTCACCGGCCTGGACCGGGCGTCGGGCGGCCCGATCGTCGCGATCCAGATCGAGAACGAGCTGTACGACCAGCCGGGCCACCTGCTCACCCTCAAGCGGATGGCCCAACGGGCGGGGATGAGCGCGCCGTTGTGGACGTCCACCGCCTGGGGCGGCGTCCAGCTCCCCGGCGACGAGCTGATGCCGCTGTACGGCGGTTACCCCGAGACCTTCTGGACCGAGGCGGACGGCGGCTGGCCCGACACCTGCCGCAAGCACTTCTTCTTCACGCACCAGCGCGACGACGAAGGCATCGGCGCGGACCTCCGCCCGACCACCGTGCAGGGCGTCGACTCGGCCGTGTACGCCGAGCGATTCCCGTGGGCCACCTGCGAGTTGGGCGGCGGGATGGCCGTCGCCTACCACCGCCGCCCGCGGGTCGACGCCGCCGACATCGGGGCGCTCGGGCTCACGAAGATCGGCTGCGGGTCCGTGTGGCAGGGCTACTACATGTTCCACGGCGGGACCAACCCGGCCCCCGGCCTCCAGGAGTCCCACGCCACCGGCTACCCCAACGACCTCCCCGTCCTGACCTACGACTTCCAGGCGCCGCTGGGGGAGTACGGCCAGTACCGCGCCTCGTACGACGAACTCCGGCTCCAGCACCTGATGTTGGCGGAGTTCGGGGAGCGCCTCGCGCCGATGGAGTCGGTGCTTCCCCTGGCGGTGCCGACCGGTCAGCAGGACATGGAGACACTGCGCTGGGCCGTCCGGACCGACGGGGAGTCCGGGTTCCTCTTCGTCAACAACCATCAACCGCACGGGGAGTTGGCCGAGCATCCCGGCACGACGTTCGTCGTCGGCGGGCTCAGCTTCCCCAGCGAGCCCTTCACAGTTCCCCAAGGCGCGTATTTCTGCTGGCCGTTCAGGATGGAGTTCGGGGAACTGCGCGTCGAGTGGGCCACGGCTCAGCCCGTGTGCACGGTCCGGGACGGAGACCGTACGGTCCTCGTGCTGGCCGCGACCGAGGGGGTGCCGGTCGAAGTCGCGCTCGGCGGGGGCGTCGTGGCGAACGCGCTGCCGGAAGGAGCCGCGGTCGGATCGGCGTTCGAGGACGGGAGCGGCGTACTGATCACCGGCATCCGTCCCGGCACCGCCGCCCGCATCGAGACCGGCACCGGGACCGACCTCCTCGTCCTGGACGCCGCCACCGCCCGCACCGCCTACAAGGGCCACGCGTGGGGCGCCGAGCGGCTGGTCCTCTCCGCCGAGGGCGTCGTCTTCGACCAGCACCGCGCCGAGGTCCGGTTGCACGGCCGTACCCCGGACAGCACGGACACCGTCTCCTTCGCCGTCCTCCCCGCGCCGGAGCGGCTGCCGAAGGGGGAGGGGCTGAGCGAGACCAGGGACGGGGTACTCACGCGGTACACCCTGAGAGGGACCGGGGGCCCGGCTCCCGTACCGGCCGTCGACCTCGTACGCCCCGCGGGTGACCCGCCCCCGCCCGCGACCGGCGTGCTCCAGCGGGCCAGCGCCCCCGCCGACGAGTGGTACGCGCGGTCGGCCGCCGAGTACCGCGTACGCGTCCCCGTGTACGACGGGCCCGGTGTCCTGCGGCTCCACTGGCACGGCGACGTGGCCCGGGCGTACGTGGGGGAGCGGCTCGTCGCCGACCAGTTCTTCTCCGGGCGGCCCTGGGACATCGGTCTGGGGCTGATACCCGAGGGGGAGGAGCTGACGGTACGGGTCCTGGCGTCGGACCCGTCCGCGCGGGTGTACCTGCCGGTGGAGCGGGAGGAGGGCGCGGGGATCCGGGGCGCGGAGATCGTCGCCGCGCGGGTCTGGACGGTGGGCTGAGAGACGGCAGGCTGAGAGACGGCGGGCTGAGGGGCTGCCCCCGTCGCCGGGCGCCCCGGGGGCGGCGTACCCGTGTACTACTTCAGAGCTACCCCGCCAGACCCGTACGGCCCGTAGTACTTCGGAGCTACGGGCCGTACACCCCCTGCAACCCGTAGTACTCCGGAGCCACCCCTCCTCCCGCCCCCGTCCTATCCTGTGAATCCGTCGGCCACCCCAGCGCCGGCGGCCCGAGGCCCCGGAGACGAGCGGGCCGGGGGACGGCCGAGGGAAGAAGCACCCACCATGACGAGAGGCGCTGCCGGGAACCCGGGGACGAAGGGAGGCGGGCGCAGCCGGCGGAACTTCGCCGGGAACCGGCCGGTGATGGAGGACGTCGCGCGGCTCGCCGGGGTCAGCAAGCAGACCGTGTCACGGGTGCTGAACGAGAACCCGGCGGTCAGGGCGGAGACCCGCGAGGCGGTGCGCGCGGCGATGCGGACCCTCGGCTACCGGCCCAGCCGCAGCGCCCGCTCGCTCGCCAGCGGCCGCACCCGCATGCTCGGCGTGATCTCCTTCGACGCCGCCCGCTACGGCCCCGCCTCCACCCTCACCGCCGTCAACACCGCGGCGCAGGAAGCCGGTTACCTCGTCAGCTCGATCGCCCTCGACACCGCCGACCCGGACACCGTCGTCGAGGCGGTCGAGCGGCTCTCGGCCGAGGGCGCGGACGGCATCATCGCGATCGCCCCCCAGCTGTGGATGGCCGCCGCCCTCGCGGAGGCCCACCTCGACCTGCCGCTCGTCATGATGGACAACGACCTCGGCGACGGCACCCCCATGATCACCGCCGACGCGCACACCGGCGCCCGCAAGGCCACCGAGTACCTCCTCGCCCTCGGCCACCCCACCGTCCACCACGTCGCCGGCCCCACCGGATGGACCTCCGCGAGCCGCCGCGCGGAGAGCTGGGAAGCCACCCTGAAGGCGGCCGGCGCCCCCGTCCCCGAACCCCTGGTCGGCGACTGGAGCGCGGACTCCGGATACGACCTCGGCCGCCAGCTCGCCAAGAACCCCGAGGTCACGGCCGTCTTCGCGTCCAACGACCAGATGGCGCTCGGCATCCTGCGCGCCCTGCACGAGGCGGGCCGCCGCGTCCCCGAGGACGTCAGCATCGTGGGGTACGACGACGTCCCCGAGGCCGCGCACTACCTCCCGCCGCTCACCACGATCCGTACGGACTTCCAGGAGATCGGCACCCGCTCCCTGCACGCGCTCCTGCACCGCATCGAGACGGGCCCCACTCCAGAGGGACCCCCGTCCGTAGTACCGGTCGACCTGATCGTCCGGGAGAGCACGGCACCGTACCGGGCGTGAGGAGGGAGGAGAGCACGGTTCGGGCGCCTAGTACTCGCGGGTTAACCGGGTACGACCCGTAGCTCCCGAAAGGCCCCTAGACTCCTTACGGCCGTTGATCCGTACTCCGCACCGGAAGGCACCGACATGCGCCGCACCGCGATCAGCACGACCGTCCTCGCTCTCACCTTCCTCGCCGTCCCCGCGACCGCGCAGGCCCAGACCCAGTACACCGGCACGAACGCGCCGATCAAGGTCACCCTGACCGTGCAGGGCCCAGACGGCCTGCTGTTCAAGGGCAAGGTCAGGACGAAGGGCCACGACGTCACCCCCGCCACGGGCGGCACCCACACCTGCGACGGCACGAACGCGGGCGCCAACCCCTCCCCGGTGCCCACCCCGACGGCGGCGCTGGACGACGCGGCCCGCGTCAACGGCTTCACCTGGGACGGCACTTGGTACGCCTCGTTCGACGACTACCTCGTGGAGTCCGTCAAGGGCGTCAAGAGCGACGCCACCGCCTACTGGAACATCTCGGTCAACGGCACCTCGATCCCTGTCGGCGGCTGCCAGTTCAAGCTGAACGCCAAGGACACGGTGGCGTTCACCTGGACCACTCTCTGAACTCCCGTACGGGGAACGACTCGGGAAGCTACGGGGAACGTCTCCCGGGACCATCGGTGACAGGACGAACGCCGATGACACAGGGGGACAGTGATGCGTACGAGCACTCCGCGCAGCAAGCCGGCCGTCCGCGCGGACGACAGGGGGCCGGGCTTCGCCGCCTCGATCGTCCTCGCCGACGACAGGGGCCCCGGCAACGTGCGGTACTGACCACTCCGGTCGGGGACCGCACGGACCGGTAGCACAGAGGGGGCGGGCTGTCACCGGATGACGGCCCGCCTTCGTCGTACCCGGCCGCCTCACATCTCCTGGCCCGCCTCCGACACCCCCATCGCGTCGAACAACTCCCGTGCCGCAGCCCGGTGTTCGCTCGCCGCCTCCTGGTCGCCCGTCATCGCCAGCACCTCGCCCAGCCCCGCCGAGGCCCGCGCCACCTCGATCCGGTACCCCAGCGCCGAAGCGAGCCGATGCGCCCGCCGGTGCAGCGCCGCCGCCCGCTCGGGCTCCCCCTGGAGCCGCCGCACCACCCCCACCACGTTGGCAACAGCGGCCCGCCGCAAGGACGTTCCCCGCACCGACACCAACTCCAGGGCCCGGTCGCCGAATACACGTGCCTCCCGCTCCCGCCCCCGCCGCTGGCACAGCAACGCCCAATGCGCGTGCACCAGTGCGACGTTGCCCGGCTGGAGGCTCTCGTCGCACAGTTCGAGGGCCTGCGCGAGGTACACCCGCCCCCGCTCGTCCTCCGCGAGCCCGAGATGGGCCAGCGCCAGCCAGGTCAACGAGGTGATCTCGTTGCCCCGTTCACCGAGCCGCCGGTTCAACTCCGTGGCCCGCGCGGCGAGTTCGGCGGCCTCCGCGTACCGCCCGCTCCAGGTCAGCACGGAACTCAGGTTGGCCAGCGCCTCCGCCTCCATCCGTGCGGAGCCCAACTCCCGGTGCAGCGCGATCCCCTGCTCCAGATAGGCGCGGGCCCGCTCGAAGTTGCCGAGCGCGCTGTGCAGCAGCCCGAGCACGTCGAGACAGAACGCCTCCGTCGCCCGGTCCCCGGACTCCAGCCCAAGTGCCTCTCCGGCGGCCTCGATCCCGTCCTGGAACGCCCCGAGCCACCAGTGCGCGATCCCCAGATTCCCGAGGCTCACCCGCAGCAGCAACGCGTCCCCGAGCACCCGCGCCGACGCCACCGCGACCCGCGCGGCGGCCCTGAACTCCTCATGCCGGCCAAGAAGGTTGAGGCAGAACATGAGATTCCGGCCGAGGACGACGCTCTCGCGGTGCAGCCCCGAGGGACCCGCTTGCTCCACCACCGCCCGCAGCGCGTCGTGTTCCCGCCGGAACCACGCCAACGCCTGCTCGCCATCACCGAACTCCGGTACGTCCCAGGCCCGTTGACCCGTACCCACCTCGTACCGCGTCCGCCCCGGGAACAGCGCGTCGCAGGCCGCCTCGGTCGCGTCGACGTAGTACGACACCAGCCGCCGTACGGCCCCGGCCCTGTCGTCCGCGTCGCCGCGCAGCCCCAACGCGTAGGTGCGCACCAGGTCGTGGAAGCAGTAGAGCCCCATCTCGGGCTGGTCCAGGAGGTGGATGTCGAGGAGGTGCTCCAAGGTGTCCTCGGCCGTCCGGACGTCGCCGTCGAGCAGCGCGGCGACGGAGTGCACGTCGAGCGTGGTCCCCGGATGCAGGGCGAGCAGCCGGAACGCGGCCCGCCGGGGCTCCTCCATCGCCTGGTACGACAGCCTCAGCGTGGCCTCCACACTCCGCTCGCCAGCGCTGAGTTCGGAGAGCCGGCGCGTCTCGTCGGCGAGCCGGTCGACGAGGTACTGGAGGGTCCAGCGGGGCCGGTTGCGCAGCCGGGCGGCGGTGATCCGCAGCGCCAGCGGCAACCCCCCGCACAGCTTGACCAGTTGCTCGGCGGCCGCGGGTTCGGCGGCGATCCGGTCCGGGCCGAGCGTGCGTGCCAGGAGGGCGGCACTGTCGGCGGGGGAGAGGAGTTCGAGGGAGAGCCACTCGGCGCCGTCCAGGTCGAGCATCCGCATCCGGCTCGTGAGCAGCACCAGGCACCCTTCGGACGCGGGCAGCAGCGGGCGGATCTGCGCGGCGTCCACCGCGTTGTCCAGGACCAGCAACAGCCGTCGCCGGGTGGAGAGTTGCTGCCACAGAGCGAGCCGGCGCTCGATCCCCTCGGGCATCCGGTCGTCCGGCACACCCAGGCTGCGCAGCAGCGAGTCGACGACCGGGCCGGCCTCCTGTGGCTTCTCGCCGGGGCTGAACCCCCGCAGGTCCACGAAGAGTTGGCCGTCCGGGTACTCCTCGGCGAGCCGGTGCGCGGTGTGCACGGCCAGCGCGGTCTTGCCGCTGCCGCCCATGCCGTCCACGCCGACGATCCGGGCCGCTCCCCGGCCCGGCGTCCGGCCGGCGGCGACGATCCGCTCCAACTCGCCCTGCCTGCCGGTGAAGTCGGGCAGGTCGTAGGGCAACGTCCGGGGCGGATCGGCGGGTTCGGCCTTCGGAGCCGCACGATCCGGAACCGCACGATCCGGAACCGCACGATCCGGGACCTCACGATCCGGTACGGCACGATCAGGGCCTGTGCCTTCCGGTGCCG
The DNA here is from genome assembly GCF_048159485.1 of Streptomyces sp. 4F14. Classification (NCBI taxonomy): domain Bacteria; kingdom Bacillati; phylum Actinomycetota; class Actinomycetes; order Kitasatosporales; family Streptomycetaceae; genus Streptomyces; species Streptomyces sp. 4F14. The sequence continues at coordinate 236,474 of NZ_JBLRVY010000005.1, forward strand.
GGGCGAACGCCGTCACACCTGGAGCCGCCTCTGAAGCCGCCTCTATAGCCGGTCCCGAAGCCGGTCCCGATGTCGCCCCTGCTGCCGCCCCTGGTGTCACACCGACCCGCACTCCCCGGACCACGGGGGAGCGCGGAGCCACCTCGGGACTGTCCCGCAGGATCGCCTCGTACAGCCGCGTCAGCTCGGCCCCCGGATCGATTCCCAGCTCCTCGACGAGGAGTTCACGCACCCGGGCGAACTCCTCCAGCGCCTCGGCCTGCCGTCCCGACCGGTACAGGGCCAGCATCAACTGGCCGCGCAGCGCCTCCCGCAGCGGATGCGAGGAGATCAACTCGCGTAGAGGGCCCACGAGTTCGCCCGCCTCGCCGAGTTCCAGGCGCAGTCCGTGGTACTGCTCGGCGATCGCCATGTGCCGCTCCTCCAGGGCGGCGGAGGCCGCGGAGAGCAGCGGCCCGCCCGCCCCCGCGAGCACCGGCCCGCGCCACAGCTCGACGGCCGCCCGCAACTCCCCGACCGCCTCGTGGAGTTGCCCGGCGGCCGACGCCTCGCGGGCCCGGCGGGAGCGGCGGTTGAACTCGTGGAGGTCCAGTTGGCCGTCGGCGAGGACGGCCCGGTAGCCGGTGCCGTCGGTGACGATCAGGTCCGCGCCGCCCGGGATCCGGGTGCGTAGCGCCGCAACCGCCTTGCGGACCTGGTGAGATGCGGTCTGCGGTGGTTCGTCGTCCCAGGCGGCGGCCACCAGCCGGGGGACCGGGACCATCCGGTCCGGTTCGAGCAGCAGGGTGACGAGTACGCGTTCCTGGGTGGGACCGCCGAGTTTCAGCCTTCGGGCGTCGTGCCAACCCTCAAGCGAACCAAGGATGTTGAAGCGGACGTTCTCCGGTTTCCCATACGCCACGTACCCTCTCCCAGCCCCCGTGTTCCGCTCCGCGTCCGAGCGGAGAGGAACGGATTCATCTCGGTCTCGCACCGGTGTCTCGTGCGATTGTCGGGCAGGGGGAGGTGGGTGTGGTTCAACTGGGCGGATACTTTGGGAGGTTCGGGCGCGCGTCGGCCGGCGGCCGGGGCGCCGGCCGGACGACCCCCGGCGCGATCAGGGAGTTTCGGCCAACCGGAAGCCGATCGCGTAGATGGGCTTGTCGTACCACCCGTGCCGCCGGGTGCACCGCGTGAGATCCCCGTACCGGGTGAAACTCCCGCCCCGCGCCACCCGGTACGACCCGCGCGTCAGCAACAGGTCGTCCGGCTCCGCCACACCGCCGGGATAGCCCGCGTAGTCGTCCGCGACGAACTCCTCGACGTTCCCGGCGAGATCGTCGATCCCGAACGGACTGCGCCCCGCCGGATAGATCCCCACCGGCGTCGTCCGCAGCGGCCCCGCCTCCACGGTGTTGGCGCACTCCGCCCGGAACCCCTCGCCCCACGGATACTCCCGCCCGTCCCCGCCGGACGCCGCGTACTCCCACTCGGCCTCCGACGGCAGCCTGAACCGCCGCCCGGTACGCCGTGACAGCCACGCCGCGTACGCGTCCCCGGCCTCGGCGGGCACCCCCCACACGGGGTGGTTGGCCAACTCCCGGGGAAACACCCCGAACTGCCAGGAACTCGGCAGCCAGGTCACCCGTGTCTCCGCCAGGAACACCTGGTACTCGGCGTTCGTCACCGGATAGCGGCCGATCCTGAACTCCGCGATGTCGACGTCGTGTTCGGGCGCCTCCTTCGCGATCCACTCCTCCAGCACGCCCACATGCGACCACCGCCGGGCCACCCCGGCGACCTTCTCCTCCGCGAGCCCGATGGTCACCTTCGCGGCCGGCACGTCCACCAACTCCGGCTCGAACACCCGGATCCGGGGGTCACCGAGGAGCGCGAGCAGCGTCCCGGCGGCATACCGGCGGGCGTACGGCTCCGCCGCGGACCCCGCGACGACGGCGAGTGCCTGGGGTGAGGCCGCCAGCAGCTCGCCGTCGAACTCCGGCTCGGGGCCGCGCCGTACGAAGGACTCCGGGAGCCCCATCGCGGCGCGGTCCCCGACCTCGTTGGGGTTCACGCCTCGGTCCCCGGGACTTCGTACACCTGCCCGTCGTACGAACCGGCAAGGAAGACAGCCGAGTTGGCGTCCCACGTGAGGGACGAGATGCCCGACGTCGTGGGGCGGCGGACGGCCGACCACGAGGCCGAGGTCGTGTCGAGGACCGCGACCAGGCCGTTGTACGAACCCGTCGCCACGTACCGTCCGTCCGGCGAGGCCGTCACGCACTTGATGGAGTGGTCGTGCGGTGTGGCGTGCGCGGTCGCCGTGGAGCCGTCCCACAGGCGCAGCACCAAGTCCCGGCTGACGCTGGCGAATCGGCCACCGGGCAGCGCGGCGCAGCCGTTGGCGATCCGGTCGTGGGCGGCGTCCGCCCGCGCGATCTCGGAGAAGTCGGCGGTGGCGAACCAGGACGCGGCGGCGTCGGCGCACACGGAGAAGATCCGCCCGTCGGAGACGGCGATGCCCTTGACCGCGCCGGTGTGCAGCGGCAGCGTCGCCTCGTGCTTCACGGCGCCGTCCGGCCGTACCGAGAACACCAGGCCCTCGCCGGTGTACGCCCCGAGGACCACGTGCGGTACGCCGTCGCGCTCGAAGGCCGCGCCGCAGTTGAGCGGGGAGCGGTGCTGGTGGAGGACCTCACCCGTCAACGCGTCGAAGACGGTGCCCATTTGGCCGCCGCTGAACACCCGGCCGGCGACCGGTGTGAGGAAGTTGCACAGGCTGCCGGTCTCGGCGACCGGCACTCCGTCCCGGCGCAGGATGCCCGCGTCCCCGATGGTGAGCCGGGCCCCCTCGTGCACCGCGACCGCGTTCACGCCGTGCGTGGGCTCGACGTGGTCGAGGTCCCAACTCCCGCTGCCGATGTGGTGGATGGCGTACGACGACCCGAACGTCGCGAAGACCAGGGTGTCTTCGTCGAGGAAGGCGCAGGAACGCGGCCACACGTCCGCCGGGAACGTGGACGCGGCGACCGGCCGCAGCCCGTCCGTCACGTCCCACACCCGCATCGTCCGGTCGTAACTCAGGCTCACCATACGGCCGTGCGCGGCGTCCAGGACCAGCCGCTTGATGCCGGCCTCGTGCGCGTGGTGCGTGACCGTGCCCTCGGCGCGCAGCTCGACGATCTCGCCCTCGTCGTTGCCCGCGAACACCGTGCCGTCCGGCGTCACCGCGAGCGTGTCCGTCTCGACCTCGCCGAGGTCCGTGTCGGAGACCAGCCCGCCCGTCTCGATCGACCAGCGCTTGATCGTGCCGTCGTCGCTCGACGACACCAACTCGTCGCTGCCGTACGCCCATTCGACCGAGATGACGTCCGCCGTGTGCCCGGCGAACGTGTGCAGGAGCGCGCCCGAGAAGTCGTACACGCGCACCCGGTGGTCCCGCGACGCCGTCGCGATCAGCGGCTTGGCCGGGTGGAACGCCGACATCTCGACGTCGTCCTCCTGCTCGGCCAGGACCGCGAGCAGCTTCAGGTCCGGCACCGACCACAGGCGGGCCGTGTAGTCGCTGGAGGAGGAGACCAGGTGCTTGCCGTCGGGGCTGAACGACACCTGGTTGGCGAGGTGGTCATGGACCGCGCGGGCCACCGCCCGCCGGGTCGCCACGTCCCACAGGACGAGCTGGTTGTCGTAACCGGCGGTCGCCACGAACCTGCCGTCGTGGGCCGCGATTCCGCTGATCGGGCCGTGGTGGCGGATCACAGGACAGACACCTCCAGGGAGTTGGGGTTCGGTACGGGCAGGGTGTGGCCGGCGTGCCGGGCCTTCGCGTCGAGGTAGCGGCCGTTCTCGCCGGTCAAGTAGACGCCGGTGGGCACCCGTTCGACGACCTCGATGCCCAGCGCCGTCAACTGCTCGGCCTTGTCGGGGTTGTTGGAGAGCAGCCGGATCCGCGTCAGGCCCAGGGCGCGCAGCATCTCGGCCGCCGCCGTGTAGTCGCGCTCGTCCTCGCCCCGGCCGAGCAGCCGGTTCGCCTCGAAGGTGTCGCTGCCGCGGTCCTGGAGGACGTACGCGTCCAGCTTGTTGTACAGGCCGATCCCGCGCCCCTCCTGGCGCAGGTACAGCACCGCTCCGCCGTCCCGGGCGACGAGGTGGAGCGACTCCTCCAGCTGCGGGCCGCAGTCGCAGCGCGCCGAGCCGAAGACGTCGCCGGTCAGGCACTCGCTGTGCAGCCGGACCAGAGGGACCGTACGGCGCGGCGCCGGGACGACCACGGCCACGTGCTCCTGGTGGTCGGCGAGTTCGGTGAAGGTCACCAACTCGGCAGTCGTGCCTGCCCTGTTGAGGGTGACGGGGACCCGGGCACGGACGCCCGGCGAGATGTCGGTGGCGGAACTGTCGCCGGAGCCCTTGTTGTTGCCGTCGCTCATGCCGGGACGGCCTCCTCTCGGGACGAGGTGTGCGGGGAAGGCGCCCACTGCCGCCAGGTCCGCCACAGCCAGAGCAGACCGGCGAGCTGTACGACGCCGAAGGAGAGGAACACGGCGGAGGAGCCGAGGAGTTGAGCCAGCGCAGGCACCACGAGCGGGCCCGCGAGGATCGGCAGCCCCAGGACCAGGTCGACGATCCCGCCGACCCGGCCCAGCGCGTCCGCCGGCACGAACTTGAACACCATCAGGTCGCTCGCCACGCTCAACGCTGCCTGGAAACCGAACATCACGACCATCGCCGCGACGAACACGTGCACCGACCCGGACGCCATCAGCAGCAGCGCCGCGCCCATGCCGACCGTGCCGACCAGCGTGATCGCCCGGAACGGGAACGTCTTGCGCTCGGACACGAGGATCGTCCCGAGCACCCCGGCGATCCGCACCCCGACCAGCACCAGGCCCACCGCGCGCGGCGACAGGTCCCAGTCGTGCTGGAGCCGGAACAGCGACAGCGTCATGGTGCCGGTGGTGCCGACCAGCAGCATGGGGACGAAGACGAGGATCGCGTGCAGCAGGACGGGCGCCCGCCGCATGACCTGCACGCCGTCCAACAGGCCCTTGACGAGGCCGTGTTGCTCCTTGGCGGGACTCACCCGGGGCGGGTGCACGCCGATCAGCCACACCACGATCGGCGCGAGGAACGTCAGGACGTTGAACCAGAGCAGCCCCTTGTACCCGACGACCAGCAGCGCGGCGCTGACCAGCAGCGGACCCACCACGTTGGTCACCGTGTACAGGCTGCCGAGGCTGGCCCGTGAACGCACCGGATTCTCCGGGAACATGTGCGCGACGCCGGTCATCCAGCCCATCCGGTACCCGGCGCCGCCGATCTGCACCAGCGCCCCGAACACGAACAGCGGCCAGACGGGGGCGTGTTCGGCAAGTCCCGTCAGATTCAGGGCGATTGCCGCGGCGGCCTGCACGAGCAGGCCCGGCACCACCAACACCCGTGCCCCGTAACGGTCCACGACCGCACCGAGCACCGGCGCGAGCAGCAGCGTCGCCGGCGTCAGCACCGCCAGCAGCGACATGATCGCGAGGGAGCCGGTGCGCTCGTACACGAACAGGGGAAGGGCGACGGTGTAGACGGCCTCGCCGATGTTGTTGACGACGTTTCCGGTCGCGAAGATCTGGAACCGCCGGTCCCGCCAGGGGGAGGGCTTCGCCTCGTCGAGATCGGGAGCGGGCAACGGGCCCGGTGCCTGGGGGAGTTCGGGGTCGGAGGCGTTCACGGGTCCGCCGGTCCTGGTCACGTCCTCACCCCTTCCCGCATCGCTCTTGCTCACGGCCTCGCCTCCTGTGGGTGCGGTTCGCTCACGGCATCGTCTTCTGCCGGGGCACGATCAGGTCGCGTACGCGGGTCAGCGGGGCCTTGCGGTCCTCGGTGGCCGTCAGGAAGACCCGGATCCAGCCGCCGCGGCCGCCGGCCAGCAGCACCTGCTGTCCGTCGTCCCCGAACGGCACCGCCGCGAGCGCCTTCGCGAAGTCCGGCAGGTCCTCCACCAGGGCCACGATCTCCGTCGACTCCCGGTCGTACACGGAGAGTTGGGCGCCGTACGACACCGCGTACACCATGTCGCCCTGGAACGCGCCGTTCTCGACGGTGTTGTCCAGCAACTCCGTCCAGCGGTGCGTCACTTCACCCGTCAGCAGCGAGAGGCGCTTCACGCCGTTCTCGCCGGTGATGATCAGGTGGTCGGCGTCCTCGGCCCACATCCGCTTGGGGTACTCCTCGGTGGCGAACTCCCGCAGCACCGCGTCCCCTTCGGCCGCGTACACCGACACGAGGCCGGTGCTGGAGGCGATCACCCGCTCGCCGGTCGGCAGATAGCAGCCCGCCCACGCGGAGGCCCGGCCGATGTCGATGCGGGCGATCAAGTCGCCGGTGTTCGCGTCGAGTTCGTCGACCCCGTCGTTGTGGCAGGCCAGCAGGCGGGTGTGGTCCGGCGAGCCCGACACGGTGTGCGCGAGCGCGGCGACCCGGTGGCGCCAGAGCTGGGTGCCGTCCTGGTCGTTGCGGAACACCCACTGGTCGCGGGTGACGCCGGCGTACCCGCCGGGGAGCGGGACGACGCGGCGGGTGAAGCCCATGCCGTGCACGTGGTGCGCGCGGGTCGCGAGGTAGGGCTCGCCCAGGTTGTCGGCGAGGACCGACAGCACGGCGACCCCGTCGTCCGTCGCGGCGTACAACTCGTCCGAGTCCAGGGCCGGTTGGATGTCCCACACGCACTGGCGGCGGAAGGGCGCGCGGGCCAGCGTCGTCGTGCCGTCCGCAGTGAGGCGGCGCAGGTCGCCGTCCTGGGTCAGCGTGTAGATCGAGCCGTCGTCGTGCACCGCGAAGTCCGTGAGCTGGTGCGCGAATCCGGTGACCGTCGAGCCGACCTTCAGCTCCGGCGTGCTGTTGTCCAGCAGGTGCAGGACGCCGTCGAAGCCGCCGACGTACACCGTGCGGTGGTCCGGCGAGAACGCCAGGAACTCCACATCGTCGCGGGCCAGCAGGAGTTGACCGGTGACGTTGCCCTGCGCGTCCAGCGTCAGCACGCCGTTCGCGATGTTGTCGTTCTCGTCGACGCCGTCGTCCTGCGTCGCCCAGAAGCGGTCGTGCAGCGGGTCGTACAGGATGCGGTGGATGTTCCCGCCGTCCGCCTGGACGACGGTCGGGAAGTCCAGGGTCTCCAGGTCGCCGAGGAACACGCGCCCGGCCTTGTCGGAGGCGGCGTCGACGCTCGGGTGGTCCTGGCAGAACCACTCCAGCGGCACATGGCCCGCGAAGTTCGGCTCGATGCGCTCGACCGCGAACGTCTCCAGGTCCAGCACCGCCATCTGCCGGTACCCGTTGTTCATGTACACCTTGCCCTTGTGCACGGTGATGCCCCGGCTCATCACCGGCGACGGCTCCTCGCCGTCCAGCAACTCCCCACGATTGGCGGTCCGGTCGGCATCGAGCACGTCGGTGAGCTCCAACGTGTCAAGTCGCCACCGCAGCAAGGTCCCCCGCTTGTCCCGGCCCACCACCCAGCCGTCGGCGGCGGTCACCGTGTACACGGGCGCGTGGCCCGCCACGACACTGCCCGTCGGCGCCGGCGAGGAACGCAGGATGCGCAGATCGTCGTCCAACAGGTGGATACGGCCCGTGACATCGGCGGCCAGCAGCCCGGCTCCCGGTACGTGCACGATCCGTACGACGCGGTCGGTCAACTCCATTTCAGGCTCCTTCAGGCTGTTTCTGGGAGGTTCTCGGGGTGCTGAGACTTCTCGGGGTGCTGCGTGCCGTCGGCGCCGTACGTCAACGGCCCACGCCCGGCGCCGAGTTGGACACGGCACCGAGCCGGACTCGGATACACCGGTGGCGGGCACCGCGCGAAGCGCCGTGCCCGCCACGGAGAAGGGGCCTCGCCTTACGCGGCGACGGCCTTGCGGGAGCTGACGCCCCGGCGAACGGGCTTGCGGATCATGGCAGTACCTCCTTCTCGGATGTCGAAGGGACGAGGAACGACGCTCAGGCCGCGGACTTGCGGGAGCTCACACCACGGCGAACCGGCTTGCGGATCATGGCAGTACCTCCTTCCCTGACCTCGAAGAGACGAGGAACGGCACTCAGGCCGCGGACTTGCGGGAGCTGACGCCCCGGCGAACCGGCTTGCGGATCATGGCAGTACCTCCTCCCACCACTCGTTCTCACCGCCGTCACCCGGCGACACCCAAAAGATGCCGCCCGCCCTTCCCGAACGGGTCCCGATGCGTTCCCCGCCGGGGTGACGCCGGATACCTGCGAACGGGCGTAGCCCTCCCGTACGGGTACGACGACCTGAGGGCTACGACCTGGGTACGACAGCCCCCGGTATGACAGCCCCGGGTATGACAGCCCGCCGTACGAGGATCCCCGGTACGACAACGAGGCGGCCCCCGCCCACCCGCGGAGCCGCCCCGGCCTCACCCCACCCCGATCAGCCCGCCAACTCCCGCACGGTCCCCGCGAGTTCGAGCACCTCGCCCACCGACTCCGCCCCCAGCACCATCCGTCTCCACCCGGACACCGCGACCGCCACCGCGAACCGCCCCGCCCGCACCGGCCCCACGTCCCGCCCGGCCAGCACCTCGAACGCGTCCCGCACCACATCCCGCCCCGCCGCCACCCGCACCAGCTCCGCCACCACCTCCTCCGCGACGACGGTCCGGCACCCGACCGTGACCGGCCCCCGCGGCGAGAGAACGACGAACGTGTGCGCCGGCCCGTACCGATACCCGGCGAGATCGAGCAACGAGACCACCGCGGACCGCAACGTCGCCGCGACACCCCCACCGACCGGCGCCGGGAACATCGGCCCGTACGGCGTCTCGACACTGATCCCGACCACGTGATGCATCCCGTGCACACTCAACGTGTCGACCCGGAACCGCTCCCCGCCCCCCGAACCCTCCGCCCGGGCAAGCCCGTTGACGCCGGCCACCCCCCGCACCGCCTCCACGTCCCCCAACAACCGCACCGCAGCAGCCGGGTTGACGCACAACCCGGCCCCCTCGGCCACCCCGACCGCCTCCGCCAACGCGCCCTCGTCCCGGAAGTCGACGACCATCAACCGCTCGGAGAGATCCCCGAGTTGCCCACCCGAAGGGCAACCCCCCGCATCGCACAACGACCACACCCGGAACCCCGCCGCGTCGGCCGCCCGCACGACCTTCACGGACGGTCCGACGAGCAGGATCCGGGGCTGCCGGGACGGTTCACTCATGACGACGACTCTCAGGAAGGGAAGGGGGACGCACAACGACGGCAAAAGCCGGGCCCGGACGCCGACTTGCCGTCCGTGCCCGGCCGCAGACCGGTGAGGGGATCGAGCGATGAGGTACGTCAGACCGCGAGCGGAGCCGCACCGTGCCCGGCCGCCTCCAACGCGGCCCGCACCAGGCTCTCCAGCTCGGCCAGCACCCCGGGGTCCTCGAACTCCCCCTCGACGGTGAGCAGTTCTTCGGCATGGGCGACGGCCACCGGCGGATGCTCCACGACGAGCGCCCCCGCATGCCCGAGCACCTCGACCAGCCCCGCCTGGGCGTCGACGGCCCCCCGAGGTCCCGGCGAAGCACTGACGACCGCCACGACCCGCTCGTCGAGGCAGCTCTCCCCATAAGGCCGCGACAACCAGTCCACAGCGTTCTTCAACACCCCGGAAGCGGCCCCGTTGTAGGACGGCGTACTCATCAACACCACATCCGCGGCCGCTACTTGCTCCCGCATCCGCACCACCGCCTCGGACCCGTCCACAGCATCCAAGTCCTCGTCATAGAACGGCAGTTCTCCCGGCCGCACCACCACGACCCCTACCCCGCCAAACCGCTCCACCACCATCCGCCGCACCGTCGCCACCACAGCCGAGTTGTACGACCCACCCCGAACACTCCCCGACATAAGCACAATCTCGGTCACTTCACCCTCCCTCTCAGCCCGAACGATTCCCCCGCACCCTAGAAACCCCCGATTCCGATCCGTTCCCGATCCGGTACCACCAGCCTTGCCGTGTCTCGGCCGTGCCTCCCCGGCCAGTGGTTGCCGGATGCACCTGCCGCGTCGCCTCGCGATCCATCAGCGCTCGACCACCCCATGCGTCCCGTCCGGTTCGTGCCCTACGCAGAGGCCGTCGACATGTCGACCCTCGCTCTATGGGGGCTTTCGAGAAGACGCCGAGTCGGTTCGGCAGCGCGCGGTCGCGTTGCCCGTACTGCGGTTTGCCGCAGGATCGGGTGCCGACGCTCGAATACGACTGGGTGATGCTGGAACCGGACATGGCTCCACTTGCCCACACGGTCCCGGCGGAGCACCGGTGGATCGAGCTGTCCGACGGGCGGGTGACGGTCTACGGGGTCTGCCCACCGGACCCGTCCCAGCGCTGCCGCATCGAACATCGCCTGGCCTGCCCGGCACAGTCGCTGCCGGACCTATGGCCATGGCTGACCGCCCTAAGAGGGGAGAACGCACGCCAGACGGAACGAAACGAACCGGAGCCGCCTCCCCCCACCGAGCAGTGGCCGGACGCCGGCTGACGACCCCTCAAAAATCCCGGACCCGGCCCAGGCCAGTACCCACCAGCCCACAGACCCCACCCCTGGGCCGCTACACATACACGAAGACCCCGGCCTCAGCGTCTCCGCTGGTGACGGGGTCTTCATCAGGCACCTCATACAAGGTGCCCCCGGCAGGATTCGAACCTGCGCACACGGCTCCGGAGGCCGTTGCTCTATCCCCTGAGCTACGGGGGCTTCATCGGCGAGGTGTTGCTCGCGGCGACGGACAGAACACTACCAGCTCGGGTGGGGTGATCCCGAACGGGTTTGGGGCGGGGGCCGCACGTAGGGGGCGGAAGTGGGGAAAAGCCGGACGCGGTGGCCGGTGCGGACCTACTCTCAAGGGGTGCCAGGCGCGTCGGGGCGGGTGCTTGTTGTGGACGACAACAAGGTCATCCGGCAGCTGATCAGGGTCAATCTCGAACTGGAGGGTTTCGAGGTCGTGACCGCGTGCGACGGTGCCGAGTGTCTGGAAGTCGTGCACGAGGTACGGCCGGACGCCGTCACCCTCGACGTCGTCATGCCCCGACTGGACGGCCTGCGCACCGCCGCACAGCTCCGCGCGGACCCCCGTACCCGTGATCTCCCGCTGGCGATCGTCAGCGCGTGCACTCCGGACGAGGTCGACGCCGGCCTCGACGCCGGGGTCGACGTGTTCCTGCCGAAGCCGTTCGAGCCCGCCGCGCTCGTCGACGTCGTACGCAAACTCGTCCGGCAGGGACAGGGGAGGGAGTACGACGACTCCGGGGCACCCCCTGTCCCCAGCGGCCCCAGCGGCCCCAGCGGCCCCAGCGCCCCCGGCGCTCCCGGCGCCCCCGCCGAGCTGACCGGGCCCCGCCCACCGACCGACCCCGGCGAACCGGACGACTACGGCACCCCCGGCAACGGGACGGCCCCCGGCACCCCGTCCCCTCCCGGCACCCCCTCCACCCCGTCCCTTCCCGGCACCCCCTCCACCCCGCCCCCTCCCGGCACCCCCTCCACCCCAGCTACCCCACCCACCCCCAACACCCCACAGACCCCCCTCACCGCCCCACCCACCCCCGACGATCCGAGCGAGCCCGCCACCCCCCACCACGGCGACGAAAAACGCCCCGCACAAAGCGGAAGCTGACCCCCACCTCCGGAACGCACCCGGCGAAGAAGGCAGAGCGCCCCCGAACCACCCCACCCCCACGGAAACCACCCACGCACCCCCTGAACGACCCCGGCACCGAAAACCCCACCCCCCCAACCCCCCACCCCTGTCCACATCCCGGAACCTGGCCAAACCGACTCGCCTCCCCACCCCCCTCCTCCCCTACGCTTGCCCCGTGACCCCCACAGAGCTCTCCCACACCGTCCTGCGTGCCGTCCGGCACGCAGTCGACGCCGGTGAGCTGCGGGTCGAGGTCCCCGCCCGGGCATCCGTGACACCCCCGGGCCCCGGCGGCCGCGGCGACTACGCGACGCCGATCGCCCTGAAGCTGGCCCGCCCGGCCGGCCACCCCCCGCTGAAGGTCGCGGAGATCCTCCGTACGCACCTGTCGGCGGCGGAGGGCATCGGGGAGGTAGTGGTCACACCCCCCGGCTTCCTGAACATCACCCTCCAGGAACCCCCCCGGACCCTGATCACGGAGATCCTGACCAGGGGCCCCCGGTACGGCCACACGGACACCCCCACCACCCCCCGCACGCACCTCCACGCCCCGAACGAACTCCGCGCGCTGGTCACGATGGACACGCTCGCCCGAGTCCTCCGCTCCCAGGGCACCCCGGTCCACACGTCCTGCGACACCCGCCCCACCCCGGAGTGGACCTCGCCCCTGGACATCGAGATCGACGCGTACGGCCCCCCAGAGGCACCCGGCACTGCGGAGGCACCCGGCCCCCCAGAGGCACCCGGCCCCGCGGAGACACCCGGCGCCCCCCACCTCGTACGCATCACCCCCGTCCCCGCAACACCCCCCCACCTCCCCCTCGGCAAGGACGCCACCCGCTGGGCCCTCCTCCACCCGGCACCGCACGACCACCCCCACCTCACCCCCTCCCACCTGGTCCAACGCGAGACGAACCCCCTCTTCCGGGTCCGTTACGCGTACGCCCGCACCCGCGCCCTGACCCGCAACGCGGCGGCGCTGGGCTTCACGTCGCAGGAGCCGCCCGCACCGCCGACCGCACCGGAACCCGGCGTGCAGGCGCACATCGCGCACACCTGCGGCACTCCCGCCCGCACCTCCCCCCTCCCCCCCCTCCACCTCCTCCTCGCCGACCACCCCCGCGTCCTCACCACCACAGCCACCCACCACACCCCCCACCGCCTCACCCACCACCTCGTGGCGATCGCGGACACCCTCCTCCCCCTCCTCCCCGGCGTCCTCCCGAAGGGCGAGGAGAAACCCGAGGCCGCCCACCGCACCCGGCTCGCGCTCGCCGAAGCCGCCGGGGCGGTGCTGGCCGGTGGCCTGTCCCTGCTCGGCATCGACGCTCCAGAGCATCTGTAGAACGCACCGATAGAAAGCGCCCTGAACGAAGATGAGCCGTTCCGCACACCCCGCCGGGCCCCGTCACGCCGATGTGCTGCCGGAGGGGCACTACAGCGCCCCGCCCGCCGACCTGAACACGCTGGACAAGAAGGTCTGGGCGCAGACCGTCGGCCGGGACGAGCACGGTGAGCTGACCGTCGGCGGCATCCCCGCGACGCGTATCGCCGAGGAGTTCGGCACCCCCGTCTACGTCCTGGACGAGACGGACTTCCGCGCGCGGGCGAGGGCCTGGCGCACGGCGTTCGGCCCCGACGCGGACGTCTTCTACGCGGGCAAGGCGTTCCTGTCGAGGGCGGTCGTGCGCTGGCTGCACGAGGAGGGCCTGAACCTGGACGTCTGCTCGGGCGGCGAACTCGCGACGGCCCTGTCCGCGGGGATGCCCGCGGAGCGCATCGCGCTGCACGGCAACAACAAGTCCGTACAGGAGATCCGCCGGGCGATCGAGGCCGGGGTGGGCCGGATCGTGCTCGACTCCTTCCAGGAGATCGTCCGCGTCGCGCACATCGCCCGCGACCTCGGCAAGCGCCAGAAGGTGCAGATCAGGATCACGGTCGGCGTCGAGGCACACACGCACGAGTTCATCGCGACGGCCCACGAGGACCAGAAGTTCGGCATCCCCCTGGCCGGCGGCCAGGCCGCGGAGGCCGTACGGCGCGCGCTCCAGCTCGACGGCCTGGAGCTGATCGGTGTGCACAGCCACATCGGCTCGCAGATCTTCGACATGTCGGGCTTCGAGGTCGCGGCGCGACGGGTCGTCGGCCTGCTGAAGGAGATCCGCGACGAGCACGGCGTCGAGCTCCCGGAGATCGACCTCGGCGGCGGCCTCGGCATCGCGTACACCAGCGCCGACGACCCCCGCGAGCCGCACGAGATCGCGAAGGCGCTGAACGAGATCGTCACCCGCGAGTGCGAGGCGGCGGCCCTCGCCACCCCGCGCATCTCGGTCGAGCCGGGCCGCGCGATCGTCGGCCCGACGGCGTTCACGCTGTACGAGGTCGGCACGCTCAAGCCCCTGGACGGCCTGCGGACGTACGTCTCCGTCGACGGCGGCATGTCGGACAACATCCGCACCGCGCTGTACGACGCCGAGTACAGCGTCGCCCTCGTCTCGCGCACCAGCGACGCCGAGCCGATGCTGTCGCGCGTCGTCGGCAAGCACTGCGAGAGCGGGGACATCGTCGTGAAGGACGCGTTCCTGCCGGCCGACCTGGCGCCGGGCGACCTGCTCGCCGTACCGGCGACGGGCGCGTACTGCCGGTCGATGGCGAGCAACTACAACCACGTGCCGAGGCCCCCGGTGGTGGCGGTCAGAGACGGCGAGGCGCGGGTGATCGTGCGGCGGGAGACCGAGGAGGATCTGCTCAGGCTCGACGTGGGGTGACATCCACGGACCGCCACGGAAGAATCTCCTGTCAGCAGGGCTGATGGAAATGAAATCGACGTCTCACGATCCGGACCCGGGGCAGAAACCGCGGTCCGGTGGGTGAGACTGGTCGAACCGTAGACCGTATGAGGAAACGAGGTCGCATGATGCGTACGCGTCCGCTGAAGGTGGCGCTGCTGGGCTGTGGAGTCGTCGGCTCAGAGGTGGCCCGCATCATGACGACGCACGCCGAGGACCTCGCCGCGAGGATCGGCGCCCCCGTGGAACTCGCGGGTGTGGCCGTACGCCGCCCGTCCAAGGTCCGTGACGGCATCGACCCGGCCCTCGTCACGACGGACGCGACCGCGCTGGTCAAGCGCGGGGACATCGACGTCGTCGTCGAGGTCATCGGCGGCATCGAACCGGCCCGCACCCTCATCACGACCGCCTTCGAGCACGGCGCCTCGGTCGTCTCGGCGAACAAGGCGCTCCTCGCGCAGGACGGCGCGGCGCTGCACGCGGCGGCGCAGGAGCACGGCCGGGACCTGTACTACGAGGCGGCCGTCGCCGGCGCGATCCCCCTGATCCGCCCGCTGCGCGAGTCGCTGGCCGGCGACAAGGTCAACCGCGTGCTCGGCATCGTCAACGGCACGACGAACTTCATCCTCGACAAGATGGACTCGACCGGCGCCGGCTACCAGGAAGCGCTCGACGAGGCCACCGCCCTCGGGTACGCGGAGGCCGACCCGACCGCCGACGTCGAGGGCTTCGACGCCGCCGCCAAGGCCGCGATCCTCGCCGGGATCGCCTTCCACACCCGCGTGCGCCTCGACGACGTCTACCGCGAGGGCATGTCCGAGGTGACGGCCGCGGACTTCGCCTCGGCGAAGAACATGAACTGCACGATCAAGCTGCTGGCGATCTGCGAGCGCGCCGCCGACGGCGGTTCGGTCACCGCGCGCGTCCACCCCGCGATGATCCCGCTCACCCACCCGCTCGCCTCCGTGCGCGGCGCCTACAACGCCGTCTTCGTCGAGTCCGACGCGGCCGGCCAGCTCATGTTCTACGGCCCCGGCGCGGGCGGGGCGCCCACCGCCTCGGCCGTGCTCGGCGACCTCGTCGCCGTGTGCCGCAACCGGCTCAGCGGGGCGACGGGGCCCGGCGAGTCGGCGTACGCGGCCCTGCCGGTGTCGCCCATGGGCGATGTCGTGACGCGGTACCACATCAGCCTCGACGTCGCGGACAAACCGGGTGTTCTCGCCCAGGTCGCGACCGTGTTCGCCGAGCACGGGGTGTCGATCGATACCGTTCGTCAGCAGGGCAAGGACGGCGAGGCGTCTCTCGTCGTCGTCACCCACCGCGCTTCCGACGCCGCCCTCAGCGGGACCGTCGAGGCGCTGCGCAAGCTCGACACTGTCCGCGGTGTCGCCAGCATCATGCGGGTTGAAGGAGAGTAACCAGCAATGACCCACCAGTGGCGCGGAATCATCGAGGAGTACCGGGACCGGCTGCCCGTCTCCGCCAGCACGCCGGTCGTGACGCTCCGCGAGGGCGGCACGCCGCTCGTGCCCGCGCAGGTGCTCTCCGAGCGCACCGGCTGCGAGGTCCACCTCAAGGTCGAGGGCGCGAACCCGACGGGGTCCTTCAAGGACCGCGGCATGACCATGGCCATCTCGAAGGCCAAGGAGGAGGGCGCGCAGGCCGTCATCTGCGCCTCCACCGGCAACACGTCCGCCTCCGCCGCCGCGTACGGCGTCCGCGCGGGCATGGTCTCCGCCGTCCTCGTGCCGCGCGGCAAGATCGCGCTCGGCAAGATGGGCCAGGCCCTCGTGCACGGCGCGAAGATCCTCCAGGTCGACGGCAACTTCGACGACTGCCTCACCCTCGCCCGCGACCTGAGCGACAACTACCCCGTCGCGCTGGTCAATTCGGTGAACCCGGTACGCATCGAGGGCCAGAAGACCGCCGCCTTCGAGATCGTCGACATGCTCGGCGACGCCCCCGACATCCACGTCCTGCCGGTCGGCAACGCGGGCAACATCACCGCGTACTGGAAGGGCTACAAGGAGTACGCCGCCGACGGCGTCGCCGCGAGGACGCCCCGCATGTGGGGGTTCCAGGCGTCCGGCTCCGCGCCGATCGTGCGCGGCGAGGTCGTCAAGGACCCGTCCACGATCGCGACGGCGATCCGCATCGGCAACCCGGCCTCCTGGGACTACGCGCTCGCCGCCCGCGACGAGTCCGGCGGGCTCATCGACGAGGTGACGGACCGTGAGATCCTGCGCGCCTACCGGCTGTTGGCCGCCCAGGAGGGCGTCTTCGTCGAGCCCGCCTCGGCCGCGTCGGTCGCCGGCCTGCTGAAGGCCGCCGAGCAGGGCAAGGTCGACCCCGGCCAGCGCATCGTCTGCACGGTCACCGGCAACGGCCTCAAGGACCCCGACTGGGCGGTCGCGGGCGCCCCGCAGCCGCTCACCGTCCCCGTCGACGCGGCGGCCGCGGCCCAGAACCTCGGTCTCGTCTAGGGGTTTCCCCGCCAGGGGTGCACAGGGGGCTTACGACACGCATCGTGCGCCTCCTGTGCGCCCTATGTCGCCACAGAACCTTCCTTCGATAGGCTGTAGCGAACCCGCCCGCTGCATATGCACCGCGGATGCCGGGCTGCCGCGCCGTCGCCGCAGCCCCGGGGGGTCTCACCGCACGTCAGTCACCGAACGTCGACGCCGCATGACAATCGACAGTTCCGCAGCTCAAGGAGTTCATCGAGCGATGGCCGGTCCAGCCTTCCGCGCCGCCGCCGTCCGGGTGCGCGTCCCCGCCACCAGCGCCAACCTCGGGCCCGGCTTCGACGCCCTCGGCCTCGCGCTGGGGCTCTACGACGACGTCGTCGTCCGGGTCGCCGACTCCGGGCTGCACATCGACATCGCCGGAGAGGGCAGCGAGACCCTCCCGCGCGACGAGAGCCACCTCCTCGTCCGGTCCATGCGCACCGCCTTCGACGCCCTCGGCGGACAGCCGCGCGGCCTGGAGATCGTCTGCGCCAACCGCATCCCGCACGGCCGCGGCCTCGGCTCCTCGTCCGCCGCGATCTGCGCCGGCATCGTCGCCGCGCGCGCCGTCACCATAGGCGGCGAATCCCGGCTCGACAGCGCCGCGCTCCTCGAACTCGCCACCGAGATCGAGGGCCACCCCGACAACGTCGCGGCCTGTCTGTTCGGCGGATTCACCATTTCCTGGATGGACGGCGGCGCCGCCCGCGCGATCCGTACCGAGCCCGCCGATTCCATCGTTCCGGTGGTTTTCGTGCCCGGGAAACCGGTCCTCACCGAGACCGCGCGCGGACTGCTCCCGCGCACCGTCCCGCACGTCGACGCCGCCGCCAACGCGGGCCGTGCCGCGCTGCTCGTCGAGGCCCTGACCCGGCGTCCCGAACTGCTGCTGCCCGCCACCGAGGACCGGCTCCACCAGGAGTACCGCGCCCCCGCGATGCCGCAGAGCGCGGCGCTCGTCGAGCGGCTGCGCGCCGACGGGATCCCCGCGGTGATCTCCGGCGCGGGACCCACCGTGATGGCGCTGGCCGACGCGGAATCGGCCGACAAGGTCGAGGCGTCGGCGGGTGCGGACTGGGCCGCCAACCGGCTGGGCCTGGACCTTCAGGGGGCGAGCGTATTGCCGCTCGCACCCGCCGGCGACCTCCACGCATAAGGCATCGCGTGAATCGTCGCCGGATTTCGAGAGGGGGAATGTTTGTTGGATCCGGTAGTGTTAACCTCAAGTCTGCACCCGACCCCACCATGGCGAGGTGCTTCACGTCCCCGTCCGGGACAGACATTCTTCCGGGAGCTCCCCAAGCCGCATTGCGTTCCGTACGACGCACCTGGGCAGTGCGCTGTATACCGACGCTGAGTGGCCCGCAGGGCACGCTCCGGAACAGGTGCGACCCCTGATCTGTCGGGGGAGCGCCATCACCAGAAACCTCATCCGCCGCTCCGGCGGATTACCGCCCCGGCCTCCGTCCACACACAGGGACAGGAGCCGGACAGCACAACCGGTCGCCGAGCCAGACAGGCCGACGTCCGCTCCAGGGAAGGACCCTTCGTGAGCGACACCACCGATCTGATGGGCGCACGTGTCGAGGAGACAGCTGCCGCGCCCGCCACGGACGCCTCCGCGCCTGCCGCCGGTGCCGGCTCCCGGCGGCGCCGCGGTACCGGCCTTGAGGGCATGGTGCTGGCAGAGCTTCAGCAGGTCGCATCCGGCCTCGGGATCAAGGGCACCGCGCGGATGCGCAAGAGCCAGCTGATCGACGTCATCAAGGAGGCGCAGGCCGGGGGCGGCGCCGCCGCCGCGCAGGCCGAGGCGCCCGCCGAGAAGCCCAAGCGCCGCGCCACCTCCCGCGCCCGTACGGCCGAGGAGGCGCCCGCCGCCAAGGCCGAGGCGCCCGCCGCCGAGCAGGCCCAGCAGCAGATCGACATCCCCGGCCAGCCGGCCGGTGACGCGCCCGTCGAGCGTCGTGGCCGCCGCCGCGCCACCGCCGAGGCCGGTGCCCCCGTGGCCGCCGCCGTCGAGACGGCCGTCGCCGAGGTGAAGACCGAGCCCAAGGCCGAGGCGCCCGTCGCCGCGCAGCCGCAGGCCGACGCCGGTGACGGCGAGGGCCGCCGCCAGGGCCGCCGCGAGCGTGGCCGCGAACGCGGTGACCGCAGTGAGCGGGGCGAGCGCCGGGGCCGCAGCGACGACCAGCAGGGCCAGGGCCGTCAGGAGCGCCAGCCGCGCCAGGACCGTCAGGAGCGCCAGGACCGTCAGGAGCAGGGTGGCCGTCAGGACCGCCAGCAGCGCGACAACGGCCCGCGCCTCGACGAGGACGACGAGTTCGGCGACGGCCGCCGCGGCCGCCGGGGCCGCTACCGCGACCGCCGCGGCCGCCGTGGCCGTGACGAACTCGGCGCCGCCGAGCCGCAGCTCGCCGACGACGACGTCCTGATCCCCGTCGCGGGCATCCTCGACATCCTCGACAACTACGCCTTCATCCGTACGTCGGGCTACCTGCCGGGCCCCAACGACGTGTACGTCTCCCTCGCCCAGGTCCGCAAGAACGGCCTGCGCAAGGGTGACCACGTCACGGGCGCGGTCCGCCAGCCCAAGGACGGCGAGCGGCGCGAGAAGTTCAACGCGCTCGTGCGGCTCGACTCCACCAACGGCATGGCGCCCGAACACGGCCGTGGCCGCCCGGAGTTCAACAAGCTGACGCCGCTGTACCCGCAGGACCGGCTCCGTCTGGAGACCGACCCGGGTGTGCTGACCACGCGGATCATCGACCTCGTGTCGCCGATCGGCAAGGGCCAGCGCGGTCTGATCGTGGCCCCGCCGAAGACCGGCAAGACCATGATCATGCAGGCCATCGCCAACGCGATCACGCACAACAACCCCGAGTGCCACCTGATGGTCGTCCTCGTCGACGAGCGTCCGGAAGAGGTCACCGACATGCAGCGGTCGGTGAAGGGCGAGGTCATCTCCTCGACCTTCGACCGTCCCGCCGAGGACCACACCACGGTCGCCGAGCTCGCCATCGAGCGCGCCAAGCGGCTGGTGGAGCTGGGCCACGACGTCGTCGTCCTGCTCGACTCGATCACGCGTCTGGGCCGTGCGTACAACCTCGCCGCGCCCGCCTCCGGCCGCATCCTGTCCGGTGGTGTCGACTCGACGGCCCTCTACCCGCCGAAGCGCTTCTTCGGTGCCGCGCGCAACATCGAGGACGGCGGCTCGCTGACCATCCTCGCGACCGCGCTCGTCGACACCGGGTCCCGCATGGACGAGGTGATCTTCGAGGAGTTCAAGGGCACCGGCAACATGGAGCTCAAGCTCGACCGGAAGCTCGCCGACAAGCGGATCTTCCCGGCCGTCGACGTCGACGCGTCCGGTACCCGCAAGGAAGAGATCCTGCTCGGCAACGAGGAGCTGGCGGTCGTCTGGAAGCTGCGCCGGGTGCTGCACGCGCTCGACCAGCAGCAGGCGATCGAGCTGCTCCTCGACAAGATGAAGCAGACGAAGTCGAACGCCGAGTTCCTGATGCAGATCCAGAAGACGACGCCGGGCAACGGCAGCGACTGACGTCTGTAGGCGGTCTCTGAGAACGGTCACCCCTCATGCACGGGGGGTGACCGTTTTTCTGTCTTTTTCCTGTGTTTTTGATCGGCTCTGGCGACTTGTGCAACCCTGTCCGGAGTTTCCCCGTCTGATCTGGCGGAGTGATGATGAGACGAGGCAGAAGAGAGCCGAGGAGCCATGTCCGCCGAGAGCACGCCTGACATACCGGGGAACAGCCACCGCAAGCCCAGGAGGCGGCGGGGGCTGATGGTCGCGGCGTGGGTCGCCGGGGGGATCCTCGTCCTCGGCGGGACCGGGGCGGGGTACCTCTACTTCAAGCTCAACGGCAACATCAAGAGCGTCGACATCGACCAGGCCCTCGGCACGGACCGGCCCGCCAAGGTCGACAACGGCTCCGAGAACATCCTCGTCCTCGGGTCCGACTCGCGGTCCGGGTCCAACAAGAAGCTCGGCGGGGGGACCGACGACGGGAGCGCCCGCTCGGACACGGCGATGATCGTCCACGTCTACGAGGGGCACAAGAAGGCCGGCGTCGTCTCCATACCCCGGGACACCCTCGTCGACCGGCCCGCCTGCACCGACGCGCGCGGTGTCACCCACGATGCCGCGAACGGGGTGATGTTCAACTCCGCGTACACCACCGGTGGGGCCGCCTGCGCCGTCAAGACCGTCGAGTCCATCACGAACCTGCGGATGGACCACTACCTCGAAGTCGACTTCTCCGGGTTCGAGAAGCTCATCGACGAGCTCGGTGGTGTGCGGGTCACGACGACCAAGGCGATCAGCGACAAGGACAGCCACCTCGACCTGGCGGCCGGCACCCACACCCTCAACGGGCAACAGGCGCTCGGTCTCGTCCGCACCCGTCATGGCGTCGGCGACGGCTCCGACCTCGGCCGCATCCAGCTCCAGCAGGCGTTCATCAAGGCCCTCGTCAACCAGGTCGGGTCCATCGGCCTCTTCACGAGCCCCACCAAGCTGTACGACCTCGCGAACACGGCCACGAAGGCGGTCACGACCGACTCCGACCTGGGCTCGGTCAACTCCCTGATGTCCTTCGCCAACGGTTTGAAGGGCATCAGCTCGTCCAACATGACGATGGTCACGATGCCCGTCCAGTACGACCCGGCGAACCCGAACCGGGTGATCATCGCCGAGACCAAGGCGGCCCAGGTCTGGACGGCCCTGAAGACGGACCAGCCGATCCCGAAGACGGCCACGGAGGGAACGGCGACGGGGGAGGCCAATGGGGTGGTGGCTGCGTCGTGAAGGCCGGGTGCGGGTGCGTCGTGGCCGTTCGCGCAGTTCCCCGCGCCCCTGAAAAGCAGGCGCAAGCGCCTTGCTTTTCATCTCGAAGAGGCGCGGGACCAGTCATGACGAGCCCGCACCCGCCCCCCGGGAATACAACCCCCCACCCCCCGGTTTGGGCGTATGGCTCCAGTCCTGGCAGACTGGTACGTCGGCCCCGGTTCACGCCCCGCGACCGCGGAAGCGACCCGGTGCCCTCCCGTAAATCTAGGAGAATCCCTTGAAGCGCGACATCCACCCCGAGTACGTCGAGACGCAGGTCAGCTGCACCTGTGGCGCGTCGTTCACGACTCGCAGCACGATCCAGTCCGGCACCATCCGCGCGGACGTGTGCTCCGAGTGCCACCCGTTCTACACGGGCAAGCAGAAGATCCTCGACACCGGTGGCCGCGTGGCCCGCTTCGAGGCCCGCTTCGGCAAGGCCGCCGCCGGCTCCAAGAAGTAGCGAGCCCCTCTTCGCCGGTCCACGGCAGCGCCCCCGCGAGGGAGTGCTCCCGGGACCGGCGTTTTTGGTCGCCGCCCACTTCACATCCGTAAGCGAAAGCAGGAGCACCGAGATGTTCGAGGCCGTCGAGGAACTGGTCACGGAACACGCCGACCTGGAGAAGCAGCTCGCCGACCCGGCGGTCTTCGCCGACCAGGCGAACGCGCGCAAGCTGAACAAGCGCTACGCCGAGCTGACCCCCATCGTCGGGACGTACCGCTCCTGGAAGCAGACCGGCGAGGACATCGTGACGGCGAAGGAGTTCGCCGCCGACGACCCGGACTTCGCGGCGGAGGTCAAGGAGCTGGAGAAGCAGCGCGAGGAGCTGACGGAGAAGCTGCGCCTGCTGCTCGTCCCGCGCGACCCCTCGGACGACAAGGACGTGATCCTGGAGATCAAGGCGGGCGCGGGCGGCGACGAGTCCGCCCTGTTCGCCGGCGACCTGCTGCGGATGTACCTGCGGTACGCGGAGCGCGTCGGCTGGAAGACCGAGATCATCGACGCCACGGAATCGGAGCTGGGCGGCTACAAGGACGTCCAGGTCGCCGTGAAGACCAAGGGCGGCAACGGCGCCACCGAGCCCGGCCAGGGCGTCTGGGCGCGGCTGAAGTACGAGGGCGGCGTGCACCGCGTGCAGCGCGTGCCGGCCACCGAGTCGCAGGGCCGTATCCACACCTCCGCCGCCGGTGTCCTGGTGACGCCCGAGGCCGAGGAGGTCGACGTGGAGATCAACCCGAACGACCTGCGCATCGACGTCTACCGCTCCTCGGGCCCCGGCGGGCAGTCCGTCAACACCACGGACTCCGCCGTACGCATCACGCACCTGCCCACCGGCGTCGTAGCCTCCTGTCAGAACGAGAAGAGCCAGTTGCAGAACAAGGAGCAGGCGATGCGTATCCTGCGCTCCAGGCTGCTCGCCGCCGCTCAGGAGGAGGCGGAGCGGGAGGCCGCGGACGCCCGGCGCAGCCAGGTGCGGACCGTCGACCGCTCCGAGAAGATCCGTACGTACAACTTCCCGGAGAACCGCATCTCCGACCACCGTGTCGGCTTCAAGTCGTACAACCTGGACCAGGTCCTGGACGGCGACCTCGACGCGGTCATCCAGGCGTGCGTCGACGCGGACTCGGCGGCGAAGCTCGCGGCCGCGTAAGCACCCCAGTGACGAAGACCGGAGGACTCGCGTGAACCTGCTGCTCGCCGAGGTGGCCCAGGCCACCCAGCGGCTGGCCGCCGCCGGCGTGCCCTCGCCGCGTACCGACGCGGAGGAGCTGGCCGCGTTCGTGCACGCGGTGAAGCGCGGCGAACTGCACTCCGTGAAGGACTCCGACTTCGACGCCCGCTACTGGGAGGCCATCGCCCGGCGCGAGCAGCGCGAGCCGCTCCAGCACATCACCGGGCGGGCCTACTTCCGATACCTGGAACTCCAGGTCGGGCCCGGGGTGTTCGTGCCCCGCCCGGAGACCGAGTCGGTCGTCGGGTGGGCCATAGACGCGGTGCGCGCGATGGACGTGGTCGAGCCGACCATCGTCGACCTGTGCACCGGCTCCGGCGCGATCGCCCTCGCCCTCGCCCAGGAGGTGCCGCGCTCCAAGGTGCACGCCGTGGAGCTGTCCGAGGACGCGCTCGTGTGGACCCGCAAGAACATGGCCGGCTCCCGCGTCGACCTGCGCCAGGGCAACGCCCTCGACGCGTTCCCCGACCTCGACGGCCAGGTCGACCTGGTCATCACCAACCCGCCGTACATCCCGCTCACCGAGTGGGAGTACGTCGCCCCCGAGGCCCGCGACTACGACCCCGAGCTGGCGCTGTTCTCCGGCGAGGACGGCCTCACGCTCATCCGGGGCCTGGAGCGCACCGCGCACCGGCTGCTGCGGCCCGGCGGCGTCGTCGTCGTCGAGCACGCGGACACGCAGGGCGGGCAGGTGCCGTGGATCTTCACCGAGGAACTCGGCTGGGCCGACGCCGCCGACCACCCCGACCTCAACAACCGCCCCCGCTTCGCGACCGCCCGCCGGGCGATGCCGTGATGACTGCTTCGGTGACTGTTCCGTACGTATTCGAGCTGGAGGCTTGCTAGACATGGCACGGCGATACGACACCAACGACGCGACCGACCGTACGACCGGTCTGCGTGAGGCCGCGTCCGCCGTCCGGCGGGGCGAGCTGGTCGTGCTGCCCACCGACACGGTGTACGGGATCGGCGCGGACGCGTTCTCCTCCGAGGCCGTGGCGGAACTCCTCGACGCGAAGGGGCGGGGCCGCAACATGCCCACGCCCGTGCTCATCGGCTCGCCCAACACGCTGCACGGGCTCGTCACCGACTTCTCCGAGCTGGCCTGGGAGCTGGTCGACGCGTTCTGGCCGGGCGCCCTGACGCTGGTCGCCCGGCACCAGCCGTCCCTCCAGTGGGACCTGGGGGACACGCGGGGGACCGTCGCCGTGCGGATGCCGCTGCACCCCGTCGCGATCGAGCTGCTCACCGAGGTCGGGCCGATGGCCGTGTCCTCCGCCAACCTCACCGGGCACCCGGCGCCGGAGAACTGCGACGAGGCCCAGGGCATGCTGGGGGACTCCGTCTCCGTCTACCTCGACGGCGGGCCCACGCCCGGGAACGTGCCCTCCTCCATCGTCGACGTCACCCGCGAGGTGCCCGTCCTGCTGCGCGAGGGGGCCATCACCGCGGAGGAGCTGCGGAAGGTCGTACCCGATCTTGAGGTGGCGAATTGACGGGGCCCGTGCGCTGCGCTGACCTGTGCGGGCGGGGGGTTTCCCCATGCCGGGCATAGGCGGTGGGGAGTCGGCCGCCGAGATCACGACGACCTTCGGGTTCCCCCGGGACAGCTTCCGGATCCTGCACGTCAGCACCGGGAACGTGTGCCGCTCGCCCATCACCGAGCGGCTCACCCGGCACTTCGTCGCCGAGCGGCTCGGCATCCTCGGGGGCGGGCTCATCGTCGAGAGCGCCGGGACCTGGGGGCACGAGGGCGCTCCCATGGAGGCCAACGCAGAGGCCGTGCTCGCGGAGTTCGGGGCGGACGCGTCCGGGTTCACCGGGCGTGAGCTGCTCGACGAGCACGTCATCCGGGCCGACCTGGTGCTGACCGCCACCCGCGACCACCGGGCGCAGGTCATCTCCATGGGGCACTCCGCGGGCCTGCGGACCTTCACGCTCAAGGAGTTCACCCGGCTCGTGAAGGCCATAGACCCGGCCACCCTGCCGTCCCTGGACGAAGGGGTCGTCATGCGCGCCCGCGCCCTCGTACGGGCCGCCGCGGCCCTGCGCGGCTGGCTCCTGGCCCCCACCCCCGAGGCGGACGAGGTGCACGATCCGTACGGGGCCCCGCTGCCGTTCTTCCGGTCCATCGGGGACGAGATACACCAGGCGCTGGATCCCGTCGTGACCGCGCTCACCGGGGTGCCCGCGCGGATGTAGACGGGCGGGCCGGGGGCGCCGGGCCTACATTGGGGGTACGCCCGCTTCGAAGCCCGGGAGCCTGTCATGACCGTCTCCCCGCCTGTGCCGCAAGCCGATGCAGCCGATGTCCTGCTGCGGCAGGATCCCGAGCTGGCCGAGGTGCTGCTCGGGGAGCGGCGGCGGCAGGCTTCCGGGCTGCAACTCGTCGCCGCCGAGAACTTCTGCTCGCCCGCCGTGCTGGCCGCGCTGGGCTCCGTGCTCGCCAACAAGTACGCCGAGGGGTATCCGGGGGCCCGGCACCACGGCGGCTGCGAGATCGTCGACGTCGCCGAGCGGATCGCCGTGGAGCGGGCGAAGGCCCTGTTCGGGGCGGGCCACGCGAACGTGCAGCCGCACTCGGGCTCGTCCGCCGTGCTGGCCGCGTACGCCGCGCTGCTGCGGCCCGGTGACACCGTGCTCGCGCTGGGCCTGCGGGACGGGGGCCATCTGACGCACGGGTCGCCCGTCAACTTCTCGGGCCGCTGGTTCTCTTTCGTGTCCTACGGCGTCGATCCGGACAGCGGGCTGGTCGACCACGACGCCGTGCGCAGGCTGGCCCGTGAGCATCGGCCGAAGGCGATCGTGTGCGGGTCGATCGCGTACCCGCGCCATCTCGATCACGGCTTCTTCCGCGAGGTGGCCGACGAGGTGGGCGCCTATCTGATCGCCGACGCCGCCCACACCGTCGGCCTGGTCGCCGGGGGCGTCGCGCCCAGTCCCGTGCCGTACGCCGATGTGGTGTGCGCGACCACGCACAAGGTGCTGCGCGGGCCCCGGGGCGGGATGCTGCTGTGCGGGGAGGAGCTCGCGGAACGGGTCGACCGGGCTGTTTTCCCGTTCACGCAGGGCGGGGCGCAGATGCACACGGTGGCCGCCAAGGCGGTGGCGTTCGGGGAGGCCGCCGCGCCGGCGTTCGCGGGGTACGCGCGGCAGGTCGTCGCCAACGCCCGGGTGCTCGCGGCGGGGCTCGCGGCCGAGGGGATGCGGGTGATCACCGGGGGGACCGACACCCATCTGATCGTCGTCGATCCGGCGCCGCTCGGGGTCGAGGCGAAGGCCGCGCGGGGGCGGCTGGCGGCCGCCCGGGTGATTCTGGACTGCTGCGGTCTGCCGGGCGGCGGCGGGCGCGGGCTGCGGCTGGGGACCGCCGCCGTGACCACGCAGGGGATGGGGGAGGCCGAGATGGCCCGCGTCGCCGTGCTGCTCGCGGGGGTCGTACGAGGTGAGGTGACCGCGCGGAGAGGGTGTGAGGAAGTGGCGGAGCTGGTCCGGGAACGGCCGCCGTATCCGGACTGAACGGGCGGTCCGGGGCACACGTACAGAGGGGCACACAGCCGGACGTGCAACCATCGTGGCTACCCGGATGTCCTTACCCGTATGCGCTCGTCGCTAGGGTGTGGGGCTGAGATGGCCAGCGAGACCTGTGGGGAAGCCCGTGCGTGAATACCTGCTGACGCTCTGCATCACGGCCGCGGTGACGTATCTGCTGACCGGGCCGGTGCGGAAGTTCGCGATCGTGGCCGGGGCGATGCCGGAGATCCGGGCGCGTGACGTGCACCGGGAACCGACTCCGCGGCTCGGTGGGATCGCGATGTTCTTCGGGCTGTGCGCGGGGCTGCTGGTCGCGGATCATCTGACCAACCTGAACGAGGTGTTCGAGAAGTCGAACGAGCCTCGGGCGTTGTTGTCGGGGGCCGCGCTGATCTGGCTGATCGGTGTGCTCGACGACAAGTTCGAGATCGACGCGCTGATCAAGCTGGGCGCGCAGATGATCGCCGCCGGTGTCATGGTCGTCCAGGGGCTCACGATCCTGTGGCTGCCGATCCCGTTCGTGGGAACCGTCGCGTTGACGCAGTGGCAGGGCACCCTGCTGACGGTCGCCCTGGTCGTCATCACGATCAACGCCGTCAACTTCGTGGACGGCCTCGACGGCCTCGCGGCCGGCATGGTGTGCATCGCCGCCGCCGCGTTCTTCATGTACGCCTACCGGATCTGGTACTCGTACGGCATCGAGGCCGCCGCCCCCGCGACGCTGTTCTCGGCGATCCTGATGGGCATGTGCCTGGGCTTCCTGCCGCACAACATGCACCCGGCGCGGATCTTCATGGGCGACTCGGGGTCGATGCTGATCGGCCTGATCCTCGCGGCGGGCGCGATCTCCATCACCGGCCAGGTCGACCCGGACGCGATGAAGCTGTACGTCGGCTCCGAGCGCGACGCCGTCCACCAGATGGTGCCGGTGTACATCCCGCTGCTGATGCCGCTGACCATCATCGCGATCCCGGCGGCCGACCTGATCCTCGCGATCGTCCGCCGCACCTGGCGCGGCCAGTCCCCGTTCGCGGCGGACCGGGGTCACCTGCACCACCGCCTCCTGGAGGTCGGCCACTCGCACAGCCGGGCCGTCCTGATCATGTACTTCTGGTCGGCGCTGATCGCGTTCGGGGCGCTGGCCTACTCCGTCAACTCGGCGTCGATGTGGATCGTCCTGGGCGTCGCGGCGCTGAGCGCGGTCGGCCTGGTCCTGTTGCTGCTGCCCCGCTTCACCCCGCGCGCCCCGCGGTGGGCGCAGGCGTTCCTGCCGCCGCGCTACCGGCGCCGCAGGGCCGTGCCGGCCCTCCTCCCGGTGGCACCGGAGGAGGCCGAGGAGCGGACGCCGGTGGGTGCGGGGGCCGGCGTCAACGGGGCGACCGCCGTGGGGGGTCGTACCCGGTTCCCCCGAAGGTGAGAACGTTCCGAGCGGGGTCCCGCTCAAAGTAAGAATCTGACTAGAGCATTGCCAAGTCGTGGGGGAAGCTAGAGGGTGCGAAGGGGGCAATACCAGACAAGCTCCCCCGGTTCTCGCTCACGCGTGCACGTTCACTCTCATGTGTGACACCTGGCACCCCTTCGAGGTAAAGACCTCATCAAATAGTTTGTGATACGGTTCACGAGAACCCCGGACAGAGCCGACGGACCGCAGTACGACGGTCCAAAGGTCTGAGGTCTCACCCCCTCGAACCGGGTCTACGCTCGTCCATGACGACAGCCCTTCCCCCTCCCTTGAACGCGGAGTTGCCGCCATGCCGTCCAACGACGTCCGGATCCTGGCCCAGGCCGCTGTGCCCACAGCCGCCGCCGGCGCTATCGCCGCTGTCGTCAGCGGTGTGGTCGCGGGCGGCAAGGGCGCCATCGGGGCGGTCGTCGCGACGGTCGTGGTGACCCTCTTCATGGGGATCGGGTTCTACGTGCTCCAGCGCACGGCCAAAACGCTTCCGCATCTCTTCCAGTCCATGGGCCTGATGCTCTACGCGGCGCAGATCCTGCTGCTCTTCGTCTTCATGGCCGTGTTCAAGAACACCACCCTGTTCAACCCCCGGGCCTTCGCCATCACGCTCGTCGTCGCCACCCTCGCGTGGATCGCGGCTCAGACGCGTGCCCACATGAAGGCCAAGATCCTCTACGTCGAGCCCGAAAAATCGGGGCACTCGTCGTGAGAGGTAGGGGCGGGATAAGGACGTACGAGAGATCCTGCTATCGTCCGGTGCCAACTGCGGCATCGCGGGCGCGGGCATTCGAGCTGACGCCTGTCCAATCGCGAGGCGAGATGCCCCTGAGCCGCCCTCACATCCGTAACACCAGTCCCGTGCCGAACGGCGGCCCCGTGCCGCGCCGACACAACGAGGTTGCCGTACCTATGCGCCACGACGAAGGAGCCCGCGGTGAGTGCTGACCCGACGCAGACGCTCGCTTTCGACACGAGCTGTCACCTGTTCGACGGGTGTGGTTTCGACACGGTCGCTCCGGGCCTTCACTCGTTCCTGTTCAAGCCGCTCTTCGGCGACGCGGACAGCAACCTGTACTTCAACAAGACGATGCTGCTGGCGCTGCTCGGCTCGATCATCATCGTCGGCTTCTTCTGGGCCGCCTTCGCCAGGCCGAAGGTCGTCCCGGGCAAGCTGCAGATGGTCGCCGAAGCCGGCTACGACTTCATCCGGCGCGGCGTCGTCTACGAGACGATCGGCAAGAAGGAGGGCGAGAAGTACGTACCTCTCATCGTCTCCCTCTTCTTCTTCATCTGGGTGATGAACCTCTGGTCGATCATCCCGCTCGCCCAGTTCCCGGTCACCTCGATCATCGCGTACCCGGCGGGCCTCGCGGCCCTGGTGTACATCCTGTGGGTCTCCCTGACCTTCAAGCGGCACGGCTTCGTCGGCGCCTTCAAGAACTTCAGCGGCTACGACAAGTCCCTCGGCGCGGTCCTGCCGATGGTCATGACCCTCGAACTGCTCTCGAACCTGATCGTGCGCCCCTTCACGCACGCGGTCCGGCTCTTCGCGAACATGTTCGCCGGCCACACGCTGCTGCTGCTCTTCACCATCGCCAGCTGGTACATGCTCAACGGCATCGGTATCGCCTACTCCGGCGTGTCCTTCGTGATGGTCATCGTGATGACGGCCTTCGAGCTCTTCATCCAGGCAGTTCAGGCGTACGTCTTCGTGCTGCTGACCTGCACCTTCATCCAGGGCGCGCTCGCCGAGCACCACTGAGCACAGCCCGCTCCCGCACCCCCCAAAGCACCCGGTGGCCAACCCCCACCGGACCTTGAAAGAGAAGGAAGAACCGGACATGTCCGCTCTCCAGACCCTTGCCGCCGGCGTCGAGATCAAGGGCAACCTCGGCTCCATCGGTTACGGCCTCGCCGCCATCGGCCCGGGCGTCGGCGTCGGCATCATCTTCGGTAACGGCACCCAGGCGCTCGCCCGCCAGCCCGAAGCTGCCGGCCTGATCCGCGCCAACCAGATCCTCGGCTTCGCCTTCTGTGAGGCGCTCGCGCTGATCGGTCTGGTCATGCCGTTCGTTTACCCGAGCGCCTGACCTGATCCGTCGGACCGCCCCTTTCGACGAAAGGCACTGATATGAGCCCTCTGGTTCTCATGGCGGCTGAGGAGGCGGAAAACCCCCTCATCCCGCCGGTCCCCGAGCTCGTCATCGGCCTCATCGCCTTCGTCATCGTCTTCGGCTTCCTCGCCAAGAAGCTCCTCCCGAACATCAACAAGGTTCTGGAAGAGCGTCGCGAGGCCATCGAGGGCGGTATCGAAGACGCGCAGGCCATGCAGCAGGAGGCCCAGAGCGTCCTGGAGCAGTACAAGGCCCAGCTCGCCGAGGCCCGCCACGAGGCCGCCCGACTGCGCCAGGAGGCGCAGGAGCAGGGCGCCACGCTGATCGCGGACATGCGCGCCGAAGGCCAGCGCCAGCGCGAGGAGATCGTCGCCGCCGGTCACGCGCAGATCGCCGCCGACCGCAAGGCAGCCTCCTCCGCGCTGCGCCAGGACGTCGGCAAGCTCGCCACCGAACTGGCCGGCAAGCTCGTCGGCGAGTCCCTTGAGGACCACGCCCGGCAGAGCCGCGTCATCGACCGTTTCCTCGATGACCTTGAGGAGAAGGCCGAGGCGTCGCGATGAACGGAGCCAGCCGCGAGGCCCTGGCCGCCGCACGGGAGCGCCTCGACGCGCTGACCGACGCCACGTCGGTCGACGCGAGCGCGCTCGCCGGTGAGCTGGCGTCCGTGACCGCACTGCTCGACCGCGAGGTCAGCTTGCGTCGGGTCCTCACCGACCCGGCGCAGTCCGGCGAGGCCAAGGCCGCGCTCGCCGCGCGCCTGCTCGGCGACCGGATCAGCGGCCCCGCCGCCGACCTGGTGGCCGGCCTGGTCCGCAGCCGCTGGTCGCAGTCCCGCGACCTGGTGGACGCGCTGGAGGAACTGGCGAACATCGCCGACCTCACCGCCGCCCAGAAGGCGGGCACGCTCGACGACGTCGAGGACGAACTCTTCCGCTTCGGGCGGATCGTCTCCTCCTCGACCGAGCTGCGCGCCGCGCTGACCGATCGGAAGGCCACCGCCGCGGCCAAGGGCGAGCTGCTGCGCAGCCTGCTCGCGCGCCGTGCGGACGCGGCCACCGAACGGCTGGTGACCCGCCTGGTGACCGCGCCGCGTGGCCGTAGCCTGGAATCGGGCCTGGAGGCCCTCTCCAAGCTCGCCGCCGAGCGCCGGGACCGGATCGTCGCCGTGGTCACCTCGGCGGTCCCGCTGAGCGACGGCCAGAAGCAGCGCCTCGGCGCCGCCCTCGCCAAGCTCTACGGCCGCTCGATGCACCTCAACCTCGACGTCGACCCCGAGGTCGTCGGCGGGATCCGGGTGCAGGTGGGTGACGAGGTCATCAACGGCTCGGTCGCCGACCGCATCGAGGACGCCGCCCGCCGCATGGCGAGCTAGCAAGACAGACGTAGAAATACGGCCCGCGTTGGGCCGTGCAGAGGATTCACCTCTTTACATGGGGGGAGTCCCCAATCCCCCCAAGTGAAACTTCGGGCCCAACAAGGAGAGCAGGAACTCAGATGTCGGAGCTCACGATCCGGCCGGAGGAGATCCGGGACGCGCTGGAGACCTTCGTCCAGTCGTACCAGCCGGACGCGGCCTCGCGCGAGGAGGTCGGGACGGTCACCCTCGCCGGCGACGGCATCGCGAAGGTCGAGGGCCTTCCCTCGGCCATGGCCAACGAACTGCTGAAGTTCGAGGACGGCACCCTCGGCCTCGCGCTGAACCTGGAAGAGCGCGAGATCGGCGCCATCGTCCTCGGCGAGTTCAGCGGCGTCGAGGAGGGTCAGCCGGTGCACCGCACCGGTGAGGTCCTCTCCGTCGCGGTCGGCGAGGGCTACCTCGGCCGCGTCGTCGACCCGCTCGGCAACCCGATCGACGGCCTCGGCGAGATCGAGACCAGCGGTCGCCGCGCCCTGGAGCTCCAGGCTCCCGGCGTCATGGCCCGTAAGTCGGTCCACGAGCCGATGGAGACCGGCTACAAGGCCGTCGACGCGATGACCCCGATCGGCCGTGGCCAGCGTCAGCTGATCATCGGCGACCGCCAGACCGGCAAGACCGCCCTGGCCGTCGACACGATCATCAACCAGCGCGACAACTGGCGCTCCGGCGACCCGAAGAAGCAGGTCCGCTGCGTCTACGTCGCCATCGGCCAGAAGGGCTCGACCATCGCCTCCGTGCGTGGCGCCCTCGAAGAGGCCGGCGCGCTGGAGTACACGACCATCGTCGCCGCCCCCGCGTCCGACCCGGCCGGCTTCAAGTACCTGGCGCCGTACACCGGTTCCGCCATCGGCCAGCAGTGGATGTACGAGGGCAAGCACGTCCTCATCATCTTCGACGACCTGTCGAAGCAGGCCGACGCCTACCGCGCCGTCTCCCTCCTGCTGCGCCGCCCGCCGGGCCGCGAGGCGTACCCGGGCGACGTCTTCTACCTGCACTCCCGTCTCCTGGAGCGCTGCGCGAAGCTCTCCGACGAGCTGGGCGCCGGCTCGATGACCGGTCTGCCGATCGTCGAGACCAAGGCGAACGACGTGTCGGCGTTCATCCCGACCAACGTCATCTCCATCACCGACGGCCAGTGCTTCCTGGAGTCGGACCTGTTCAACGCCGGTCAGCGCCCCGCGCTGAACGTCGGTATCTCCGTCTCCCGAGTCGGTGGTTCCGCGCAGCACAAGGCGATGCGCCAGGTCTCCGGCCGACTGCGTCTCGACCTCGCCCAGTACCGCGAGCTGGAGGCGTTCGCCGCCTTCGGTTCCGACCTGGACGCCGCGTCGAAGGCCCAGCTGGAGCGTGGTTCGCGTCTGGTGGAGCTGCTCAAGCAGGCTCAGTACCAGCCGATGGCCACCGAGGACCAGGTCGTCTCCATCTGGGCCGGCACCAACGGCAAGATGGACGAGGTTCCGGTCGTCGACATCCGCCGCTTCGAGAAGGAGCTGCTTGAGTACCTGCACCGCAAGGAGCAGGGCCTCATGACCTCCATCAAGGAGGGCGCCAAGATGTCGGACGACACCATCCAGGCGATCGACGACGCCATCGCGGAGTTCAAGAAGCAGTTCGAGACCGCGGACGGCAAGCTGCTCGGCGAAGACTCCGCCGCCAAGTGACGTAAGGAAGGGACCTGACTCATGGGAGCCCAGCTCCGGGTCTACAAGCGTCGCATCCGATCCGTCACCGCGACCAAGAAGATCACCAAGGCGATGGAGATGATCGCCGCCTCGCGCGTCGTCAAGGCGCAGCGCAAGGTGGCGGCCTCCACGCCGTACGCGACCGAGCTGACGCGCGCGGTCACGGCGGTCGGGACCGGTTCGAACACGAAGCACCCGCTGACCACGCAGGCCGAGACCGTCGTACGGTCCGCGGTCCTGCTGCTGACCAGCGATCGCGGTCTGGCCGGCGCCTTCAACTCCAACGCCATCAAGGCGGCGGAGAAGCTCACGGCGCAGCTCCAGGCCGAGGGCAAGGAGGTCGACACGTACATCGTCGGCCGCCGGGGTGTCGCGCACTACAACTTCCGTGAGCGGAAGATCGCGGACTCGTGGTCGGGCTTCACCGACGAGCCGACGTACGCGGACGCCAAGCAGGTCGCGGCGCCGCTGATCGAGGCGATCGAGAAGGAGACGGCGGACGGCGGGGTGGACGAGATCCACATCGTGTTCACCGAGTTCGTCTCGATGATGACGCAGACCGCGCTCGACGACCGTCTGCTGCCGCTCAGCCTCGACGAGGCGGCGGGCGCGGGCTCGGCCGAGGCCAAGCAGGGCGAGATCCTTCCCCTGTACGACTTCGAGCCCTCGGCGGAGGACGTCCTCGACGCCCTGCTGCCGCGCTATGTGGAGAGCCGCGTCTACAACGCGCTGCTCCAGTCGGCGGCTTCGAAGCACGCGGCGACGCGGCGTGCGATGAAGTCGGCCACCGACAACGCGGGTGAGCTGATCGAGACGCTCTCCCGCCTTGCCAACGCGGCCCGCCAGGCCGAAATCACCCAGGAAATCAGCGAGATCGTCGGTGGCTCCGCAGCCCTGGCCGACGCGACCGCGGGGAGTGACCGCTAATGACCACCACTGTTGAGACCGCGACGGCCACGGGCCGTATCGCCCGGGTCATCGGCCCGGTCGTCGACGTGGAGTTCCCCGTCGACGCCATGCCCGACATCTACAACGCGCTGCACGTCGAGGTCGCCGACCCCGCCGAGGACGGCGCGAAGAAGACGCTGACCCTGGAGGTCGCCCAGCACCTGGGTGACGGCCTGGTCCGCACCATCTCGATGCAGCCCACCGACGGTCTGGTCCGCCAGGCCCCGGTGACCGACACGGGCACGGGCATCACCGTCCCCGTCGGTGACTTCACCAAGGGCAAGGTGTTCAACACCCTCGGCGAGGTCCTGAACGTCGACGAGCAGTACGAGGGCGAGCGCTGGTCCATCCACCGCAAGGCCCCCAACTTCGACGAGCTCGAGTCGAAGACCGAGATGTTCGAGACCGGCGTCAAGGTCATCGACCTGCTGACCCCGTACGTCAAGGGCGGCAAGATCGGTCTGTTCGGCGGTGCCGGCGTCGGCAAGACGGTGCTCATCCAGGAGATGATCTACCGCGTCGCCAACAACCACGACGGTGTCTCCGTGTTCGCCGGTGTCGGTGAGCGCACCCGTGAGGGCAACGACCTCATCGAGGAGATGGCCGACTCGGGCGTCATCGACAAGACGGCCCTCGTCTTCGGCCAGATGGACGAGCCCCCGGGCACCCGTCTGCGCGTGGCCCTCGCCGGTCTGACCATGGCGGAGTACTTCCGCGATGTGCAGAAGCAGGACGTGCTGTTCTTCATCGACAACATCTTCCGCTTCACCCAGGCCGGTTCCGAGGTGTCGACCCTGCTCGGCCGTATGCCCTCCGCGGTGGGCTACCAGCCGAACCTGGCCGACGAGATGGGTCTCCTCCAGGAGCGCATCACCTCGACCCGCGGTCACTCGATCACCTCGATGCAGGCGATCTACGTCCCCGCGGACGACCTGACCGACCCGGCCCCGGCCACCACCTTCGCCCACCTCGACGCGACGACGGTTCTCTCCCGTCCGATCTCCGAGAAGGGCATCTACCCGGCCGTGGACCCGCTGGACTCCACGTCCCGGATCCTGGACCCCCGCTACATCGCGGCGGACCACTACAACACCGCGATGCGCGTCAAGACGGTCCTCCAGAAGTACAAGGACCTCCAGGACATCATCGCGATCCTCGGTATCGACGAGCTGGGTGAGGAGGACAAGCTCACCGTCCACCGCGCCCGTCGCGTGGAGCGCTTCCTGTCCCAGAACACCCACGTCGCCAAGCAGTTCACCGGCGTCGACGGGTCGGACGTGCCGCTGGACGAGTCGATCGCCGCGTTCAACGCGATCATCGACGGCGACTACGACCACTTCCCGGAGCAGGCGTTCTTCCTCTGCGGTGGCATCGAGGACCTGAAGGCCAACGCCAAGGAGCTGGGCGTCTCCTGAACTCCTGTGAGTTCTGAGGGGGCGGGTGCGTCCCGTCCCCTCTTTCACGCCCATGCTGCATTGCCCGGGGGACAACCCCCGGACCCCCGGCCGAAGCTGGGGCGGGGCCCCGACACATTGGTGCTGTAGGGCCCATTAGACTTGTAACCAACACCCGGCAGGACCGCCGGGTGGTGACCCGAGGAGCCAACCTTGGCTGCTGAGCTGCACGTCGCGCTGGTCGCGGCCGACCGAGAGGTCTGGTCGGGCGACGCGACTCTCGTCGTCGCGCGCACCACGTCCGGCGACATCGGCGTCATGCCCGGTCACCAGCCGCTGCTCGGTGTGCTGGAGTCGGGCCCGGTGACCATCCGTACGAGTGGTGGCGGCACCGTCGTCGCCGCCGTGCACGGCGGATTCATCTCGTTCGCCGACAACAAGCTGTCGCTGCTGGCCGAGGTCGCCGAGCTGTCGGACGAGATCGATGTCCAGCGCGTCGAGCGTGAGCTGGAGCGCGCGAAGGCCGAGGGCGACGCCGCCGCCGAGCGGCGCGCGGAGGTCCGACTGCGCGCGGCGGCCACGCATTGATCGCAGCACCCATGTGATGCCAGTCACTCAGCCGCGGCCGGCCCGGAGAGATCCGGTGCCGGTCGCGGCTGTGGCAGATCTGGATGGTTTTTCCGTTCCGTTACCAATCGCCGAACCGCATTTCGGTACGTAGGAGACGAGGAGGTCGGTGCCGATGGTCCTCGCTCTGACTGTGTCCGGAATCGTCGTGGCCCTCGTG
This sequence comes from Streptomyces sp. 4F14, assembly GCF_048159485.1. Lineage (NCBI taxonomy): Bacteria > Bacillati > Actinomycetota > Actinomycetes > Kitasatosporales > Streptomycetaceae > Streptomyces > Streptomyces sp. 4F14. Next base: position 273,348 of record NZ_JBLRVY010000005.1, read on the forward strand.
GTGCTGGGCCTGTTCGTCTTCGGCCTGCGCCGCAGACTGATCCAGCGCTCGGGCGGCACGTTCGACTGTTCGCTGCGCTGGGACGTCCCCGAGAAACCCGACCCCAGCGGAAAAGGCTGGTCCTACGGCGTGGCCCGCTACAGCGGCGACAGCGTCGAGTGGTACCGCGTCTTCTCCTACGCCTACCGGCCCCGCCGGGTCCTGGAGCGCTCGGCGATCGAGGTCTCCGGCCGCCGACTCCCGGAGGGCGAGGAGGAGTTGGCGCTCCTGTCGGACGCGGTGGTCCTCGCCTGCACACATCGCGGGACACGGCTGGAACTGGCGATGAGCGAGGACGCGCTGACCGGTTTCCTCGCCTGGCTGGAGGCGGCTCCGCCCGGTCAGCGCGTCAACGTGGCCTGACCCCCCTCAGATCCGCAGCGGGCACACCGGCCGGACCGGCTGCTCCGCCGTGGCCGGACTCTGCCCCTGCGAGAGGGTCACCGACACGGTGACCTGGGAGAGTACGGCCAGCAGGGCCGCCGAGGTGACCGAGCCGAGGGCGGCGAGCCGGGCCGCCGTCGGTGTGAGACGTCGCTTGGTGCTGGGTCGGCGCTTCATGAGTCCCCCCGGACTTTCCGTTCCGCTTGCTGTGCTTGTTCCGCTTGGTGTGCAGAGACCTACTTTCTTCCCTGCGCCCCCTGTTCCTCACGGGCCGTTCGGTCCACCGGGGTGGGCCGAACGGCCCGCTTTTCCCTATGCCAGCCCGTTGTTGATGGCCGTCACCAGTTCGCCGTTCGCCGTGTCACCGCTGAACTCCCAGAAGAACGCGCCCTTCAGGCCCTGGGACTTGGTCCACGCCATCTTTCCGGCGATGGTCTGGGGGGTGTCGTAGGACCACCAGTCGCTGCCGCAGCGGGCGTAGGCGGTGCCGCCGACCAGGCCGGTCGCCGGGCAGGTCGTCTTCAGGACCTTGTAGTCCTCGATGCCTGCTTCGTACGTCCCCGGTGCGGCGCCCGTCGCGGTGCCGCCCGGTGTGGACTGGGTGACTCCGGTCCAGCCCCGGCCGTAGAAGCCGATGCCGGTCAGGAGTTTGTTCGCGGGGACGCCCTTCGCCTTGTACTTGGCGATCGCGTCGGCCGTGGTGAAGCCCTGCTGGGGGATGCCGGGGTAGGAGGTGAGGGGGGAGTGGGGGGCCGTGGGGCCCTGGGGGGTGAAGGCGCCGAAGAAGTCGTACGTCATGACGTTGTACCAGTCGACGTACCGGGCCGCGCCCGCGTAGTCCGTCGCGTCGATCTTGCCGCCGCTGGAGGCGTCGGCCGTGGTCGCGGCGGTGACCAGGTAGTTCGCGCCGAACTTGGCGCGCAGGGCGGACATGAGGTTCTTGAACGCCGCCGGGCCGGAGCTGTCGCAGGAGTTGCCGCAGGCGTTCGGGTACTCCCAGTCCATGTCGACGCCGTCGAAGACGTCGGCCCAGCGCGGGTCCTCGACGAGGTCGTAGCAGGACTGGGCGAACGCGGCCGGGTTGCGGGCGGCCTCACCGAAGCCCCCGGACCAGGTCCAGCCGCCGAACGACCAGAGGATCTTGATGTGCGGGTACTTGGCCTTCAGCTGGCGGAGCTGGTTGAAGTTGCCGCGCAGGGGCTGGTCCCAGGTGTCGGCGACGCCGCTGACGGACTGGTCGGCGGTGAACGCCTTGTCGTAGTCGGCCCAGGCGTCGCCGATCGCGCACTTGCCGCCGGTGACGTTGCCGAAGGCGTAGTTGATGTGGGTGATCTTCGCGGCGGAGCCGGAGGTGACGAGGTTCTTGACGTTGTAGTTCCGGCCGTAGATGCCCCACTCGGTGAAGTAGCCGAGTTTCACCGGGGATTCGGCGCGTGGGGCGTGCGCTGCGGCCGGGGTCGTGAGGGCGGCCAGGGGGAGCAGGACGGCGGCGGCGAGTAGGGACGCCAGCTTGTGGAGGGAGTGTCTGCCGAGTGCGAAGCGCATGGGGGCGCCTCCTCGTCGTGGGGGATCGTGGATGACGTACCGTGCCGGAGCGTAGGAGTGGTCTGGACCAGTAGTCAATAGGTCCGTACCAATGGAGAGTTGATCGCTCCGAGGTCAGCCTAGATCCCCAACTCCTGCGCCAGGACCGCCGCTTGGACCCGGCTGCGGAGTTCCAGCTTCGCCAGCAGCCGGCTGACGTGCGTCTTCACCGTGGCCTCCGCCATGTCGAGGCGGGTGGCGATGGCCGCGTTGGACAGGCCCTCGCCGAGGCAGGCCAGGACCTCGCGCTCGCGCCGGGTGAGGGTGTCCAGGACGGTGGGGTCGGCCCGTGGGCCGCGGGGCGCCGCCGTCGCGAACTCGGCGATCAGGCGCCGGGTGACCGCGGGGGCGATCAGACCCTCGCCGCGTGCCACCGTCCTCACCGCGTCCAGGAGTTGGGAGGCTTCGGCGTTCTTCAGGAGGAAGCCGGCGGCGCCCGCGCGCAGGGCGCCGAAGACGTACTCGTCCAGGTCGAAGGTGGTGAGGACGAGGACGTCCGCGAGGGACTCCTCGGTGACCCGCCGGGTCGCCGACACGCCGTCCAGGCGCGGCATCTGAATGTCCATCAGGACCAGGTCCGGCCTCAACTCCCTGGCCAGGGCCACCGCTTGCTCGCCGTCGGCCGCCTCGCCGACCACCTCGATGTCCGGGGCGCTGCCCAGGATCAGGACCAGGCCCGAGCGGACGGCCGACTGGTCCTCGGCGACCAGGACGCGGATCATGCGGGGGCTCCTTCGGTCAGGGGGAAGGTGGCGTGGACCGTCCAACGGCCTTGCCCGGGGCCCGCGTCGAAGGTTCCGCCGATCAGCGCGGCCCGTTCGCGCATGCCGACCAGACCGGCGCCGGAGCCCGGGGCGCGCGGGGGTTCGGGGGCGGCGTACGGGCTGGTGACCGTGACCTTCAGGCGGGTCGTGTCGTGGCCGAGGGTGACCGTGACCGGGCCGGGGGCGGCGTGTTTCAGGGCGTTCGTCAGGGATTCCTGGACGATGCGGTAGGCGGCCAGAGCGACCGGGGCCGGGGTGTCCGGGGCCGGGTCCGTGGTCAGGGTGACGTCCAGGCCGTTCGCGCGGGCGCCCTCGATCAGGGTGGGGAGGGCGTCCAGGGTGGGGGCCGGTTCGACCGTGTCGCCGGGCTGCCGCAGGATGCCGATCAGGCGGCGCATCTCCGTGAGGCCCTCGACGCTGTTCTCCCGGATCACCGAGAGGGCCTTCTTCGAGGTGTCCGGGTCGTCTATCGACAGGGCGGCCGTCGAGTGGATCGCGATGGCCGAGAGGTGGCCCGCGACGAGGTCGTGCAACTCCCGTGCCATGCGGGCGCGTTCGGCGGTGACCGCCTGCGTTCTGTCGAACTCCGCGAGCAGCGCGGTCTGTTCGGCCCTCAGCTGGGCCGCCTCCGCCGCCGACCGGTGGTTGCGGACCAGGGCTCCCGTCGTGGCCGGGGTCAGGGTCAGCAGGCCGATCACCAGGCCGATCAGGAGCGCGTCCGGCTGGTGCCAGACCGCGAACGGGACGATCGTGCCGAGCAGGGTCAGCAGCGCCGAGACGCGGGGCAGGAGGCGGGCGGTCGCCGGGGTGCCGTACAGGACCGCCGCGTAGACCAGGTCCGTGTACATCAGGACCGTGACCACGCTGCCGCGCGTCACCGTGTCCAGGGCCAGGGTCGCCGTGCCGAGCAGGGTGGCGGTGTTCGGGTGCGTCCTGCGCAGCAGCTCGCAGGCCGACATCACCGCCAGCGGGAGCAGCGGGGGCCAGGCGCCGTCCCACAGCACCAGTTCGTTGTCGCCGCCGGGGCGGGCGAACAGGCCGACCGCCCACAGGAGGACGCCGCCGGTCAGTCCTGCGGCGGCGATACGGAGGTCGTCGCGGTGGGGGGCCATGGCTCCTATCCAACACGGGTCGCCCGCGCGGCGCCTGCTGCCCGGGGCGGGTCCTGGACTGCATCTTTCGATGTACCGGGATCTCGTCACGGGCGACGAGGTGAGGGGGCCGGCGGGCCGGGAGGCTGGAGACACGTCCCCTGACCGAAGGAGTGATCCGTGTGATCGTCGGACTGATCATCGCCTGTGAGGTGGCGTTCTGGGTGCTGCTCGCGCTGGGCCTCACCTTCCGGTACGTCCTCAAGATGCCGCGCACCGGCCTCGCGCTCCTGCTGTGCGAGCCGCTCCTCGAAATCGCCCTCCTCGTCATCACGGCCATGGACCTGCGGGACGGTGCGGAACCCAGCTGGCACCATGGCGTCGCCGCGGTCTACATCGGCTTCACGGTCGGTCTCGGCCACTCCACGATCAGATGGGCCGACGCGTGGGTGTCCCACCGCTTCTTCGACGGGCCCCCGCCGGTCAAGCCCCCCAAGTACGGCATGCCCCGCGCCCTGCACGAGTGGAAGGTCGCCGCCCGCTGGATCCTCGCGGCCCTCGTCGCCGCGGGCCTCCTCCAGGCGGCGATCTGGTACGTCGGCGACACCGGCGAGACGGGTTCCCTGCGGAGCTGGCAGTCCCGGATGCTGTTCGTGATCGGCATCAACGTGATCATCGCGGGGGCGTACACGGTGTTCCCGAAACGGGCGCCGGTGGTTGCGGAGAAGGAGAGCGAAGAGGTGGGGCGGTGATACTGACGGGCGTGGATGACGTCGTATCCGCGAGCCAGGCCCGCGCCGGCCTCCCGCACCTGATCGCGAAGGCCGAGGCGGGGGAGGCGGGTAGGGATTGAGGGGGCCCGTCAGGGCGGGTTCTCCGGCCCGGGAGGGGCGGTCGAGGAGGGCGGCAGAGGGGGCGGCGGGGGCGGCCGGCCCGACCGCACCCCGTGCGGGCCGGGCGGTGCGGGAGCGTTCGGCGTTGTGGCTGACTTGCCCGGGTGCGCCTGTGCTCCTGCGTCTGTTCGTCCCCTACCTCTCCCCGCCCGGCACCCACAGCACGTCCCCCGTCTCCTTGTTCGCCGTCCTCGCCAGGATGAAGAGGAGGTCGGACAGGCGGTTCAGGTAGGTCGCGGTCAGGGGGTTCATCGTGTCGCCGTGGACCTCCAGGGCCGCCCAGGTGGAGCGTTCCGCGCGGCGGACGATCGTGCATGCCTGGTGGAGGAGGGCGGCGCCCGGGGTGCCGCCGGGGAGGATGAAGGAGCGGAGTTTTTCGAGGGTGGCGTTGTAGTGGTCGCAGTCCGTCTCCAGGCGGTCGATGTAGAACTGCTCGACGCGCAGGGGAGGGAAGTCGGGGTTCTCCACCACCGGGGCCGACAGGTCGGCGCCCACGTCGAACAAATCGTTCTGGATGCGGACCAGGACCTTCACCACGTCCGCCGGCAGCGCGCCCAGCGCGATCGCCGTGCCGAGCGCCGCGTTCGCCTCGTTCGTGTCGGCGTACGCCGCGATGCGGAGGTCCGTTTTGGGGACGCGGCTCAGGTCGCCGAGGTTGGTGGTGCCCTGGTCGCCGGTGCGGGTGTAGATGCGCGTCAGATTGACCATGGGATCAGGGTAGTTGTGAGGGTGCTGGGGGGCGTAGGTGTGATGTCCGTCGGAGGTGACGTGACGCGCGTTACTAAGCCGTCACAGAGAGGCTCGGGGCCGCTAAGGTCCGGGCCAAGGGACGGCGTGCCGGGGGCGGATCACTAGGGCACGCGAACCGCACAGACCCCACGAGCCTCACCCCTGCGAGTGAATTCGGTATCGGTTCGCTCACAGACGGCAACCTCCAGCCGTCCGGGGCAGTCAGACGATGCGATACCGGACGAGTACACACGCACACAGCAGGCACAGCACACGCGGAGCACGGAACGCGACGCCAGGGGAGCGCATATGCACATCAGGGGCGACCACGCCGAGGTGGTCGTCGGGGGTCGGCTGGACGTGCACAGCGCGGCGGACGCCCGTACGGTCCTGCATTCGGCCGTCGACGCCGGGGCCGGCGACCTCACGCTCGACCTGTCCGAGCTGGACTTCTGGGACGCGACGGGCCTCGGCGTGATCATGGGCGTGCACCGCAGGGCGGGCCGCGCGGGCCGACGCCTGGTGCTGCGCGGCGTACCCCCGCAGCTGCAACGTCTGCTGGTCGCCACGCGCCTGCACCGCATCCTCGCCATCGAGGGCGGACTCGCGGCCGAATCACTGCCCCGGGTCTGACAACACCAGGTCACCCACGCAATCCTCACCGGACCGTGACGTCTCGGGCGGCGCGGTACCCCGGGCTGTCGGAGATACTGTGCGAAGGTTTACGGTTCGTCTGCCCGCCGTCCTCAGCCCTCTGGCGGGCACCGGACCTGAAGCGACAGCGCAGTGTGCACCGCGGCCGGGAAGGGCCACCACCACACGACGCTTTTGGGGGGCTTGACCGATGGACCCGAACACCCGGGAGCCCGAGGAGACCGGCCAGGACGGCCGCGCGCAGCGCCCGCGTTCCTCCAGGGACCCCCTCGCACCCGACTTCGGCCAGCACGCGCCGACCCCGGTCCGCACGGTCGACGTCGTCGCCGGGGAACACCTCCTCACCGTCAACCCGGTCGACGGCAGCGAGATAGAGCTGTGCCCGCCGACCGAGCGCCCCGACACCCCCGTACGCCGCACCGCCGAGGCCCGCGCGGAGGCCGGGCGCGCGGCGAGACCCCCGGTGCCCGCCGGGCACGTGCCCGCGCCGCCGCCGCTGCTCGGCCGCCAGGAGGAGCGCGAGCAGCTCGTCCGCCTCATCGCCCGCGGGCGTTCCGTACGCCTCACCGGGCCCGCCGGCTCCGGCCGCACCCGCCTCCTCGACCTGGTCGCCGAGGACTGCGCGGACCTCGCCCCCGACGGCGTCGTACGCCTCAGCGGTTTCGGGCGCGGCGGGCCCGAGCTGCTGCACGAGCTGTTCCACGCGGTGTACGACGCGCCCCTGCACCGGCCGCTGCACGGCGAACTCCTCGTGCTGGTGCGGGAGATCGGCGCGGTCGTCGTCGTGGACGACCTGGAGTTCGGCGGCGCCGAGCTGGACGCGCTGCTCGCGGCGACCCCCGAGTGCGCGTTCGTGTTCGGCGCGACGGGGGAGACGCCGCTGCCGTCGGCGGGCTCCGCCGTGGAGGAGGTCACCCTCGGCGGGCTCGACCGGGCCGGGGGCATCGATGTCATCGAGCGCGCGGTCGGCCGGGTCCTCACGGAGGAGGAGGCCAACTGGGCCGGTGACCTGTGGTTCGAGTCGGAGGGGCTGCCGCTGCGGTTCGTGCAGGCCGGCGCCCTGCTCCAGCAGCGCGACCAGGTACGGGCCACCGCCGACGCGGTCGACGAGTACGGCGTCTTCGAGGACGCGCGGCCCGCCGGCCCCCAGGACGGCGAGCCGGAGGAGGAGATACCGCTCCCCTCCCTCGGCGAGGCCGCCGGTCCCGCGCCCCTGCTCGCCGCCCGCCTCAGCCCGTCCGCCCGCGCGACGCTGCGCTTCGCGATCGCCCTCGGCGGAGAGGTGCCGCATCAGGCCCACCTGCCGGCACTGGTCGGCGACACGCACGCGGACGCGGCCCTCGGCGAACTGGTCTCCTGCGGGCTGGTGACACCGGTCGGGGCCCGCTACCGCCTCGCGGCGGGGATCCAGACGCAGCTGGAGGCGGCGGGGTACGCGGGCGAGGCCCAGGGGGGTGGCGGGTACGGGGCCGAGGCCCGGGGTGGTGCCGGTTACGGCGGTGCGGCCCAGGGTGGTGCCGGGTACGCCGGGGAGTCCGTCGCCCTCGCTCAGGCCGCCGCCGCGCACTACGCCTGGTGGGCCGGGCATCCCTCCGTCACGCCGGAGCGGGTGTGTGCCGAGGCCGATGCGATGCTCGCCGCGCTCGCCGTCGTCGCGCCGCTGACGGGGCCGCCCGCCGACGGGGAGCAGTCGACGGCCGTCCAGCTCGCCCGTACCGCTGTGCCCGCGTTCGCCGCGGGGCTGGCCTTCGACGCGTGGGAACGAGCGCTGCGGGCCGGGGCCGAGGCGGCTCGGCTGTCCGGGGAGGTCGCCGATCAGGCGTACTTCCACCATGAGCTGGGCGTGTACGCGATCCTCGCGGGGCAGCTCGACCGGGCGCGGTCGGAGCTGGAGACGTCCATCGGGCTGCGGGGGGCGCTCGCCGACAAGCGGGGCACGCTCGCGGGGCGGCGTGCGCTGGCGCTGGTCGCGGACCGGTCGGGGGAGGTGCCGGGGCTGGTGACGGTGGCCTCGGGGACCGTCGTCCAGAGTGAGGCGCCGCGGTATCCCGAGACGGTGGTCACCCAGAAGCAGCGCGTCGTGGTGCCGCCTACCGTGCCGCCGACCGTGGTGTCGGCCGGGGTGACGCCGCCCGCCCAGCATCGTCGTAGCCTGCGGGGTATTGCTCGGCGGAATCTTGTCGCGGCCGGTGCGGGGGCGTTGCTCGTCGCCGTGCTCGGGACCGTTGTGGGGCTCGGGGCCACGTCCGACAAGGGGGCCGACGAGCCGTCGCGGCAGGTTGAGCCGTCCGCGAGTACGGGGCTCGACGACGGGAACCCCGGTGCCGGGGACTCCGGGGGTACCTCCGCCGGTTCCGGTGGGGCGGGGGCCACGGGTGGGGGTGTCGGGGTGCCCACGAGTCGGCCCAGTCCGACGGATCCCGGGCCGGACGGGGAGATGGGGACGCCGGACGATCCGACGCCGTCGGCTTCCGCCGATGGGACCACGGGGGGTACGTCAGGGGGGAGTACAGGGTCTACGGGGGGTACTACGGGAGGTACGTCTCCTACGCCTACCGCGCCTGCCTCTCCGAGTCCTTCGCCGAAGCCCACGGTGACGCCGAAGCCGTCCGACTCCGCTTCGCCGAGTCCCACGGGGACGTCGCCCAGTCCGACGCCGTCGTCGGAGGAGACGCCGTCCACGCCGGCCTCGGCGAGTGGGCCCGCCCCGAGCACGTCCGGTTCTGCTTCGGCCGAGGTGATGTAGAGGAGCGCCTTCTGGAGTGCCGGGTCAGGTTGTCTGGCAGGTGCGGGTTCGATGTGGCTGGTCGCGCAGTTCCCCGCGCCCCTAAAAGACGACACCTGATCCGGCAGTGGAAAAGACGCGCCAGATCCTTCCCCCAACGTTCGCCTTCCCCGGTGGCATCGGCCTGTCCGAGCCCCTAGCGTGGCCGCATGATCGAGCTTGAGGGGCTGACCAAGCGGTACGGCGAGAAAGTGGCGGTGAACAATCTGAGTTTCGCCGTGCGGCCGGGGATCGTGACCGGGTTTCTGGGGCCGAACGGGGCCGGGAAGTCGACCACGATGCGGATGATGCTGGGGCTGGACCGGCCGACGGCCGGTGATGTGCGGATCGACGGGCAGCACTATGCCGATCTCAAGGAGCCGTTGAAGTACATCGGCGCGCTGCTGGACGCGAAGGCGATGCACGGGGGCCGGAGCGCCTTCAACCATCTGCTGTGCCTCGCGCAGAGTAATGGGATTCCCCGCGCCCGGGTGGACGAGGTGCTGGACACGGTCGGGCTGACGGCCGTGGCGAAGAAGAAGGCGAAGGGGTTCTCGCTGGGCATGGGCCAGCGCCTCGGCATCGCGGCGGCGCTGCTGGGCGACCCCAGGATCCTGATGTTCGACGAGCCGGTGAACGGCCTCGACCCCGAGGGCATCCACTGGATCCGCAACCTGATGAAGTCGCTCGCGGCGCAGGGCCGGACGGTCTTCGTGTCGTCGCACCTGATGAGCGAGATGGCGTTGACGGCGGACCACCTGGTGGTGATCGGCCAGGGCAGGCTCCTCGCGGACACCTCGATGGCGGACTTCATCGCCCGCAACTCCCGCTCGTACGTCCGTATCCGCACCCCGCAGCGCGAGCGGATGCTCGACGTGCTGCACCAGGCGGGCGTCACGGTCGTGGAGACGGGCAGCGGGGTCCTGGAGGTGGACGGGGAGAAGGCCGAGCAGCTCGGCGAGCTGGCGGCCCAGCACCACCTGGTGCTGCACGAGCTGTCTCCGCAGCAGGCGTCGCTGGAGGAGGCGTTCATGCAGCTCACCGCGGAGTCGGTGGAGTATCACGCGCACACGGACGAGGCCCCGCCGCAGGCGTGGGGCGACGGCTGGAGGAAGGACTGAGATGGCCGTCACCGAGGTTTCGCAGGTCGTGCGGTCGGAGTGGACGAAGGTCCGGTCGGTCGCGTCGACGGTGTGGACGCTGTCCCTCGCGTTCGTCGTCACGGTCGGCGTGGGGATGCTGATCGCCGTGGTCTCGAAGAACACGTTCGACGACATGGACCGCAAGGATCAGCTCTCCTTCGACCCGACCCTGATCAGCTTCGCCGGGATGTCCCTCGGCCAGCTCGCGATGATCGTGTTCGGGGTGCTGGTCGTGTCGAACGAGTACAGCACCGGCATGATCCGTACGTCGCTGGCGGCCGTACCGCAGCGCGCCACCTTCTACCTCAGCAAGCTCGCCGTCGCCGCCGGGCTGACGCTGGCCGTCGGGATCGTCACCAGCTTCGTCACCTTCTTCGTCGGGCAGGCCATGCTGGGCTCGCTGCGCACGGACATCGGGGAGCCCGGGGTGCTGCGGGCCGTCATCGGCGGCGGGCTGTACATGACGCTGATCGCCCTGTTCTCGATCGGCGTCGCGACGATGCTGCGCTCGCCGATGCTCTCCCTCGGCATCCTGATGCCGTTCTTCTTCCTCGTCTCCAACATCCTCGGGAACGTCTCCGCGACGAAGAAGGTCGGGCAGTACCTGCCGGACCAGGCGGGCAGCAAGATCATGCAGGTCGTGACGCCGGTCGACAACGACACCCCGTACGGGCCCTGGGGCGGGTTCACGATCATGGCCGTGTGGGTGGTGGCCGCGCTCCTCGGCGGATACCTGCTGCTGAAGCGGCGGGACGCCTAGGGCGCTCCTGGCGGATCTCCGCGGCGTCGCGACGCCCGGCACGCTCCCCCAAGCTCTCCGAGCAGGGGGGACCCCCACTCGCGGCACCGCGCAGAAGCCCCCGTAGCTCCTCCCCCACTCGCGACTTCGCTTGAGCGGGGGGACCCCCATCGAAGACTTCCACGCGGCACCCCGAGAGCACGCACCGAACGCCGCTCCTTCTCCCGCGGAGATCCACCAGAAGCGCCCTGCCGCCGCCCTTGGCCGGAACCGTCAGCACCCCGATAAGCTTCCTAACTCTTACGGGGGGCGCGTGCCCCGCTGTCCTGAACCTTGCGATGGGTGCGGAGCATGATCGAGGCAGTCGGCCTGACCAAGCGCTACGGCGACAAGACCGCCGTGCACAATCTGTCCTTCCGGGTGCGGCCGGGGGCGGTCACCGGGTTCCTCGGGCCGAACGGGTCGGGCAAGTCCACGACGATGCGGATGATCCTCGGGCTGGACAACCCGACCGCCGGCGCCGTCACGATCAGCGGCTACCCCTACCGGCAGCTCCCCAACGCGGCACGGCACGTGGGGGCGCTGCTCGACGCGAAGGCCGTGCACGGCGGCCGGCACGCCCGCAACCACCTCCTGTGCCTCGCGCAGCTCTCCGGGATCCCCGCGCGGCGCGTGGACGAGGTGCTCGGGGTCGTCGGGCTCCACGAGGTGGCCCGCAAGCGGTCCAAGGGGTTCTCCCTCGGCATGGGCCAGCGGCTCGGCATCGCCGCGGCCCTCCTCGGCGACCCGCAGGTGCTGCTCTTCGACGAACCGGTCAACGGGCTCGACCCCGAGGGCATCCTCTGGGTGCGCAACCTGATGAAGTCCCTGGCCGCCGAGGGCCGTACGGTGTTCGTCTCCTCCCACCTGATGAGCGAGATGGCGCTCACCGCCGACCACCTCATCGTCATCGGCCGCGGACAGCTCCTCGCCGACATGAGCGTGCGCGACTTCATCGAGGCGAACTCGGCGGGGTTCGCGCGGGTGCGTACGCCGGACACCGAGGCGCAGCTGCGCGAGAAGCTGACGTCCGCGCTGACCGAGGCCGGCGCGCACGTCCTGCCCGAACCCGACGGGGCCCTGCGGGTGACGGGGCTGGCACTGCCGCGCATCAGCGACATCGCGCACGCCACGGACGTACGCCTGTGGGAGCTCTCGCCGCACCAGGCGTCGCTGGAGGAGGCGTACATGCGGATGACGCAGGGCGTCGTCGACTACCGCTCCACCACGGACCAGAAGTCGGGGCTCCAGCAGCCGCTGGCGCCGGGCGCGTTGCCGCCGCTGCCGGTGGCCGGGCAGGGGCAGCCGGGCTGGTACGCGCCTCCGCCGCCGCAGGAGAACCCGTACGCGCAGCCGCAGCCGCCGGTCGTGGTGGAGGCCGCCCCGGAGCCCGTCGAGGCCAAGGTCGAGGCCGGCGTGAAGAACGACTCCGTCGAGAAGAACGACACCGAGGACGCACGATGAGCCAGCAGACTTCCCCGCCGCAGGTGTGGCAGCAGGCGGCGCCGGGATACACCTCGCCCATCCCGGTGGTGCGCACGCACCTCGGGCACGCCGTCGCCTCCGAGTGGACGAAGATCCGGTCCGTGCGCTCGACGATGTGGACGCTCGGGGTGTTCGTGGTGCTGGTCGTGGGCGTCGGCCTGCTGACGGCGGTGCTGATCGCCGCCAACGCCGACCCGGCCTCCCTGGAGTCGGACAACCCCCTGTCTTACGGCGTGTTCGGGCTGCTCCTCGGCAGCATGTGCGTGATCACGCTGGGCGTCCTGACCACGGCGTCGGAGTACGGGACGGGCATGATCCGGACGACGACGGTGGCGTGCCCCTCGCGGGGGCGGATCCTCGCGGCGAAGGCCATCGTGTTCTTCTGCGTCGCGTTCGCGTTCACCTTCGTCTCGACGCTGATCGTCGCGCTCGCGGACGTCGCGCTCCTCGACGGGGCGCGGACCCCGTCGACCGGCGAGTGGGTGAAGGGCACCTTCGGGGTGTCGCTGTTCATCGCGTTGCTCGGGATGCTGTCGCTGGCCTTCGGCTCGATCGTCCGGCACTCCGCCGGAGCCATCACGATCATGATCGGGCTGGTGCTGGCGCCGCTGGTGCTCGCGCTGTTCATGTTCGCGGACTCCCTGTCGCCGCTGCGGGACTTCCTGTTCGAGTACTCGATCCCGAACCTGCTGAGCACGTTCTACGCGCAGACGCTCACCGACTCCGGGCCGTCCGCGTGGGACTCCCTGCTGATCGCCCTCGTCGTGACCGGCGCGGCGTTCGGCGCCGGGTTCGCGCTGCTGGAGAAGCGGGACGTGTAGCCGGCACCGTCGGCTAGAAGCGCGGTGCGTTGCGGGACCGTCGTACCCCCGGGGTGCGGCGGTCCCGGGCGTTCCAGCATGCCTTGTGCCAGTGGCGGCGGTCGTCGACGCCCGCGTGCTGGGGCCAGGCGACGACGTGCGGGACGCCGTCGGGGATCAGCTGGTCGCAGCCGGGGCAGCGGTACGACTTGCCCTGGCTGCTGGCACCCGCGACGTGCCGCACGCTCCACTCCTCGCCGTCCCAGTCCGTCGAGGACTGCCAGCCGCCGTACCGGTTCGCGCGGCCGTCCTCGGCGCTGGGGCCTGACGGGTCGGTGCCCTTGGGGCGGTTGCGGCGCGGGGACACGGGACACCTCACGGGGCTGTACGGGAAGCGGGGTTCCGTCCCAGCCTACGCGGCGGAATGCGGGGTAGGCGCAGAACGTCCAATCCCCAACAAGTCACCCGGGGGCAGGGGGTTGAGTGGCTGCCGGGAGCCGTTCTCCAGACAATCGGCAAATCTCTTCGCGAAGCCGTGTCCTCGGCACGTGTCAGACGGTTATGCCGGGTGGGGGAGCTCCGTGTCGGAGCCAAGGAAGCAGGAAAGTCCCATGCGCGTAGGAAGTTTCGTGTTGGCGGCCCAGTTCCCCGGACAGGGCCAGGGGGAGGCACTGCATCGCGCGGTGCGCTCCGCGGAGGTCGCCGAGGAGGCGGGCCTCGACTCGGTCTGGCTGGCCGAGCACCACTTCGTGCCGTACGGCACCTGCCCGTCGGCCGTCACCCTCGCGGCGCTGCTGCTCGGGCGCACCCGGCGGATCAGGGTCGGTACGGCGGTCAGCGTGCTGCCGACCGTCCACCCCGTCGCGCTCGGCGAGCAGGCCGCGCTGCTGCACCTCACCAGCGGCGGGCGGTTCTCCCTCGGCGTCGGGCGAGGCGGGCCCTGGGTGGACCTGGAGGTGTTCGGGGGCGGGATCGAGGCGTACGAGTCCGGGTTCCCGGAATCCCTCGACCTGCTCCTGCGGTGGCTGCGGGAGCCGTCCGTGGGGGCGTCGGGGGAGCGGTACCGGTTCCGGGACGTGGCCGTCGTGCCCCGGCCCGCCGAGTCCCTCACGGACGCGGAGGGGCCCGAGGTCGTCGTCGCCTGCACCTCGCCGGCGAGTGTGCGGCTCGCCGCCGAGCGGGGGCTCGCCATGCTGCTCGGCATGCACATCGGGGACGAGGAGAAGGCGGAGATGGTCGCGCTGTGGCGGCGGCACGCGCGCGCGGTCGGGCGGCCCCGGGAGGAGATCGCCACCGCCGGGCACGTCTCCGCCGGGGTCTGCCAGATCGCCGACCGGCGTACGGACGCGGTGGAGACCCTCGTCAAGTCCATGCCGGGCTGGTTTCGGCAGGGGCTCGGGGCACACGTCACCGTCGACGGGCGGGCCAGGGCGATGCGGGATCCCGTCGCCTACACCGAGCTCCTGTGCGGCCTGCATCCCGTGGGGACACCGAGGCTCTGCGCGGACCGGCTGTCGGCCACCTCCGAGCGGACCGGCATCACCCGCTTCGCCCTGCTCGTCGAGGGCTCGGGGGATCTGGCGGCGACGGAGGAGAACGTGCGCAGGCTGGGGACGGAGGTGCTGGGGAACCTGCGGTGAGGGGGGCGGGTGGGTGTTACCCGTTCGCCTGCCGGTCCGGGTGTTCTGTGGATCTCCCGCATCCGGAGCGGCAGGCGAACGGGGTGGTGCGTCAGCAGTCCCTGAGTTCCGGGGACTGGTTCAGCAGTTGGCCGCGGATCGAGGTGAAGCGGGCCAGGCGGTCGTCCGCCGAGGGGTCAAGTGGGAAGACCGCTACCCGGTGGCAGTTCTGGAAGGCCAGCCGTACCCCGAAGTGCCGTTGCAGCGCGCCGCGTATCGCGTCACTGGCGAGCGCGCGGAGCAGTTGCCCGCGCGCCTGCTCGCTCGGCGGCGGCGTCTGGTTGTCGGCGAACTCTCCGCCGTCCACCTTCAGCTGGGCCACCAGCGAGCTGATCATCTCCCACGCGTAAGGCAGGGAGGTCCGGACGCAGTCGACGAATTCGGCTTCGTCGACCTCGCCTCGCTCGGCCTGTTCCAACAGTGCCGGTGAGACGTCGAGCGACATGGGTTCTCCTCTCGCACCCCCGGATTCCGCAGGGGTTGCCGGACAGAAAAAAGGAGAGCCCGCCGTGCCCGTTCTCCCGCAACACTCTGAGTGCACGCACGGCGACCTCCCCGTCACTACCGTAGGCAACCGGTGGGGGCCGCACCAGGAGAATGGCCACTTCGGACCCTTCGGACGGGGGGACAATCAGCCAGCGCGCGAATGACCGGAATCCTGTGGGATTGGGGAGGAACCGGCGCTCCCTGACCGCTCCCGGGGCACCGGCCGACCGGAGGTGTCCGTGTTCCGGCGGGCATGTGACGGGCGATTCACACCGCCGCCCGAGTGTCGAGTAGCGTTGCTGCCCATGCGTCTCGTCATCGCCCGCTGCTCCGTCGACTACGCGGGCCGCCTCACCGCCCACCTGCCCTCCGCGCCCCGTCTGATCCTGGTCAAGGCCGACGGCAGCGTGTCGATCCACGCGGACGACCGGGCGTACAAGCCTCTCAACTGGATGTCCCCGCCTTGTACGTTGAAGGAGGGAGCCGGGGACGACGCGGGTGTCTGGACCGTCGTCAACAAAGCGGGCGAGAAGCTCATCATCACGATGGAGGAGGTCCTCCACGACTCGTCCCATGAGCTCGGTGTCGACCCCGGGCTGATCAAGGACGGCGTGGAAGCGCACCTCCAGGAACTCCTCGCGGACCGGATCGAGACGCTGGGCGAGGGGTACACCCTCATCCGGCGCGAGTACATGACCGCGATCGGGCCCGTCGACATCCTGTGCCGGGACGCCGAGGGGCAGACCGTCGCGATCGAGATCAAGCGGCGCGGCGAGATCGACGGGGTCGAGCAGCTCACCCGCTACCTGGAACTCCTCAACCGCGACCCCCACCTGGCCCCGGTGCGCGGCGTCTTCGCGGCCCAGGAGATCAAGCCGCAGGCGCGGGTGCTGGCGACGGACCGGGGCATCGGCTGCCAGGTCCTGGACTACGACGCGCTGCGGGGCATCGAGGACGACAAGCTGCGGCTGTTCTGAAACGTCTTGATCACATCGGGCCCGGGTGCGTACTCAGGCCCGACTGAGTAGCCGAGCGCTGGCCGGGTTCCCCGGGGTCCCGGAAGCTGGGCGCATGGATACGCGTGCTCCGGGCATCGCCCGCCAGGTTCTGCCGTTCTCGCTGCTCGCCGGGGTCTCGGCCGCGCTGTGGGCCGCATGGCTCGGCTGGGACCAGAAGCGGGACCTGCACCCCGACGGCAGCAGCACAGGGCCCTACGAAGCCTGGCAGGTCGTAGGGCTCGTGGTGTGTCTGCTCGGAGTCGTGGGGTGGGCGGCCCGCCGCGGGTACCGGGCTGAGGTCGCGCTCGGGGTGAGCGCGGGGATCACGGGGGCCGCCTTCGTGGACTGGTCAGATGACGCCAGCGGCCTCTTCATGGTGGGTGTCCTGATGGTCGCCGCGGGGACGCTCGTGGGCACCACACTTGTCTCAGAGGCCGTCAGGCGTCACTTTTCGGACCGGAGTTGTTGATTTTTGGACTGAACCTGTGGCCAGGGTTTCGTATTTGGTCTGTACCGATCGAGAATGGAGCGGAGGTGTGGCTCCAGTTACGACGTCGTACGGGCGAGGACACCGCTCACGTTGAGGACCTCGTTGCACCCTGACGCGCGCTGACCGGTGGCCGGTGTGCCCGGCTTCGCACAGGTCACCTCGACGGTCACGGTCTCGTTCGCGGCGATCTCGATGGGGGTGACCCAGTGGTAGTCCTGGTTGCGGAAGGTCTCCAGCGCGATCGTGGTGATCTTCCGGCCACCGAACGAGAAGGTCAACACCCCTTCGTCGCCCTGGAAGTTGGCGAGGACGACGTCCGTGACGCGGAAGACGGTGTTCGCGGGGACGGTGTAGACGCCCGGCTTGGTCTCCCCGGCGTTCGCCTTGACCTCGATGGTCTGCGACAGCTGCTCCCCGGCACCGGTGCCACCCCCGGTCCCCGTACCCGTCCCGGTGCCCGTCCCCGTGCCCTGCCCGTTCCCGCTGCCCTGCCCGGTGGTGCCCTGTCCGCCGCCCGGCGTGGTGCCGGTGCCGCCGCCGGTGTCCTGGCCCCCGGTCGCGCCGGCCGTGGGTGCGGGGCGCGGCTGGACGGCCTCCTTCGCCGCGTCCTTGGCGGCGCTGCGCACGGCGGGGCGCACCAGTGTGAACCAGAGCAGCAGCAGCGCGAGGAGCAGCGCCAGCAGCGCCAGCAGCCACCTCGGGAAGATCGGTATCTGCACGAACTCGGCGTCCAGCGGCGCCGGGGGCACGCTGTCCTCCGTACGCGGCTGCTCCTGCGTATCCGCCTCGCCCGCGTCGGCCGGCTCGGGGACGACCTCCGTCGTCGTCAGGGTGAACGGCCATACGGCGGGCGTCCCGAACCACACGGGCTTGCCGGTGCGGACCCGCAGGCCGACCTCCACCGACTCGCCGGGCTCCAGCCTGGGCCGCTCCGGGTCGAAGGCGAAGCCCAGTTCCTCGCCGGGCTGGCCGGGCGTGAACTCCACCTGGACCGGCGTGTTGCCCTGGTTGCGGACGGCCAGCCGGTAGCGCCCGCGCAGCCAGCCCCGCCGGCGCCTGGGCACCAGCTCGGTCTCCAGCTCGTGGAACGCCTCGATCCGGACGGTCCCCTCGGGGACGCGCACCGCCTCGGGGTGCTCGGCGGGCAACACCCGTACCGCGAACGGCCGTTCACCCGCCCGGATCTCCGGGGAACGCGGCGGCGACAGCGTGATCGTCACCGTCTCGGAGGTCCCCGGGTACAGGGAGACCCGCGCGGGCTCGACGGTGCTCCACGCGGCACAGTCCCCGACGACCTCCAGGCTGTACGCCTCGACGATGTCGCTGTCGTTGCGGACGGTCAGGGTGGTCGTGGCGACGGAGCCGGGGGCGACCGTCACCACCGGGATGTCGAGACCGGACGTACCGGGACCGGAAGAGGCTGGAGAAGGGGTCACCCGACCACGCTAGGGACCCGCGCACCCACCCCGCGAGGGGCGCGAGGGCAGTGTCCGGGCAGTCGCGGTGCCCGCGCGGTGACCCGGGGAAGGGGCTGCCGATGCCGTCCCCCTACTTAGCCGTAAGCCTTCCGCGCCCGCGATGCCCTTGTCACCCTTCCCCCACGAACCAGTGACCACGCACCTCCCACACGCTCCGCGCAGAGGAGAACAGCCCTGCCATGTCTGCCGTCTATGAGTACCCGGCTCAGCGCACCCCCGGCACCCGCCGGCCGGTGACCGTCGCCGTGTACGCCGCCGACCCGGTGCTACGGGTCGGTGTCGTCCAGCAGTTGAGGCAACGCCCCGAAGTCGCGTTCGTCGACGACGCGGACGCCGACAGCGCGCACATCTCGCTGGTGGTCGTCGACACCGTCGACGACGACGTCGCCGCCCTGCTCCAGCGGCTGCGCCACAACACCGCCACCCGGACCGGCCTGGTCGTCGGCACCCTCGGCTCGGGCGCGCTGCAACGCGTCGTCGAGTGCGGGGTGACGGCGGTGCTGCGCCGGGCCGAAGCCGATCAGGACCGCCTCGTCCACCTCGTCACCGCGCTCGCCAACGGGGAGGGCGTCCTGCCGGGCGACCTGCTCGGCGAACTCCTCACCCACGTCGGCAGTCTCCAGCGCGCCGCACTGGATCCGCGCGGGGTCTCCCTGTCGACGCTCACCACCCGCGAGGCGGACATGCTGCGCCTGGTCTCCGAGGGGCTCGACACCGCCGAGATAGCCCGCAAGACGTCGTACTCCGAACGCACCGTCAAGAACGTCCTGCACGAGATCACCACCCGGCTCCAACTGCGCAACCGCGCCCACGCGGTGGGCTACGCGCTGCGCAACGGGCTGATCTGACCGCACGCGTGACGGGCCGGTCCGGCGGCCCGGTACGCGGCCGGCTGCCCGAAAGCGCAAGGGGAGTTTCCCCCGGGTACGGCTGCCCGGCCCTGGCGTGGCGGTGGGGGCGGGAGCAGGCTGGCGGGGGGAGAGCCGCGTCGTACCGAACTGTGAGGTGGACCTTGACGAGTACCGCTGGCCCGGAGGGGCGGTACCGACTGGGCAGGATCGGCGCGTCGTTGCTGCTGCTGATCCCGCTGCTCACGCTGACGGCCGCCTCGGGGCAGGGCAGCGCCGAACCGGGCGCGGGCGTGACCGCCGCCGGGGACACCCGGATCGCGTACGCCGGGACCAAGCACCGCAGCCTCGGCGATGTCACGGGCGCCACCACCAGCACCCCGGTGTTCGGCACCGGCGCCACCCACTACGACACCCAACCCAACGCGCTCGGCGACCAGTTGGTGTTCACCAGCCTGCGCGACGAGAAGACCCCGCAGGTCTATCTGCGGGCCGCGGACGGCTCCGTGCACCGCCTCACCACCGGCATGAACGCCGCGCACCCCCGGCTGACGCCCGACGGGAAGTCCGTCGTGTTCGACGCGGGGACGACCCAGCGCGACCTGTGGCGCATCGGCACCGACGGCAAGGGCCTCACCCAGCTCACCGACTCCACCGCGAACGAGACGTACCCGACGGTCTCCCCCGACAGCACGCGCATCGCGTACGCCAGCGACGCCAACCCCCTGGTGGGGCAACAGATCTACGTACGGCAGCTGAGCGGCGGCACCGCGACGATGGTCACCTCCCCGGCCAACGGGACCGCGAGCGAGCCCGCGTGGAACCCCGTGAACGACGACGCGAACCGGGACTGGATCGCGTACACGGCGACCACCGACGGCGTGGGACGGCTACGGGTCGTCAACGGGAACGGCGGCGGCGACGAGACGCTCCTCGCCGGCAACTACGCGCAGTGGCGCGGGCATTCGGTGGCCTGGAAGCCCGACGGGAACGGGGTGATCTTCCTCAGCCCCGAGATCACCTGCGACTGCGAGGGCAACCGCGACCACCTGTTCGCCACGGAGGCGCACTCCGGCACGGAACCCGACGTGCTGAACCAGGAGGACCGCGAACTGCGCACCCCGACCTGGTTCGGTCCCCTGGACGGCGGCCACGCCATCCTCGAACACACCACGGGCACCACCGCGAACGCCGTGACGCTCCAGGACATCCGCTCGGACGGCGTCGACCCGCGCGACCTGAACGTGCCGATCCTCAACGAGGATCCGGCCGCCGACACCAACACCGACCCCACCAAGGACCCGCTGTTCCAGCCGGGCGCGAACTTCGACCCGTGGACGGAACGCCAGAACTACACGCCCGACGGCCGCCGCCTCGTCGTCACCCGCTTCGAAGGCGACCCGGGAAGCCGCGTCGAGCGGATCTGGACCGTCGACGCCGACGGCACGAACCCGCAGCCCATGCGGCTCGGCGGGCGTGAGTCCGCCGACTGGGACACCGACCCGACCTTCTCCCCCGACGGCAAGTCCCTCGCCTTCACCCGGACTTCGCCCGGTGGCCTCGGACAGCCCAGCCGCATCCTCGTCGCCGACGTGGCGAGCGGCAACATCACCGGGCAGATCGTCCCGCCCGAGGGCGAGCTGACCGGCCGCGACGCGCAGCCCACCTGGTCCTCCGACGGGAAGACCCTCGCGTTCACCCGCAGCGAGGTCATCGGCGACAGCGGCGGCAACAAGCACATCTGGACCGTGCCGGTGAACGACCTGGCCCGGCAGGAGGACCTGAGCCTCAAGGCATGCCCGGGCACCTGCCAGGTCATCGACGACAGCCCGGCGTTCTCGCCGGACGGGCTCAGCATCGTCTTCAACCGCAAGAACGGCGGCGGCGCCGTCGACGAGCGCAACGGCCTTCTCCTGACGTCCCTTTCGGGCACCGGCTGCAAGGTCCTGCTGCCGGCCGGGGCGCCGGGGTGCTCCACCCAGTTGCCGGACACCACCGTCAGCGGCCCGCACCAGCCGCGCGACGCCGCCTGGACCGCCGACGGCAAGTCCCTCGTCTTCTCCTCCCGGGAGACCGTCGCCCCCAACAGCCCCGAGAAACTCCGTACGCTGGACATCGCGACCGGTGAAGTCACCGCGCTGACCGCCCAGTTGGACGGACGGCAGAAGGAACCCAGCGTCCAGCAGTCCGTGGACCTCGCGGTCAAGGCGCCCGACACCGTGCCGACCGTCACCGTCGGGACGTCCACGACGATCGGCGTCGACCTCGTCAACAACGGGCCCGCCGCCTCGCCGGGAACGACGCTGACGATCACCCCGCCGAGCGGCGTGCAGATCACCGGGCTGACCTTCCCGGGCGGGACCTGCACCGCCGCCTCCCTCCAGTGCGACGTGGGGGTCGTGCCGCCCGGCGAGACCGTACGGGTGACGGTTACCGTCACCGGGGTCACCGTCGGGGACGCGCCCATCGGCTGGAACGTCACCGGGACCGTGCTCGATCCGCAGCCGACCGACAACACCGGGCGGACCGTCGTGCCGGTCGGCGAGGAACCGCCGCCGTCGCCGACCCCCACCCCGACCCCGACGCCCACGCCGTCGCCCACGCCTCCTGCTTCCCCGACGCCCCGGCCCACCCCGCCGCCCACGTCGCCCCCGGCGCCCGCGCCCCAGGCCGGCCCCGGCCTGAGCCTCACCGCCCAGCCCAACCCCGGGTACGTCGGCGGGCGGGTCGTCGTCACCTACACCGTCCGCAACGGGCGCAACGCCCTCGCCACGGGACTGCGCCTGAAGATCGGGCTCCCCGCGAACATCCCCAACAACGGGCCGCCCGCCGGATGCGACGCCAGCTGGAGCTGCGCGCTGCCCGACCTGGCGCAGGGCGCCAGCACCGTCGTCCAGGTCGTGCTGAGTCCGGACAAGGCGGCCACCGCGCAGCTCACCGGGACGCTCACGACCACCGGGACCGACGCCGATCGCGGGGACAACACGGCCCGGCAGCGGCTGCGGATCCTCCAGCCGAAGATCGTCGCCGTGCCGGAGATCGGGAAGCCCGGGTTCGTGACCTCCGTGCGGGGGACGGACTTTCCGCCCGGGACGCCGGTGAAGTTCACCTGGAAGCCGGGGATCACGGCCGCCGCCGCGCCGACGATCCCGCTCGCCGACGGAACGTTCATCGGGCAGCTGCTGATCCTCGCCAAGGACCAGACCGGGCCCCGGATCATCACCGCCAGCGGGCCCGGTTTCTCGCCGGTGACCACCGACTTCCTCGTCGTCCTCGGAACGATCCAGCCGCCGGACGAGGTGACCCGCCGGTGATCCACGAAGTCGACGAAGGACTGCGGCGGCTGCTCGGCGAGTCCGGGCTCGAAGCGTCGGGCGTGGACGTCGTGCTCGACGCACCCACCCGGGAATGGGCGGCCCGCCGCAGCGCGCCCACCGTCTGCGTCTTCCTGTACGACATCCGCGAGGACGCGACCCGGCGGGGGAGCGGGGCCGGTGAGGTGTACGACGACGAAGGGCATCTCGTCGCCCGGCGCTCGCCGCCCCGGTGGTTCGACCTGACCTACCTGGTGACCGCCTGGGCCAACCGGCCGCAGGACGAACACCGGCTGCTGTCGCAGGTGTTGACGACCCTGGTCGCCACCGACGTGCTGCCCGCACGGCTGTTGACCGGGTCGCTCGCCGAACTCGGCCTGACCGTCGGGCTCGACACGGCCGGGACCGGCCTGGACGGGCCCGCCGCGTCCGACGTGTGGTCCGCGCTCGGCGGGGAGCTGAAGGCGTCGCTCGGGCTGCGGGTACGGGCTCCGCTCGCCGGGGCGACACGCGCCGCCGCGCCGCCGGTCACCGAAGGGCTCGTCGTGCGGTCCTCCGCCTTGAGCGGGGACGGCGAGGTGACGCCCGGACGCCGGCTGCGGTATCAGGAGGTCAGTGATCCGGGGGCCGAGGGGTTCTCCGGGCCCAGAGAACGAGGGGCGGCGCCGGCCCGGCGCCGGCGAGGGGATCGACAGCCTTGACGGACACGGAGTTGTGGGAGCGGCTGGGGCTGGTCGAGGAGCGGGTACGGGGAGCCGTCGCGGCGCGGAAGGCGGGGGACCCCGACCCCGACGATCCCTATCGGGGGCAGTACCTCACACCCGACGCCGTCGAGCGGATCCTCGACGGGGTCGGCGGGCTCGACGTGCCTCCGTACGAGGTGTGGGAGCCGGATGCCTCGTCCGTACTCGGTTTCATGGCCCGGCAGTTCGGGTTGTCGTCGCTCGATCTCGACCTGCTGCTGATCGCCGTCGCGCCTGATCTGGATGCGCGGTTCGAGCGGTTGTACGGGTACCTCAACGACGATCTCACCCGACGCCGGCCCACTGTGGGACTGGCGTTGGAGTTGTGCGGAGCTGCGGGGGCGTCGGCTGCGCGGTTCCGGCTGGGGGCGGGGGCGCCGCTCGTCGAAGGTGGGCTGATCGAGGTCGCCGAGGGGGAACGGCCGCCGCTGTCACGGGTGTTGGTCGTGCCGGATCGGGTGACCGGGTATCTGCTGGGGAGCGCTGCTCCTGATGTGCGGCTCGCCGGGGTGCTGGGGGAGGGGCGGGCGGATCCGACTGCCGAGGGTGAGGAAGTGCGGGTTGCCGCGCAGGCGTTGGGGACGGGGTTCGTTCAACTGCGCAGCCGGGGCGGGGATGCTGAGGGGCTGGCCGTTGCCGCGTTGCGGGAGGGTGGGTTCGGGGCGCTCGTCGTGGACGCGGGAGTGGTCGGGCGGCGGGATGTGGCTGTGCCGGCCAGGGTTGTCGCCCGGGAGGCGCGGTTGAGGGGGGCCGGGGTGGTGTTGGGGCCGTTGGAGGCGTTGCCCGATGAGCCGGGGGAGCGGGGGAGGGTGCTGCGGGAGGTGTGCGGGGCGCTGCGGGGGGTGCCGTTCTTCGTGCACGGGAGGGGGGCTTGGGATCCGGGGTGGGCGGATCGGACGCCGGTGGTGCTGACGGTGGGGGCGGTTTCGGTGGAACGGCAGGTGGAGAGGTGGCGGGGGGCGTTGGAGGGGGCGGCGCGGGGGGTTCTTGGGGTGGAGGCGGGAGGTGTGGCCGGTGGGCTGGGTGCGGGGGGTGTGGGGGGTGCGGGCGGTGGGCTCGGCCTGGCTTCGGATGCCGTCGATTCGGATGCCGTCGTTTCGGATTCGGCCCAACCCGCCCACGGCATCCCCGACTTCGACGCCCTCGCCCGTGCCGTCGCCGCGCATCGGCTCGACTCCGGGCAGATGCGCCGTGCCGCCGATGTGGCCGTGCGGGTGGCCGCTCTCGCCGGGCGGGCTGTCGGGCCCGATGATCTGCGGGTCGCCGTGCGGGCGCAGAACGGGGCCGGGCTCGATCGGCTCGCGCGGCGCGTGGAGCCCGGGGTCGGGTGGGACGACCTGGTGTTGCCGCCGGGGACCTATCGGCGGCTGCATGAGCTCGCCGTACGGGCGCGGCATCGGGATCAGGTGCTCGGGCAGTGGGGGATGCGGCCCGGTGGGGGGCGGGGGCGGGGGGTCATCGCCCTGTTCGCGGGGGAGTCGGGGACCGGGAAGACCATGTCCGCCGAGGTCGTCGCCGCCGACCTGGGCATGGATCTGTACGTCGTCGACCTGTCCACCGTCGTCGACAAGTACATCGGCGAGACCGAGAAGAACCTCGAACGCATCTTCACGGAGGCGTCCGCCGTGAACGCCGTGCTCCTCTTCGACGAGGCCGACGCGATCTTCGGCAAGCGGTCCGAGGTGAAGGACGCGCACGACCGGCACGCCAACATCGAGTCCGCGTACCTGCTCCAGCGGATGGAGTCGTTCGACGGCATCGCGATCCTGACGACGAACCTGCGCGCCAACCTGGACGAGGCGTTCACCCGCCGCCTGGACGTCGTCGCCGACTTCCCCGTCCCGGACGCCGCCCACCGCCTCGACCTCTGGGACCGCTGCCTCGGCAACCGCCTCCCCCGCGCCGACGACCTCGATCTCCCGTTCTGCGCCGACCGGTTCGAGCTGGCCGGCGGTTCCATCCGCGCCTGCGCGGTCACGGCGGCGTACCTCGCGGCGGAGTCCGAAGGGCCGCTCACTATGCGGCTGTTGGTGACGGCAATCGCCCAGGAGTACCGGAAGCTGGGCCGGTTGGTGCTGGAGAGCGAGTTCGGGCCGTATCTGGCGGAGGCGATCGGGGCGTAACGCCTGGCGACGGGCGGCTGGGCGGGGAGGCGGCGCGGGCGTCAGGGGGCAGCCGGTGGCGGGCCGGGAAGGCGAGGGCCGCGAGGGCACATCCGGCGTCCGGAAAGGCAGCCCGTCTGCCCCCGGGCATGGCCCCGTGTCCCTGTCGTACCAGCCGTCCCACCAGCAGACTCGGCCTGGTTACAGGTGCCCCGTCAGGAACGCGAAGGAGCCAGCATGCCGACGTACCTCACCCCGGGCGTGTACGTGGAGGAGGTGCAGTCCGGTGCCCGACCGATCGAAGGGGTCGGCACGGCCGTCGCCGCGTTCGTCGGATTCGCCGCGCAGGGGCCCTTCCACACCCCGACGCTGGTGACGAGCTGGGACCAGTACACCCAGCTGTTCGGCGGGTTCGTCGAGGGGACGTATCTGTCCCTCGCCGTCTACGGGTACTTCTCCAACGGGGGCGGCGCCGCGTACATCGTGCGGATCGGCGGCGCCGCCGAGAGCAACGGCGGCGGCTCGACTCCCGCTCAGCCCAAGGCCGTTGAGCCGATCGAGGTCGGCGGCTTCCTCGTCGCCGCGAAGCCCGGCGTCACCGGCGTGAGCGTCGAGGTCGCGGACGCGGACGGCGAGAACCCGCCCGAGGACCGCTTCAAGCTGCTCGTCCGCAAGGGCGGCGACGTCGCGGAGACGTACGAGGCGTCCTCCCGCAAGAACGTCAAGGGCTACCTGGTCACCCAGGCCCGCGCCTCCAAGCTGATCGAGGTCACCGAGCAGCGCGGCGCCGCCCAGACCCGCCCCGCGACCGGCACCCTCGCCGTCCCGGACGCCCCGGCCGCGCCCGCCGCGTCCAACGGCGCCGTCGCGCGCATCGACCCCGCCGAGTACGTCGGCGACGCGGGCGCCCGCACCGGGTTCGGCGGCCTGGAGACCATCGACGAGATCACGATGGTCGCCGTGCCCGACCTGATGAGCGCCTACCAGCGCGGCGACATCGACGCCGAGGGCGTACGGACCGTGCAGCTCGCCGTCATCTCGCACTGCGAGCAGATGGGCGACCGGGTCGCCGTACTCGACACGCCCCCCGGGCTGAACGCGCAGCAGGTGCGCAACTGGCGTAACGACGAAGCGGGTTACGACTCGCGGTACGCCACCCTCTACTACCCGTGGGTGCGGGTCTTCGACCCGGCCGTCGGGCGCAACACCACCGTCCCGCCGAGCGGTCACGTCGCCGGCGTGTGGGCGCGCAGCGACGCCGAGCGCGGGGTCCACAAGGCGCCCGCCAACGAGGTGATCCGGGGCGCCGTCGACCTCGAACTGCGGCTCAGCAAGGGCGAACAGGACCTGCTGAACCCGATCGGCGTCAACTGCGTCCGCGCCTTCCCCGGCCGGGGCATCCGGATCTGGGGTGCGCGCACCCTGTCGTCCGACCCGGCCTGGCGCTACCTCAACGTGCGCCGGCTCTTCAACTACCTCGAAGAGTCCATCCTGTTGGGCACCCAGTGGGTCGTCTTCGAGCCCAACGACGACCGCCTGTGGTCGTCGATCCGGCGCAACGTCACCGCGTTCCTCACAGAGGAGTGGCGCCGGGGCGCGCTGTTCGGCCGTACCGCCGAAGAAGCCTTCTACGTGAAGTGCGACCGCGACAACAACCCCCAGGAGTCCATCGACCAGGGGCGCGTCGTCTGCGAGATCGGCGTCTCGCCGGTCAAGCCCGCCGAGTTCGTGGTCTTCCGGCTGGCCCAGTTCTCCGACAGCACCAGCCTCATCGACGAGTAACTCGCGGGCTGAACAGGAAGGTTGACAGACAGTCATGGCAACAGGTGACGCTCTTTCCACCCACGTCTTCGGTGTGCAGCTCGGCGGCTATCTCGTGGAGTCCATCCAGGAGATCAGCGGGCTGACCGTCGAGGAGGAGGTCGTCGAGGTCCGCCAGGTCAGCGCCGAGGGCAAGCAGATCATCCGCAAGCAGCCGGGTGCCCGGCAGGCCGGCGAGATCACGATCACCCGAGGGCTCGACCAGAGCAGCGAGTTCACCGAGTGGATCAAGGAGACCCTGAACAACGGGGCCGTCAACTCCGCCCGGCAGAACCTGACGATCGAGATCAAGGACACCGAGGGCAACACGGTCCGCCGGATCCAGCTCATGCAGGGCTGGGCCTCCAAGTGGGAGGGCCCCTCCCTCAAGGCGGGCGAGTCGGCCGCTGCCACGGAGTCCGTGACGATCGTGTTCGAGGAGATCATCGTCGAATGAGGCGACGTACGGTCACGGCCGGGAACCTGGAGGAGATCCTCCAGGCGACCGCGCCCGCCGCAGCCCAGACACCGGAGCCGGCGGCCCCCGCCGCCGCTCCGGCTCCGGCGCGGTCTTCCCAGGACACCGGTCTGCGCACCGAGTTCGAGTTCGAGCTGCCGCGCGGGTACGTCGATGAGACGGGCACCGTCCATCGGCACGGCGTGATGCGGCTCGCCACCGCCCGCGACGAGCTGCGCCCGCAGATCGACCTGCGGGTCAAGGAGAACCCCGCGTATCTCAGCGTCGTCCTGCTCAGCCAGGTCATCACCCGGCTCGGCACGATCAGCGACGTCCACGCGGGCGTCGTCGAGCGCATGTACGCGACCGACGTCGCCTTCCTCCAGGACTTCTACCGGCGCATCAACAGCGAGGGGCACACCCGCGCGGCCGTCACCTGTCCGCACTGCGAGGGCGGCTTCGAGGTCGATCTCTCGGGTGGGCGCCTGGGGGAATCGTGACGTACGCGCTTCCCCGGCTTCGGGAGGAGATCGCGTACGTCGCCTATCACTTCCACTGGCAGCGCGAGGAGATCCTCGACCTGACGCACGAGGAGCGGCGGCAGTGGGTTGCCGAGATCGCTCGGATCAATACGCGTGTGAATGAAGGCGGTTGAGCAGATGGGGTGGCGGGACTGGCTGGGGCGCCGGGCCGTTGCGCAGGAGGTCTCCGGCGCCGGGGAGTCTGTGGCTGCGGAGTCTGTGGCTGGGGAGTCTGCGGCTGTGGGCTCGGAGGCTGCTGTCGGGGCTGCGTCCACCCTGCCCGGGGACTGGGACGGGGGGTGGCGGCGTACCTCGCCGCCCGCGCTCACTGTTTCCCGTGCGCCGCTGGGGGTCAGTGACGGGCTGACGTTCCGGTCCGGGCTGGCCGCTTGGCAGGATCCTTCCTTCGACTCCGGGCTTGGGCATGCTGTGTTGGGGTCTGCGCCGGGTGGGGTGGTGCAGGGGGTTGCTCGGGTGGGCGGGCCTCGGTCCGCGCCGGTCGAGGGTGGGCCGTTGCTGTTGAGGGCTGTGCAGCGGGCGGAGGAGGTTGAGGAGGGTTCTGTTGTGGGGGGCTCTGCTGCTCCGGTTGTGCAGCGGGTTCAAGAGCGTGAGCATCAAGGCGGGGTGGAGGTGGGGGCTGAGGTTCGTCGCGGGCAGGCGGGTGCGGTTTCGGTTCCGGTGGTGCGGCGGGTTGCTGTGGTGCCGGGTTCTAGAACTGGGTCGGGCTCTCGTGATGTGGAGAGGCATACGGAGAGTGGGGCTGGTGCCTCCTCTCCCGTTCAAGTTCGTCCGGCTGGGCCCTCGTTGACTGTGGCCCGGCGGGCTGTCGCGCCTGTGCGGCGGGTTGCCGTGGTGCGGACCGGTGGTGAGGCCGGGGCGTCGGTGCCGTCCGGTCGTGGGGTTGTGCAGCGTGCTGCCTCGCGTGAAGTGGGGGGTCTCGGGGCGCCGTTGGGGGAGCTGCCCCTCAATGCCATACCCCTGACGCCGGATGCGCCTTTGAGTGGCGGTGGGGTCCAGGGTGGGGCTGGGGCGGCGTTGCCCGTTGTGCAGCGGCAAGTTGAGGGTGATGGCGGCTCGGGGGCGGTGCGTGGGGATTCGGGGGCTCGGGCTCGGGGTGGGTTGGGGGCGCCTATGACGTCGTTGCCTGCGAGTGCTGCGGTGGCGGGCGGTTCCGGGAGGGCGCCGTTGTTGGGGGAGGGTGGGGTTCAGCGGAGGCTTGCGGGGAGGGCGGAGGGTTCGGGGGAGCGGCAGGGGGCGGATGCGGCGCCGTTGGTGGTGCCGGTTGTGGCTCGGGCGGTGGCTGAGGAGGCCGGGGCGTCGTCGGTCGTCAAGGGCGGTCGGCCGGAGGGTGCTTCGGGTTCCCGTGTTGTGGATGACGGGGGTGGTGAAGGTGTCGTGCAGCGCGCTTCGGCTTCAACTGGTGCGCCGTCGCGGGTGGGTGACGGGTCTGGTGCTCAACCAGTGCGTGGGGGCGGGGAGTCCGGGGTCGTCGTGACTCCGGTCGACTCGGGTTCCGGTTCGGTCGGGGCTCAAGGGGCGGGTGTCCCGGGGCCGGTTGTCGGTGCTCGGGCTTCGGGCGAGGGTGACTCGGGTGGGTCGCCGCGTGTACAGACTTCGCCGGGTGCGGGTGCGGGTGCGGGTGCGGGTGCTGGCTCCGGTGGCGGGCGTTC
Organism: Streptomyces sp. 4F14; assembly: GCF_048159485.1. Lineage (NCBI taxonomy): Bacteria > Bacillati > Actinomycetota > Actinomycetes > Kitasatosporales > Streptomycetaceae > Streptomyces > Streptomyces sp. 4F14. The sequence goes on from NZ_JBLRVY010000005.1 coordinate 303,041, forward strand.
CGCTGGTGTCGGGGGCGGTTCCGGTGCTGTTCAGCGTGCTCAAGCTTCAAGTGGTGCTGCTCGTGGTGCGGTTGATGGGGCTGAACGCCGTGGAGGGGCTGGGACGCAGGGCAGTCAGGAGGCGCCCGGTGCCGGAGAAGGCTCCGGTACTGCGGCAACTCGCGCTCAGGGGCCGGTTGTCGTTCCGGCTCCGGCCGGTGGTGCCGGGGATTCCGGGGCGGGGGCTCCGGGGCCGGTGGTCGTGGCTCGGGCCTTGGCCGAGGGTGACTCGGGCGGGGCAGCGCGTGCGCAGTCTTCGTCCGGTGCCGGGCGGGCGGCGGGTGCCGGGGACGGTCTGGGTTCCGGGTCCGGTTCGGATGCCGGAAAGGGGCGGGGCGCCGGGTCCGGTTCGGGTGCTGTCCAGCGGGCGCAGGCTTCAACTGGGTCTGCCCATGCTGCCGTTGAGCCTTCCGGAGGCGCGTCGGCTTCGGGTTCGGCCGGTGCTCGGGATGCCGCCGGGCGCGGGCCCGTCGTCGTACCTGCTCCAGCCGCGAGCGCTGCTGTGGAGGGTCCCACGCCGGTCGTCGCGGCTCGGGCCGAGGGCGGTTCTCAGGGGTACGAGGGGACTGGCGCCCAACGTGCCGCCGAGCCCCGTGCGCGAAAGCCCCGTACGCCGGGCGCCCCCACTCCCGTCGTCGTGACCCGGTCCGTGAGCGGCGATTCCGGTACCGGCTCCGGGCAGCGGCAACTTCGGGGCGCTGCGGGGCCGTTGACCGTCAGCCGTGCCCTCGGGGACGTCACGCCGCGCGCTCTTCCGCTGCTCCCCTCTCGTCCGCTCACCCTCAACACCCGTACCGCACAAGGCATGGCCCCCTCCGCCGCCCCGGCCTCCAGTCGACGTCCGGTCGTGGCCGCACGCTGGGCCAACTCCGGCTCCCAGCCCGACACCCGCTCCAACCTCGCGCCCCCGGCCGCCCCCGCCCCGCAGCGCGGACCCGCGTCCGTGCAGCGGGCCCCCGGCACCCCGGCGCCGGTTGCCCGGCCGGGGGCCGGGACTTCAGCCTCGTACGGGCAACGCGCCCCCGGCGACACCACGCCAACTCCCGGTGCACCGGCTCCCGTTCAGCGCGTTCCCCTGGTCCGGCCCGCTCCTCCCCAGCAGGAGGCCGCGCCCCGGATCGTGCCCGCGCGGCCCCTGCCCGCAGTCGCGCCGCAGGTGGAGGCGCCGGTCGCGCCGGCTTCCGTGCCGCCCGTTCCCGTCGTCGCGCGGACCGTCGTCGACAAGGCGCCGGCCGTGCAGCGGGACACGGCTGCGGGCAAGGCGCCGGCGCCCCAGGTCGACGTACAGCGGAACCCGGCGAAGAAGGCGGGCGGCACCACTTCCGGCACCACTTCCGGGTCCGGTGCCGCTTCCGGGCGGGGTGAGGACACCCCGGCCGATCCCGATCTCGACGACCTCGCGCGGCGGCTGCTCGATCCCGTTTCCCGGTTGCTGCGTACCGAGTTGCGGCGCGGCCGGGACCGTACGGGACGCCCCTACGACGGACGCCGCTGAGGCACGGAACGGATGACGGACGGATGACGGACAGCATTTTCGCGACGAGCGTGTACTTCCGGCTCGCGATCGGCGGTGATGATCTCGGCGCGTTCCACACGTGTTCGGGGATGGGCGCCGAGGTCGAGATGGAGACGTACGCCGAGGGCGGCAACAACGACTTCACCTGGCAGTTGCCGGGGCGGGTGACGTGGACGAACATCACGCTGACCCGGCCGGTGACCGCCGACACGGCGAAGATCGCCCGGTGGCTGGACGAGACGCTGCGCAGGGTCGAGCCGAAGGACGGCGAAATCGTCGCCTTGCGGCCCGACTTGAGCCAGATCATCAGCTGGCAGGTGTTCGGGATCGTGCCCGTGCGCTGGCAGGGGCCGTCCTTCGACCCGTCCGACTCCTCGGCCGCCGTCGAGACGCTGGAGATCGCCCACCAGGGGCTGCGGCCCTCCTGATCCGTACAACCACCCCAGAGAGAAAGGAGGTTCGGCATGGCATCCTCCCGATCCAGCCGCGTCAGAGCCCAGTTGACGCTGAAGGAACCCCCACCGTCCGTCGGTGCCAAGCCCGGCGGGACGATCGCGCGCCTGGACCTCCAGTTCAACCCCTCGACGCTGCAACTGAGCAAGTCCGCCGAGTGGCGGCGCACACCCTCCCGGATGGCCGGGCAGTCCGCGCTGCCCGAGTTCGTCGGAAGCGGCCCGCGCACGCTGAGCCTTGAGGTGTTCCTCGACGCGACCGCCAAGCACGACAAGTCGGTCGAGCAGGCCGTCGAGAAGCTGCTGAAGGCGTGCGTGCCGACGCCGACGAGCCTCGGCCGCAAGAAGCCCGCGAGCCCCTGGGTGCGGTTCGAGTGGGGGTCGGCGCGGACGACGTCGTTCGACGGGGTGGTGTCCAGCCTCTCCGTGTCCTACACCCTCTTCGACGTGGACGGCACGCCCCTGCGGGCGACCTGCTCGCTCACGATCGAGGAGGCGACCGTCGACCCGGCGGGCCAGAACCCGACGTCCGGCGCGCGAACAGCCCGCAGTACGCACACCGTTGTGGCCGGGGACAGCCTCGCCATGCTGGCCTGGCGGGAGTACGGCGACGCGACCGCCTGGCGGGCCATCGCCGAGGCGAACGGGATCGACGACCCGATGTCCCTCGTACCCGGCACCGAACTGATCGTGCCGGGCCTCAGGGACGCGGAGGAGGAAGGGTGAGCGCAGTGCAGGGGTGTTCTTCGGCTTCGGGGAGGCACCGTGCCTGAGCGCGGCGGTCGTGCCTTCGCGGTCGACCCGGTCATCGAGGCCCCCGGTGAGCTGCCGCCCAACTGGGTCGCGCAGGTGGTGAGTTGTGTCGTCGACGAGAACGTCGGCCTGCCGGACTCCGCCGTGATCACCTTCCGCGACCCCGACCACGAGTTCCTCACGGCGACCGGGATCACCATCGGTACGCCGCTGAAGGTGTCGGTCGTGACCGTCGCCGGTCAGGCCCGCGAGCAGTTGTTCAACGGCGAGGTGACCGCGCTGGAGATCGACCGGGACCGCACCGGGACGTTCACCGTCGTGCGCGCCTACTCCAAGGAGCACCGGCTCCAACGCGGCCGCAAGGTCGTCGCGTTCAGGAACATGACGACCGCGGCGATCGTCCGGAAGGTCGCCGCGGGCGCCGGCCTCCCGGTCGGGACGGTCGACGCCGGCTCGATCACGTACAAGCAGCTCTCCCAGGCGAACGTCTCCGACTGGGACTTCCTCCAGTTCCTCGCGGCCGAGAGCGGCGCACAGGTCCGGGTGGACGACAAGGGGTTGCTCCAGTTCACCAGGCCGAAGAAGGCGTCCGGGGCGCCGTCGCCCTCGGCCACCCGCAACCCGCTGGTCCTGACGTACCCCGACAGCCTGTTCGCGATGCGGGTCGCCCTGTCGACGGCCGACGGCGCCTCCGAGGTGGAGGTGCGGGGATGGGACGTCACCAACAAGAAACCCCTGGTGTCCCCGAAGGCGTCGGTCGTCAGTGACACGGTGACCCCGGGCCTGAAACCGGCGGCCGCCGCGAAGTTCGGCAAGTCGAAGCTGACGGTCACCGACACCCCGTACCGGACGCTGGCCGAGACGAAGGCGGTCGCCGACGCCGTCGCCGGTCAGGTCAGCGCCGGTTTCGCGGAGTTGGAGGTGGTCGCCGTCGGCAATCCGCTGCTGCGGGCGGGCAAGCCGGTCGCGCTCGGCAACGTCGGCGAGACGTTCTCCGGCAAGTACACGGCGTCGGCCGTCCAGCACGTCATCGAACCGCACGGCGGCTACCGGACGACGGTCTGGATGAGCACCAGCCCCGACCGCTCTCTCACCGGCCTCGTCACCGGCGCCAACGCGCCCTCGCGCGGGCCGCGCATGCCGGGGCTCGCCATCGGCATCGTGACCGACATCCGTGACACGGCCGGTGGCGAGCGGGGCGGCGTACGGCTCAAGTTCCCCTGGCTGGACGACACTTACGTCACCGACTGGGTGCGGACCGTGCAGTGGGGCGGCAAGGGCGGCGGCGGGGTCTTCAGTCCCGAGGTCAACGACGAGGTCCTCGTCGGGTTCGAACAGGGGTCGCTGGACAGCCCGTACGTCATCGGCGGGTTGTACAACGGGGTCGACCAACCCTCCCCGCACGACGTCCCGTTGGTCGACGGGACGACCGGGAAGGTCAACCGGCGTTCCCTGGTGTCCCGTTCGGGGCACCGGGTCGAACTGCTCGACGCGCGGGCGCCCGGCCCCTCGGGGGTTCGGCTGCGCACCGCCGACGAGCGGCTCGAAGTCTTCCTCGACGACCGGCGCGACCGGATCGAGCTGACCGTCTACGCGCGCGGGAAACGGCAGTTGACGTCCGTCGTCCTCGACACGAAGGGCATCACCCTCGACGCCGGGCGCGGCGACGTGAGCGTGTCCGGGCGCAACGTCGACATCCAGGGACGGGTCGACGTGAAGATCGGCGGGCGGAACGTGACGGTCGACGGCACGAACGTCAACGTCAAGGGCAAGACCGGCGTCACTATCGACGGCGGCCTGCTCGGCGTCCTCAAGGCGAAGCTGATCCGGATCAACTGACGTTCGTTTAAGGAGAGTTCCATGCCGGCCGCAGCCCGTACGGGTGACCCCACCGACCACGGCGGGGTGATCGCCACGCCGCCGCCCGCCGCCGCGACGAAGGTCGCGACCGTCTTCATCGGCGGCCGCCCGGCCGCTGTCGTCGGCAGCGTGCACACCTGCGCGATGCCACCGCACCTGGCGCTCGGACCGGGGAACGTGATCATCCCCAACCCGGCCGGAGTCACGTCCGGGGTCGTCCTCATCGGGGGGCTGCCCGCCGCGAAGGCGCGGGACAAGACGACGTGCGGGGCGACGATCCTGACGGGTGCGATGAACGTGCTGATCGGGGGCGTGTGATGAACACACTCTGGAACAGGGGAAGTCGATGAACGAGCGCTTCATAGGCCGGGGTTGGGCCTTCCCCCTCCGCACCGGCCCCACCGGCGGCATCGCCCTGGTCGAGAAGGACCAGGAGATCGAGGAGGCGATCCGCCTCGTCCTCGGCACCGCCCCCGGCGAACGTCCCATGCGGCCCGAATTCGGCTGCGGCATCCACGAGTACGTCTTCGCCCCCGGCGACGGCGCCACCGCGGGACGCGTCGCCCAGCAGGTCCGCGAGGCCCTCGAACGCTGGGAGCCGCGCATCGCCGTGGACGAGGTCGTCGTCGCCTTCGACGCCGTCGAGGCCGGCACCCTCTACATCGACGTGCACTACACCGTGCGCTCCACCAACGACCGGCGCAACCTGGTCTTCCCCTTCTACACGATCCCCTCCGAGGAGGGGGCCGAGGAAATGGTCGCCGACTGATGGCCCTGCCCTCCCCGAACCTGGACGACCGGCGTTTCCAGCAACTCGTCGACGAGGCGAAGCGGTACGTCCAGCAGCGCGCGCCCGAGTGGACCGACCACAACGTCTCCGACCCGGGCGTCACGCTCATCGAGACGTTCGCCTACCTGGTCGACCAGCTCCTCTACCGCCTCAACCGGGTCCCGGACAAGAACTACACCGCGTTCCTGGACCTGTTGGACATCCGCCTCTTCCCGCCGACGGCCGCCTCCGCCGACGTCGACTTCTGGCTCTCCGCCCCGCAGCCCGACACGGTCACCCTGCCGCCGGGCACCGAGGTCACCACCGCGCTCGGCGAGAGCGCCACCCACGACGACGCCGTCGTCTTCACCACCGTCGACGAACTGCGCATCGTCCCCAGCGAGTTGATCCGCCTCGTCACCGCGCCGCGCACCGGCGAGCAGACCGACCGGACCCGGACCCTCGCCGAGGGCGGCGACGTACCCGCCTTCCAGGCCGCGCCCGAACCCGGTGACGCGCTGCTCTTCGGGCTCCCGACGGCCGTCCCCCGCTGCATCGTCGCCGTCAACCTCGACAGCCGCGTCGAGGGCATCGGCGTCGACCCCCGCCAACCCCCGCTCGTCTGGGAGGCGTGGGACGGGGCCCGTTGGCAGGAGTGCGAGACCGGGTCCGACACGACCGGCGGGCTCAACCGGCCCGGTGAGGTCGTCGTCCATGTCCCCGCCGGGCACACCGCGTCCGTCATCGGGGGGACCCGGGCGGGATGGCTGCGGTGCCGGGTGACCGAGGCCGAACCCGGGCAGCCGTTCTACTCCGAGTCGCCGACCGTCCGTGAGGCACAGGTGTTCACCGTCGGCGGCACCATCGCCGTCGAGCACGCCGAGACCGTACTCGACGTCCCCCTCGGCACCTCCGAAGGCGTCGCCGGGCAGTCCTTCCGGCTCGACCGGCCGCCCGTCCTCCTCGACCGGTCGTTGCCCGAGATCGAGGTGTCCTCCGCCGAAGGCTGGCAGCGGTGGGACGTCGTCGAGCACTTCGGGCGGTCCGGGCCCGACGACCGGCACGTCCGAGTCGACGCCACGACCGGGGAGTTCAGCTTTCCGCCGGTGCTGCGGGAAGCGGACGGGACGCTGCGGCCCTGCGGTGCCGTACCGTCAAAAGGCGCTCAGATCAGGGTGGTTCGCTACCGCACGGGAGGCGGGCCCGCCGGGAACGTCGCCCGGGGCGCCATCTCCGTCCTGCGCAGCTCCGTTCCGTACGTCGCCCGGGTCATCAACCGTGAGGCCGCGCTCGGCGGCGTCGCCGGAGAGACCCTCGACAACGCGAAACTCCGGGCGCCGCAAGCCCTGCGGATGCAGGAACGGGCCGTGACCGCCGAGGACTACGAGATCCTGGCCCGGCAGGCGGCGCCTTCTGTACGCCGGGTCCGGTGTCTTCCCGTGGGCGGAGAGGCGGGCGCCGTAAGGGTGTTGGTCGTGCCCGACGCCGTCGCCGACGAAGGGGACGACCGGCTCCGCTTCGAGCAACTCATCCCGTCCGAGCAGGTGTTGACGTCCATCACCCGCACACTCGACGAACGGCGGCTCATCGGTACGCGGTTGGTGGTCGAGCCGCCCGTGTACCAAGGCGTGACCGTCGTCGCTCGGTTCGCCGCGCCCGCGTCGGAGATCGACCGGGTTCGTGAGGCCGCGCTGGACGCGCTGTTCCGGTACCTCAACCCCCTCAACGGTGGTCCTGACGGGACTGGTTGGCCGTTCGGGCGGCCCGTTCAGTACGGGGAGATCTTCGGGGTTCTCCAACAGGCCACGGGGAACGTCCTTGTGGAAGATGTGCGGTTGTTCGCGGCCGACCCGATCAGCGGGCGGCGGGGGACACCGACGGACCGGATCGACGTGGGGCCGGGGGCGTTGGTGTTTTCGTACCAACACCAGGTGGTTGTCACGGAGTTGGAGGTAGGAGGGTGAGCCGTACACCCGTACTTGAGGTCTCGCCATGAGTAACCGTGCCGCAGTCCCCGGACTCCCCAGCCGCTACCCCATCGGTGAGCAACTCCCCGCCCTCTACGCCGACGACGACCTCGCCCAGCGGTTCACCGCCGGCCTCGACACCGTCCTCGCGCCCGTCTTCGCGACCCTCGACAACCTCCCCTCCTACCTCGACCCCCGCGTCGCCCCCCACGACTTCGTCGCCTGGCTCTCCTCCTGGGTCGGCGCCGAGGACGACCCCCGCTGGCCCGTCGCCCTCCGCCGCGAGGCGGTCGCCCGTGCCGTCGAACTCCACCGCTGGCGGGGCACCGCGCGCGGACTCACCGAGGCCCTGCGCCTCACCCTCGGCGTCCACGCGTCGGTCACCGAGGCGGGCGGCGCGGCCTGGTCGCCGACCCCCGGCGCCGACCTTCCGCCCGCCGCCAGCCCCCTCGTCCGCGTCTGGCCCGACCGGACACCGTCCGTCGACGCCACCCGCGTCCACGAGGTCGTCCGGGCCATGTGCCCGGTCCACATCCACTGCCGGGTCGAGATCCTCTCCGGCCCACCCACCGACGAAGGAAGGTGACGCCGTGCGTGCGTGTCCCGCGTGCGGGGCGTCCAACGGGCCGACAGACGACTTCTGCGGCAACTGTGGGACGTACTTGGGCTGGTCGGAAGGTACGGATGCGGCGAGGCCGGGGCGGCGAGGTTCGAGCGAGCCCGACGCGGACACGCCGGCGCCGGACGGGCCCGAGCCGAGCGCGGCGACGCCGGACGCGCCGGGCTCGGACGGGCCGCCGGAGGACGTGACCGGTTCGGACGGGCCGGCTGGGGCGACCTCTGGCTCGGACGGGCCGGCTTCGGCAGCGTCCGGGGTGAGCGGGTCGGCTGAGGCCGCGTCCGGTCCTGGCAGGCCGGTTCCGGGTGCGCCCGGTCCGGATACGTCGGCTCCGAGCCCGGAAGCCCAGGAAGCGCCGGTCTCTTCGGCCACGGCCCCTTCGAGTACGGGGACTTCGGGGCGGTCGGCGTCAGGTGCGCCCGCTTCGAGTACGGGGACTTCGGGACCGTCGGCATCAGCCGTGCCGACTCCGAACACGGCGACTTCAGGGCCGTCGGCATCAGCCGCGCCCGCTTCGGAGAGGCCCGCTTCGGGCACGTCCGCGCCGAGCACCCCGACCCCGGAGACCCCGACGCCGGACAGCCCCGCTTCGGCCACCCCCACCCCGAGCACGACAACGCCGAGCACGCCGGACTCGGCCGTACCGTCCTCGACCACACCGCCGTCCCCGGAACCCCCCGCAGAGGCCCCCGCCTCCACCACCCCACCCCGTACCTCATCACTGCGCGCCCGCCTGACGGCTCGCACCCGAACCGGAGGGACGGCGCGGACCACACCCGCGTCGGCACCCACCGAAGTTCCCGAACCTCCGGCATCCGCCCCCACGGAAACGCCTTCACGTTCGGCATCCGCCCCCACCGAAACACGGCCGGCACCCACCCCCACCGAGGCTCCCGCACCCCAGCCCCCGCAGGCCCCACCACCCCAGCGCCCCACCGCCCCCAACCCCGTGGGCCCCCGAACCCCCACCACCCCCGTCTCCGAACCCCCGGCCCCCATCCAACCCGTCCTCCCCGGCAAAGCCGCCGCCCCCCGCCCCACAGTCCGCCCCGTCCCCGCCGAGGACGAGGTAACCGGCCCCCCGTGCCCGAAATGCGGTACCCCCAACCCCCCGGGCCGCCGCTTCTGCCGGCGCTGTGCCGCCGAACTGACCGTGACCGAACGCCCGGCGCCCCTCCCGTGGTGGCGCACGGTCTGGCCGTTCAACCGGCGGGTCCGCGCGAACTCGGGCCGGCTGACCCGCTTCCTCGTGATCCTCGCCGTCGTCCTCGCGCTCTGCGCCGCAGGATTCTTCCTCCTCCCGGCAGGCCGGGCCCTCTTCGAGGACACCAGGGACAAGCTGGGCAAGTCGGTACCGATCACCCCGGTGGAGATCAAGGCATCCACCCAAACCCCGAACCACCCCCCGACGAACACCTCGGACGGCATCCGCAACAGCTTCTGGGGCGCCACCCCGGGTGCGACGATCACCTACACCTTCCGCGCCCCGTTCCGCCTGGTGAACACGATCATCACCAACGGTGCGGGCGGCACCCCCAAGGACTACGCCACCCAGGCCCGAGCCCTGGAGATCACCCTGGAGACGACAACCTCCTCGGGCGAGAAACACACCAGGAAACTCACCCTCAACGACAAAGCGGGCGACCAGACCTTCACCACCCCCTTCAGCGACGTAAAGACCGTCACCCTCACCCTCAACTCCCCGGCGGGCCTCACCCAGGGCCGCCAACTGGCGGTAGCAGAGGTGGAGTTCTTCAAACGCTCCTGAGAACCAGCGGCAGGAACACGTCGTCCACGATCGCCACCAAGTCCCGTTCCGTCACCCCCTCCAGCCCGACCAGCATGTCGTACCGCAGCAGGTCGACCGGCAGGCTGATCACCCGCTGGGGGAGGTCGGCGGTCGGGATCTCGCCGCGTTCGGCGGCCCGGGTCAGCAGGGTCGTCAGGACGTTCCGCATCGCCTCCGAGAAGTGCGGGTCCATGTCGGCGACCTCGGCGAGGAGCCCGCGGAAGACGTCCTGGCCGATCTCCCGCTGGCGTTCGAGGGTGAAGCGCATCAGGGCCAGGACGTCCCCCCGGAGGGTTCCCGTGTCGGGGACCTGGTCGATCAGGGAGCCCCGGCGGTGGCGGAGGGCGGCGACGATCAGTTCCGCGCGGTTGTTCCAGCGGCGGTAGAGGACCTGTTTCCCGGTGCGGGCGCGCAGGGCCACCCCCTCCATCGTCAGGTGGGTGTAGCCGACGGCCTGGAGTTCGGCCCAGGCCGCGTCGAGGAGGTCGGCTTCGAGGGCGGCGCCCCGGCGGCGGGTGGGTTCCATGCGGGCTCCTTGAGAGACCTTGCGTCTCTTAATGAGGTGAGCCTATCGTCATACCAACAGTAAGAGACGGGACGTCTCTAAAGGCGACCGAAGAGGGGGAGCCGTATGTCCGAGGTCACCACCCCATCCCGTACGAAGGAACGGCTCGACCCGGCGTTGCTCAGACTCGCCGCCGTCCTCGTCCTCGGCGCCCTCGCCCCCCTCCTCGACAGCACGATCGTCGCCGTGGCCATCCACACCCTCGCCCACGACCTCGACGTATCGACGTCCGCCGTCCAGTGGGTCAGCACCGCCTACCTCCTCGCCCTCGCCGTCGTCGTACCGGTCAGCGGCTGGGCCGTGGAGCGGATCGGCGCCCGGAAGGTCTGGCTCGGCGCGCTCGCGCTGTTCCTCGCCGGGTCGATGCTGTGCGGACTGGCCTGGGACATCTGGTCGTTGGTGGCGTTCAGGGTCGTACAGGGCGTCGGCGGCGGGCTGTTGATGCCGGTGCTCCAGACGGTGATCCTGCGCGCGTCCGGCGGGAAGAACGTGGGCCGGCTGATGGCCGTCGTGAGTCTGCCGGCGCTGATCGGGCCGATCCTGGGGCCCGTCGCGGGCGCGCTGATCGTCGACCACTTCAGCTGGCGGTGGATCTTCTACGTCAACCTGCCGGTCTGCCTGCTCGCCCTGGCCCTCGCCTGGCGTACGCTGCCCCGCCAAGCCGCGTCCCCCGCGCACCCGTTGGACATCACCGGCCTGCTGCTGCTCTCCCCGGCGCTGGCCGCGCTGATCTACGGCCTCTCGCAGCACAGGGCCGTACTCCCGGTCGGCGTCGTCCTCCTCGCCGTCTTCGTCCGGTACGCCCTGCGCCGCGACCGACCCCTCGTGGACCTGCGCCTGTTGCGCAACCGCTCGCTCGCGGTCTCGGCGACGCTGATGTTCCTCAACGGGCTGACCCTGTACGGCGGCATGTTCCTGCTGCCGCTGTACTACCAACAGCAGCGCGGCGCGGACGTGTTGGCGGCGGGGCTGCTGCTGGCGCCGCAGGGCGTGGGGAGTCTCCTCGCGAGGGCCTCCGGCCCGCTGACGGACCGCGTGGGACCTCGCCCGGTGATGTTCACGGGGCTGCTGCTGACCGCCGTGACGACGATCCCGTTCACCCTCGCCGACCCCTCGACGCCCCTGCTCGCCACGGCCCTGGTCCTGCGCGGACTCGGCATGAGCGCCGTCAACATCGCCATCATGGTCGGCGCCTACGCGGACGTACCCGGCGAACACGTCCCCCATGCCAGCACGATCGTCCGCATCGTCCAGCAACTCGGCGGCTCCTTCGGCACGGCGGTGCTGGCAGCTCTTCTCACCCACGGTTTTCCGTACGCGTTCGCGTGGGCGACGGGATTCACGGTGTTCGCGTGCGCGGTGAGCTTGTTGTATCCGGCTGTAAAGAAGAGCATTTGAAAGAATCGCCAAAGAATTGCCAAAGGGGCGGCAGGACCACGAGTCCCACCGCCCCTCAGCACACACCCAACGAATTACCGCGACTGCTGAGCCGGCACCCCACGGGAGATCGGCTCGTCGTCCGTCACCGGCGCACTCGCGGCCGCGACCGCGGCCCCCGTCAGCGTCGCCAGCATCTCGCGCACGTTCGTCAGCTGCGCGTTGATCGAGTCGCGGCGGTTCGTGAGCGCAGCGAGCTCGCGCTCGGACTCCGAACGGATGCGGTCCGCCTTGGCGTTCGCGTCCGCGACGATGTCCTCGGACTGCCGCTGGGCCGTCTCGACGGTCTGCCGGGCCCGGCGCTCGGCGTCCGTGCGCAGCTTCTCGGCCTCAAGACGCAGCTGCTCCGCGCGGTGCTCGATCTCGGCGAGGCGCTTCTCGGCCTTCTGCTGACGCGCCGCGAGGTCCCGCTCGGACTGCTCACGCCGCTTCGCGAGGTTCGTCTCGAAGTCGGCGGCGGCCTGTGCGGCCTTCGCGCGGGTCTCCTCGAAGAGCGCGTCGGCCTCCTCACGCTTGGACTGCGCGTCCTTCTGGGCCTCGGAACGCAGCTGAGAGGCGTCGGACTTGGCCTTCTCGACGATCCGGACGCCCTCGTCCTCGGACTTGGCCTTGCGCTCGGCCGCGAACGACTCGGCGTCGTTGCGGACCTGCTGGGCCGCCGACTCGGCCAGCTCGCGGTGCTGCTCGGCCGCGCGGCGGGCCTCCTCGCGCAGGTCCTTGGCCTCTTCCTCGGCGAGGCGGAGGATCTTCTCGACGCGGGCGCCGAGACCGGCGTACGACGGCTCGGCGTCGGAGACCTGCGCCTGCGCGTTCTGCGTTTCGAGGTGGAGTTCCTCGATGCGCTTCTCAAGGGCGGTGATCCGGGCCAGAGCGCTGTCACGGTCGGAGACGAGCTTCGAGATGCGTTCGTCCACCTGAGCGCGGTCGTACCCACGCCGCACAAGCTCGAAGCCGTAGGGGGAAGTGTCGCTCATGGGGTTCCTGTCGAATGAGACCGGTGAGGTGATAGGTGGAATCCTAGGGGCCGAAGCGGTGTGTCATCGAGCGGATGCGTGTTTGATCTGGAGAATGACGCCCCTTTCGAGTGGCTGATCGACCGAAGGCTTGCCACGGTGCAGGTCGAAGTCCCCGTATTCCCGAAGACTTCAGAACAAAGCCCCCAGACTTCCCCGGAACCTGCACACTCCGCTACCCATCGGCCGACTTGCCACCCGAACGAGGGGACCCTACCGCCGCTCCCGCCTTGACGCCCCCGTCCTTCGCGGACGACGGTGCCTCGAAAGACTCCAACGCCTCAAGGACGTCCTGGACACGGGAGATCTCCGCCTGGATGTCCTCGCGCCGCCGGACCAGCACCTCCAGCTCGCGCTTGCCCTCCTCGACGCTGCGCATCGCCTCGCGGATCGCCTCGGCCTTCAACTCCTCGGCCTCGCGCACCAGCTGAGCCTTCTTCAGCTCGGCCTCCTTGAGCAGGCCCTCCGCCTTCTTGACGGCGGCGATCCGGACCTTGCCCGCCTCGGAGTTGGCCTCGGACACCAGCTCCTTGGCCTTCGCCTGGGCCTTGTTGAGCTGTTCCTCGGCGGCCGTGATGAGCGCGTCGCAGCGGTCGCCGGTCGCCTTCATCGTCTCGGCGGCCTCGCGCCGGGCACGGTCGTGCAACTCTTCGATCTCGGTCGTGATGCGCTCGCGCAGCTCCTCCGCGCGCTCCCTTATCGCCGTCGCGTCCCGGCGCGCGCCGACCAGCAGCTCGTCCGCGTCCGTACGGGCCCGCTCCACCCGGGAGTTGCCCTCGACGGTCGCGTCCCCGATCAGCCGCTCGGCCTCCGTGCGGGCCGCCCCGACCATCGAGTCCGCGCGCTCCTCGGCGTCGGCGGTCGTCTTCAGCGCCTGCTCCTGCGCCTCCGCGAGGAGCTTGTCGACCTCGGCGGTCGTCTCCGTGATGAGCGTGTCGACCTGCTCGGCCGCCTCGGAACGCCGCTTGTTGGCCTCCCGGCGCACCTCGTCCAGCGTCCGGTCGGCCTCCTCGCGCGCCGAGCTGACGAGCCGTTCGGCCTCCGCCTCCGCCTCCGCACGCTGCCGCGCCGACTCCGCGCGCATCCGCTCCGCGTGCTGCTGGGCCGAACCGACCGTCTCCGAGGCCTCCGCGCGCATCCGCTCGGCGTCCGCGTGGGCGTCGCCGCGCACCCGGTCCACCTCGGCCGCCGTCTCCATCTGGAGCCGCTCGGCCTCCGCGAGGGTCTCCGACTGGAGCCGCTCCGCCTCGCTGCGCGCCTCCGTGATGAGGGTGTCGGCCTGCGTCGCCGCGTCCGACCGCATCCGGTTGGCGTCCTCGCGGGCCTCCGCCCGGGTCCGCGTCGCGTCCTGGTCGGCCTGCGCGATCGTGTCCGACGCCTCGGTGCGCACCCGCTGGGCGTGCGCCGCCGTCTCCGTACGCAGCCGCTCGGCCTCCGCGATGGCCTCGCCGACCGTCCGCTCGGCGAGCGCCTGCGCGGCCTCCGAGTCGTCCCGCGACTGCTGCCGCACCCGGGAGGCGTCCTCGGTGGCCCGCTCCCGCTCGGCGTACGCGTCGGCGCGGACCCGGTCCGCCTCCTCCTCGGCCTCCCGGCGGGTACGGTCCGCCGCGTGCTCGGCGGCCGAGCGCAGGCCGGTGATCTCCTCCTGCGCCTGCTCGTGGAGCCCCGCGACCGAGTCGCGGACCTGCTGGGCGTGCTGCTCGGCGGCGGCGACCATCTCCGAGGCCCGCCGGTCCGCCTCCTCGACCAGCCGGACCGCCTCGGTCTGCGCCTCCTCGACGCGCTTGCGCGCCGACGCGAGGAGCTCCTCGCTCTGCTCGCGGGCCCGCTCCCGCTCCTGGTCGGCCTCGGCACGCGCCGTACCGAGCGTCTCCTCGGCCTCACGACGGCGCCGTACGGCCTCGTCCTGCGCGGCGGCGAGCGCGTCCGACGCCTCCTCGGCGAGCCGCTCGGCGGCGGCCTGCGCCTCGGCGCGCACCCGGTTCGCGGTGTCCTGCGCCTCCTGCTTGAGCCGCTCCGCCTCGGCCGCGGCCTCCGAGCGCAGCCGTACGGCGATGGACTCGCCCTCGGCGCGGGACGCCGACGCGTCGGCGGCGGCCTCGGTCCGCAGCCGGTCCGCCTCGTCGGCGGCCTGCTGCTGCAGCGTACGGATCCGCTCGGCGGACTCCGCGCGCAGCCGGTCGTTCTCCTCGGAGGTCTCGCGGCGGATCCGCGCCGCCTCCTCGCGGGCCTCGGTGAGGGCCTGCTCGGCGGAGGCGAGCCGGGTCTCCGCCTCGGTGTGCAGCCGGGTCAGCTCCTCGGCCGCCTCGGTCTGCCGGGCCGCTATGGCGCGCTCGGCCTCGGCGCGGGTCTCGCGGGCCGCGTCCTCCGCGTTCGCGGTGATCGTCTCGGCGAGCCCGACCGCCTCGTCGCGCTGGCGCTCGGCCTCGGCACGGGTGCGCTCAAGCGTTTCCTCGGCCTGCCGGCGCAGGGACGTCGCCCGCTCGATGGCCTCGGTGCGGACCTTCTCGCTGTCCGTCGTCGCCTTCTGGCGCAGCTCGTCCGCGTCGGCCTTCGCCTTGGACAGCAGCTCCTCGGCGCTCTTCGCGGCCTCCTCGATCTGCTGGACGGCCTCCTTGCGGGCCTCCGCGCGGATCTTCTCGCCCTCGGCGACCGCCTCGGACCTGAGCTGCTCGGCCTCGCCGCGCAGCCGCCGCGCCTCCTCCTGGAGCTCGACGGTCTTGGCGCGGTACTCCTTCGTGTCGTCCTTCGCGGAGCCCTTGAGCTGCTCGGCGATGTCGTGCGCCTCGGCGCGCAGCCGGTCCGCCTCGGCCTCGGCCTCGGTACGGACGCGCTCGGCCTCCTCGGCGGCGGCCGTGATCGTCCCGCGCGCCTCTTCCTGCGCCTTGTTGAGGACGTCCTCGGCGGTCTTCGCGGCCTTCGACAGCTGGGTCGCCGACTCCTCGGCGGTGATCGTGCGGGCCTTCTCGGACGCCTCGGCGACGATCTTCTCGGCCTCGGCGCGGGCGTCCGCGACGACCTGCTCGGCGTCCGACTTCGTCGCCTCGGCCTCTTTGGTGGCCTCGCTGACCAGCCGCGCCACCTGCTCCTTCGCGGTGCGCGTGCGCTGCTCGTTCGCCGACTCGGCGCTGGAGAGGGCCTTCTCGGCGGCCGTCTGCGCCTCGGAGAGGAGCTTCTCCGCCTCGGCCTGCGCCTTGCGCAGCGCCTCCTCGGCGTCCGCCATCCGCTGCTCGGCCGCCCGCGACAGCTCCCCGGCCTGCCGCCGCGCCGCGTCCGACTCCGACACCGTCGACGTACGGAGCTGCTCCGCGTGGTCGGTGGCCTCCTGGGCCTGCGCGCCCGCCGCGTTCAGCAGCCGCTCCGCGTCCGCGCGGGCCCGCAGCACGATCTGCTCGGCCTCCGTACGGGCCGTCTCCGCGTCGCTGGTGAGGCGCTGGCGGGCCTCGTTGGTCAGGCGCTCCGCCTCGGCGCGGGCCGTCGCGAGGGCCTGCTCGGCCTCGGCGCGCGACTCGTCCATCAGCCGGCGGGCCTGCGCCTCCGAACGGGCGCGCAGCTGCTCCGCCCAGGCCACGTTCTCGTTGACGTGCGACTCGACGGTCTGGCGGCGCTCCGCCAGCTCCTGGTCGAGCTGCTGGCGCCGGGTGACCGCCTCCTGGTGCAGCTCCGCCTGGAGCCGGGCCGCGTTCTCCGCGTGCTCCTGGAGGATGCGCTGGGTCTGCGCCCGCGCCTGGCTCAACTCGCGCTCGGCGTCCTGGCGCAACTGGTCGGCCTGCATCTGCGCGTTCCGCAGCAGCTGCTCGGCCTGGTAGTTGAGGTCGCCTCCGTCGAAGGCGGGCCGGGTCATGATGGTGCGCCGCGCCTCGTGCAGCTTGGCGCGCAGCACCTCGACCTGGTAGCCGAGGTCCTCGGCGTGCTGGATCGCCTTTTCCCGCTCGGTCTTCAGCCGTTTCATCTCGGCTTCGAACCGAGTGAGGTGGTCGACGTCAGCCGCCGGCTCTCGCTCCTGGCTCTCGTAGCCCCGCACTGCGCGGTCCCATCCGTCCCCTGGTCGCAAGCTTGTCCAACGAGCTCCCGTCCATCCGCCGGACGGGGCCCCCGGGGAATGGTGTCAGATCATCGGCGGACCCCGGACCCCGGCATAGCGGTTGCCCCACCCTGCGGCGGGCAACCGCCCCCAACCCTACCGGCCCTTATGTACGTGGGTCAGTGCTCGTCGGACTCAACAGGGGCCGAAGTGACCAGTTCTGTGAGCACACCGTGGCAATCCTTGGGGTGCAGAAAGGTGATCCGTGACCCCATGGAACCGCGCCGGGGCTCTTCGTAGAGGACCCGTACGCCCTTGTCCCGGACGGCCTCCGAGTCCGCGTCGACGTCCGCCGTCCCGAAGGCGATGTGGTGGACACCCTCACCGTTCTTGTCCAGCCACTTCGCCACCGTGGATTCCGGGCGGATCGGCTCCAGGAGCTGGAGGTAGGAGGCGCCGCCGTCCGACGTATCGTTGATCTTGAGCATGGCCTCGCGCACGCCCTGCTCCTCGTTGACCTCGGTGTGGAAGACCTCGAAACCGTAGGTCGCGCGGTAGAACTCGACGGTCGCGTCGAGGTCGTGGCAGGCGATCCCGATGTGGTCGATTCGCGTCAGCATGGGTTCAGTGGAGCGCTGAAAGGGTGGTTGTGCAACGTGCGGGCGATCACATCGACGGCCGGGTGACGCGGTGACCTACTCCTCAGTACTTTGTCGGTAAACCCTCGTTCACATTCCTCGGCCCGTGCGGGGCCGGTAAGGGGATCGCAGCTCATGACCACATCAGTGATCGTCGCAGGTGCGCGCACTCCCATGGGGCGCCTCCTGGGCTCCCTCAAGTCGTTCTCCGGGGCCGACCTCGGCGGCATCGCGATCAAGGCCGCCCTCGACCGGGCCGGTATCGCCGGCGACCAGGTCCAGTACGTGATCATGGGCCAGGTCCTCCAGGCCGGCGCCGGGCAGATCCCGGCCCGCCAGGCCGCCGTCAAGGCCGGCATCCCCTTGAGCGTCCCCGCGCTCACCGTCAACAAGGTCTGCCTCTCCGGGCTCGACGCGATCGCCCTCGCCGACCAGCTCATCCGCGCCGGCGAGTTCGACATCGTCGTCGCCGGCGGCCAGGAGTCCATGACCAACGCGCCCCACCTGCTGCCCAAGTCCCGCGAGGGCTACAAGTACGGCTCCGTCGAGATGCTCGACGCGATGGCCCACGACGGGCTCACCGACGCGTACGAGGGCATCGCCATGGGCGAGTCCACGGAGAAGCACAACACCCGGCTCGGGCTCGGCCGCGAGGAGCAGGACGCCGTCGCCGCGCTCTCCCACCAGCGGGCCGCCGCCGCGCAGAAGAACGGCCTGTTCGAGGCCGAGATCACGCCCGTCGAGGTCCCGCAGCGCAAGGGCGACCCGATCCTGTTCACCCAGGACGAGGGGATCCGCGCCGACACCACCGTCGAGATCCTCGCCAAGCTGCGGCCCGCGTTCGGCAAGGACGGCACGATCACGCCCGGCACCTCTTCCCAGCTCTCCGACGGCGCCGCCGCCGTCGTCGTCATGAGCAAGGCGAAGGCCCAGGAACTCGGGCTGGAGTGGATCGCCGAGATCGGGGCGCACGGGAACGTCGCCGGGCCCGACAACAGCCTCCACTCCCAGCCGTCGCGCGCGATCCTGCACGCCCTCGGCCGCGAGGGTCTTGAGGTGTCCGACCTGGACCTCATCGAGATCAACGAGGCGTTCGCCGCCGTCACCGTGCAGTCCATGAAGGACCTCGGGGTGTCGCCGGAAATGGTGAACGTCAACGGCGGCGCGATGGCCCTCGGCCACCCGATCGGCATGTCCGGCGCACGCCTCGTCCTGCACCTGGCGCTGGAGCTGAAGCGGCGCGGGGGCGGCGTCGGGGCGGCGGCGCTGTGCGGCGGTGGCGGGCAGGGCGACGCGCTGATCGTGCGCGTGCCGAAGGCGTGAGGTCTGTACGTTTCTGTACGTTGATGAGGTTGCCGGTCCGATGATCTGATCGCCGGACCGTCGGACCGTCGGCGGCCCTCCCGAACGGAGCTGTGATGCAGGACGTCCCCTCCCTGATCGCCCAGGCCAGAGAAGGCCGGCCGCGTGCCGTGGCCCGCCTGATCTCCCTGGTCGAGGGGGCGTCCCCGCAGCTCCGGGAGGTCATGGCGGCGCTCGCCCCGCTCACCGGCGGCGCGTACGTCGTCGGCCTCACCGGCTCGCCCGGCGTCGGCAAGTCCACGTCCACGTCCGCGCTGGTCAGCGCGTACCGGCGACAGGGGAAGCGGGTCGGCGTCCTCGCCGTCGACCCGTCCTCGCCGTTCTCCGGCGGGGCCCTGCTCGGGGACCGCGTCCGGATGTCCGACCACGCCTCCGACCCCGGCGTCTACATCCGCTCCATGGCCACCCGAGGCCACCTCGGCGGCCTCGCCTGGGCCGCGCCCCAGGCGATCAGGGTCCTGGACGCCGCCGGGTGCGACATCGTCCTCGTCGAGACGGTCGGCGTCGGCCAGTCCGAGGTCGAGATCGCCGCCCAGGCCGACACCTCCGTCGTCCTCCTCGCCCCCGGCATGGGCGACGGCATCCAGGCGGCCAAGGCCGGAATCCTGGAGATCGGCGACATCTACGTCGTCAACAAGGCCGACCGCGACGGCGCCGACACGACCGCCCGCGAACTGAACCACATGCTGGGCCTCGGCGAATCCCGCGCCCCGGGCGACTGGCGCCCCTCCATCGTCAAAACCGTCGCCTCCCGGGGCGAAGGCATCGACGAGTTGATCGAGGCCCTGGAGAAACACCGGACCTGGATGGAGGAGCGGGGAGTACTGGCCGCCCGCCGCCGCTCCCGCGCGGCCCACGAGATCGAGATGATCGCGGTGACGTCCCTGCGGGAACGCATCGGTGACCTGCGGGGTGACCGCCGGGTCGACCTCCTCGCGGAACGCGTCGTCTCTGGCGAACTGGACCCGTACGGAGCGGCCGACGAACTGGTGGCAGGGATCACATCGACCTGACCGCGCGTCAGCGGCTCTAGTCCCCTGAGGATCCGAAGATTCCCAGGTGGGTCGGCTTGTCGTCGGAGTACAGGACGACGTAGCAGCCGCTCCACGGCGTCCGGCACTCGCCCAGCAGGCTCTGCTCGTACTCCTCGTGGCTCGTGGCCCTGTCGGCGGTGGCGACGAGTTCCTCGTACTGCTCGACCGACGGGCGGTCCGTGCCGAAGTGGTGTGTCACGCGGCCGGGAGCCAGGGGGCGCAGGGTGCCGGAGCGCGTCGATGGGGTGTCCGTGATGATCACCCTGTCGATGTCGAGGATCGTGTGCGTGCCTTCGGTCCCCATGAACTCCGCGTCCTCGTAGAGGTCCTCCAGGCTCCGGTAACGGTCGCTGTCGCCGTACTCCGTCTCGAACACCCTGGTCCGCAACGCCGTCAAGGCCGCCACGACGTCGCCGTCGTACCTGGTGACGTAGTCCCATCCGCTGGCACCCATCGGGCCGCCCCTCCCTGAAGACCGTGGAGGGGCGAACGTTAGCGGTGGGGACTGACATCCGCCGGCCGGAGCTCAGTCCTCCCGGTCCGCCGTGACCGTCCCGGTCTTCGCGTTCACGTTCCAGTCCCGCTCCTTGCCCTGGGCGTCGTGGGTCTCGACCTCCCAGATGCCGCTGTGGTCCTCGTCGAAGTCGACGGAGAGGACCGTGCCCTTGGGGGCGGCGGCGTCGGCGGCCTGGCGGGCGGTGAGGCCCTGGGGGGTGCGGTCGCGGTCGGGGTCGGTGTGGGTGGCGAGGACCTTGCCGGTGGCGGGGTCGAGGTGGAGTTCGTACGTCTTCGCGTCCGCGCCGAGGATCTCGACCTCCCAGTCCCGGTCGCCGTCATCGTCGTCGGTGTCGAGGCCGGCGGAGAGGACCGTGCCGGGGCGGGCCGCGAGGGCGGCGTCGATGGCCTGGGCGATGGTGAGGTGGGAGGTGGTGACCGTGGGGCGGGCGGCCGTGTCGGTCCGGTCCGTGTCGTCGGTGTCGTCCGTGCCGTTCACCCGGTCCGTGTCGTCCGTGTCGTCCGCCTGCGCAGCGACCCGCACATGCTGCGCCCCCTCGCGGGACTCCCCGCCCCGGGACCCGTCGTTCGTGAGGGCGAGGGCCGTGCCTCCCGCGAGGACCGCGCTCACGGCGACGGCGGCGATGGCGATGCTGCGCTTCATGGGGTTCCTCCTGGGGTTCGTTGCGACGTGGTCCACACTCGCCGACCGACCCTGAAGGCAACCTGAAGCCACCTGAAGGGATCTTCAGCTTCGGTTTGCCACCCTGTACGCATGCGTCTGTTGATCGTGGAGGACGAGAAGCGCCTCGCCCTGTCGCTGGCCAGGGGCCTGACCGCCGAGGGCTACGCCGTGGACGTCGTCCACGACGGCCGCGAGGGCCTGCACCGCGCGACGGAGGGCGCCTACGACCTGCTGATCCTCGACATCATGCTCCCCGGCATGAACGGCTACCGCGTCTGCGCGACCCTGCGCGCGGCCGGCCACGACGTCCCGATCCTGATGCTGACGGCGAAGGACGGGGAGTACGACGAGGCGGAGGGCCTGGACACGGGCGCGGACGACTACCTGACGAAACCGTTCTCGTACGTCGTCCTGGTCGCCCGCGTGAAGGCGCTCCTGCGCAGACGCTCCCGCCCGGGCGCCTCCCCCGTCCACACGGTCGGCGACCTCAGAGTCGACACGGCCACCCGCCGAGTCCACTTCAGGGACACCGAAGTCCCCCTGACCGCAAAGGAGTTCGCCGTCCTGGAACACCTGGCCCGGCGCCCCGGCGAGGTCGTCTCCAAGGCGGAGATCCTGGACCACGTCTGGGACTTCGCGTACGACGGCGACCCCAACATCGTGGAGGTGTACGTCAGTTCGCTGCGCCGCAAACTGGACCCGGCACTCATCGGCACGGTACGCGGCGCCGGTTACCGCCTGGAGGCGAGCCGATGAGACCCCGCTCGGTCCGCGCCCGCACGACCCTCGCGGCGACCTCGGTCGTGGCCCTGGCCCTGCTCGCGGCGGGCGCGGTCGTCGTCCTGTCGCTGTGGACGAACCTGCGCGGCCAGGCCGACGACGACGCGGAGCGCACGGCCCGCACGGTCGCGGCACGCCTGGCGGCGGGGACGCCGTACGGCCGGCTGGACCTGGACGACGACGTGCCGGTCGTGGTCGAGGCGGCGAACGGCGCGGTGGTCGCGAAGAACGAGGAACTGACCTACGTCACCTCGAAGTTCGGCGACCCGGCCGAGGCGGACGACCTCGACGCGGGGGAGACCGGGGACGTCACCCACTCCTCCGGCTCGGCCACGCTCGACGGCGACACCGGGGACTACCGTTTCGCGTCCCTGACCGTCGCCACCCCCGCCGAGGGCCTGCTGACCGTCCGCGCGGGCGCCCCCCTGGCCACCGAACAGTCCGCCGTACGCACCGCGTTGACGGTCCTGCTGATCGTGCTGCCGCTGCTGCTGGGGCTCGTCGCGGGCGTCACCTGGCTGGTCACCCGGCGTGCGTTGCGCCCGGTGGAGGGCATCCGCCGGGAGCTGGCGGCGATCACGGCCTCGCAGAACCTGTCGCGCCGCGTCCCGGAACCGGACGCGTGGGACGAGGTCGGCAGGCTGGCCCGGACGACGAACGAGACGCTGGCCGCGCTGGAGGCGTCGGTGGACCGCCAGCGGCGTTTCGTGGCCGACGCCTCCCACGAACTCCGCAGCCCCATCGCCTCGTTGCGCACGCAGCTCGAAGTGGCCGCCGCGCACCCGGAGTTGCTGGACCTGGACGGCGCGGTGGAGGACACGGTCCGCCTCCAGCACCTCGCCGCCGACCTCCTGCTGCTGGCCCGCCTGGACGCGGGGGAGACCCCGCAGCGCACCCCGGTCGACCTGGGCGCGCTGGCGCGGGAGGGGGCGCAGGGCCGCGAGAAGGTGCGCGTCGACACGGCACCCGGCGTCGAAGTCACCGGCTCCCGCGGCCAGTTGGCGCGTGTCCTGGCCAACCTCCTGGACAACGCGGCACGGCACACCCGGACGACGATCGAGGTGACGGTCCGCCGGGACGGCGACGACGCGGTCCTCACCGTCGCCGACGACGGCCCGGGAGTGCCGGACGCGGACCGGGAGCGGATCTTCGAACGGTTCGTCCGCCTCGACGACGCCCGCAGCCGCGACGACGGAGGCGCCGGGCTGGGGCTGGCGATCGCCCGGGACATCGCCGTACGCCATGGCGGGACCCTCGGGGTCCTGGAGGGCTCGGTGTTCGAACTCAGGCTGCCCGTAAGGGGCTAGGGCCGCGTGGGGTCAGGGCCGGCCGCGGTTCTCGCGGAGGTGGTTCGAGACCGGGCCGAGGGCCTTGCTGAGCTGCTGCATCGACTCGGTGTCGAGGAGGTCGATGAAGTGGCGGCGGACGGAGGCGACATGGTGCGGGGCGACCTGGCGCATCACTCCGAGGCCGTGGTCGGTGAGGACCGCGTACAGCCCGCGCCGGTCGGACTCGCAGTTCTCCCGGCGGACCAGGTCCGAGTTCTCCATGCGGGTGATCTGGTGGGAGAGGCGGCTCTTGGACTGGAGGGTGGCGGCGGCGAGGTCGCTCATCCGCATACGGACGTCGGGGGACTCGGAAAGGTTGACCAGGATCTCGTAGTCGTTCATCGTCAGCCCGAACGGCTGGAGATCCTTCTCCAGCTGGTGCATCAACAGCCTGTTGACCTCCAGCTGGGTGCGCCAGGCGCACTGCTCCGCTTCGGTCAGCCAGCGCGTGGCCGTCTCGGTCTCCATAAAAGAAGTCTACCTAAAAAGTTGAAATGTTAATGAGAAGAGTGTGACGGCGCGCACCCGTTCGACGTCACACTCCGCAGGTTACCGCTCACAGCCCGAAGCGACGCTGGAGATCGCCGAGCTGTCCGGGAAGGCGCTGCTGCCCGCCGTGCCCTTGGCCGGGGTGTGCCCCGCCGCCCGGTACGCCCGGTTCGCTCGGCACCATCCCCGTCGCCTGCTCCGCCATCAGCGCCTCCGACGACTGGAGCAGCACCGTCCCCGCGCCGACGAACTCGAACTGGTGCTCCTCGCCCGAGGCGCCGCCCAGGCCCGTCATCGCACGTAGACCGCCCATGAGGCCCGTCATGTAGCCGTGGTCGTAGTGGTGGCACGGCGAGGGGCAGTCCGCCCAGCCCACCAGCGCCTGCGGGTCCACCCGGATCGGCGGCTCCATGAACACCACCGGCCCGTTGGACGCGGCGACGAACTTGCCCGTCCCGATCAGCGTCAGGAACCCCGGCACGATCGACTGCTTGAGGGCCAAACTTGGCTGAAAGGCGAGGAGGTTGCCGGAGCGAATGGTCAGATTGCCGTCCTCCAGGTCGAACGAGTTCACGTCGAACGCCCGGTCCGCGAGGAGCATCTTGCCCGAGCCCTCCGCCACCACCCAGTCACTCGCGTGCAGAGGCGAATGGAACGACGTCCGCACCAGACGGTCCAGACGGCCGTGCCCGATGCCGTTGAAGTCGATCGACCCGTAGTAGGCGACCATCTTCCCCTTCTGCAGGAACCACTGGCTCCCCTTCAGCTCCACGCAGAAGGTGTACGAGTTGACGTTGTCGTCCACCGGCAACGTCATCGGGTCGTAGACCACCGGGCCCGCGCCCGCGTAGTGGCTCACAGCTTCTCCTCCGATGCCTGGACGTACACCGCGCCGTTCCCGCTCAGTTCGAGCTGGAACCCCTCACCGGAACCCCGGCCCACCATGTCCCGCCAGCCGAGGGCCGTCGAGAGCTTGTTGCGTACGTCGCCGTGGTGCGCGACGTACGCCTGCGGGTCGACGTGGACCGGGCGCTGCGGGGTGATCGGCACCTCGAAGACCCCGCCGTGCGCCATCACCGCCACCGCGCCGTGGCCCTTCAGGGTGGTCGTGAACAGGCCCTGCCCGCTGACCTGGCCCCGGACCATGCCCATGACGCCGCCCTGCGACCCCATGAACATCGTGCCCTGCTGGAGCGTCCCCTCGAAGGCGAGCAGGCGGTCCGCCTCCACGTACAGCGTGTCCCCGGCGAGGTTGATCACCTGGACGTGGTGGCCGCCGTGCCCGAACAGGATCGTGCCGCTGCCCTCGACCGTCATCAAAGGGGTGTCCTCGTTCGCCAGGCGGCGGCCCAGCATCGACATCACCCCGCCCTGGCCGCCCTGCATGTTCGGCGTGAACGACACCTCGCCCTTGTACGCGAGCATCGCGCCGCGCTGGCTGAACAGGCGCTGGCCGGGGGCGACCGTCGCCTCGACCATCTTGGAGTTGATCTCTCGGAAGGTCATCTCACACGTCCCCCGCGATCGTGTTCCGCTCGGAGGGCTGGATGTACACCAGGCCGTCCCCCTCGAAGCGGATCTGGAATGCCTCGCCGCCGCCCTCGCCCATGAACGTGCGGAACGTCACACCCGCCTGGAAGGACTGGCGGAGGTTGCCCTGATGCGCGACGTACGCCCCGGGGTCGACGGTCAGGGGGTACTGGGGAGTGACCCGGAGGACCACCGCCGGGCCGTCCGACGTGATCGCCGCCTGGCCGTGGCCCTCGACGGTCGTCGTGAACAGGCCGTTGCCCTGCGAGGCGCCGCGCAGGCCCGTGAACGTCGTACCCGTTCTGAGCCCGGCGTCCGTCGCGAGCAGGTTGCTCGACTCGACGTACAGCTTGTCCCCCTGGAGAGCTACGAGGTTGATCTCCGAGGCGCGGTCCGCGAACCAGCAGACGCCGTGCCCCTTCACCTCCATCACCGTCATCTGCTCGCCGGTCAGCCGCCGGGTCACCATCCCGCGCAGACCCTCACCGCCCCCCGAGAGCTTCTTGAACGCCATCTGGCCGTCGTACGCGACCATCGAGCCGTTCTTGGCCTTCACGCCGTCGCCGGTCATCTCTACGGCCAGCACCTTGCTGCCTTGCAGTCGGAACATCGCCACGACGCCGAAGGTATCCGCTCGGGGGGTGGAGAGAACAGGTCCCACGGGTGGATATCGGGTGGATCCCCACCCTGAAAGAACCCCGAGGTGGGGGGTTTGCCACAATGGACGAACGCTTGTGCGTGCGTTCACAAGGCGCGCGCCAGGTGTGCGACGCAAACCGCCAGCTCAGCACCGTGATGACCCCCTTCTTTAAGGTGACCCCGTGGACCTGAAGACAGCCTCCGCCCTCCGCCGCCTGCGCCTGGTCTCCGCCCCCGAGGCCATCTCGTTCCTGCTCCTGCTCGTGTGCTCCGTCCTCAAGCGGACCACCGACTTCAACGCGGTACCGGTCATGGGCATGGTCCACGGCGTGCTGTTCATCCTGTACGTGATCTTCTGGGCCGACGCCTGGAACCGCACGAAGTGGCCCCTCAAGACGGGCCTCCTCTACTTCGTCCTCTCCGTCCTGCCCCTCGGCGGCTTCTTCGCCGAGCGCAAGCTGCGCCGCGAGGCCGAGGACGCGGTCATCGCCTCCCGCGCGCGCCAGGAAGGTGTCGTGAGCGCATGATCGTCGCCTTCTCCGTCACCCCCCTCGGCGTCGGCGAGGAAGTGGGCGAGTACGTCGCCGACGCGGTCCGCGTCGTCCGCGAGTCCGGCCTCCCGAATCGCACCGACGCCATGTTCACGTCCATCGAGGGCGAGTGGGACGAGGTCATGGACGTCGTCAAGCGAGCCGTCGCCGCCGTCGAGGAACGCGCCCCCCGCGTCTCCCTGGTCCTCAAGGCCGACATCCGCCCCGGCATCACGGACGGCCTCACGTCCAAGGTGGAAACGGTCGAACGCCACCTCGCCGGCTAGATGTACGCCCGGATCTGCCGTACGGGATGCCCGAGCGCCTCGGCGAGAGCGGCCAGCTCACCGTCCTCGAACCACCGCTCGGCATCCCACACGGCGATCCGGAACCGCGCGAACCCGCACGGGTAGTCGTAGTCGAGGCTGTCGAGGGGGAGTACGGCTCCGCAGCAGGGTACGGCGACGTCGAGGCTGGTGAACCCGGTCTCGCTGTGCTCCTCCTCCAGCTCGAACCACCAGTCGAGGTCGATCTCCTCGCCGCATGCCGGGCACCCGATGCGATCGAGGTTCTGCCCGCTGCTGAAGGCGGTGACGGTGTCGGACCGCGTCGTCTCGACGTACGTCGCGGAGCCTTCGGGGAACCAGGAGGCGACGAGCGCGTGGGTGCGTTCGGCGGCCTTCTTGTCGGGCTGCCAGCGGGGGTCGGCCGGGATGACGGACAGCACGTCTTGACTCATGCGGGCACCTTATAGATCCGGTGCGCACCTCACCGGTACAAGGCCCGCAGCCCCAGCACATCCCCCTTGCCCAGGCTCCGCGCCCGCGTCGAGCAGGCGAACGAGTTCGTGTACATCGTCAGGTTCTCGTGCCCGGCCCCCACATGCCCGAGCCCGAACACGTGCCCCGCCTCGTGCGTCCCCACGGCCCGTACGTCGTACGCGTCGGCGCACCGCGCCCCCGGAGCGTCCGTGAACCGGTGGTGCCGGGTGTTGAAGCGGACGTCCGCCTCGATCAGGTCGTTCGGCCCGCCGTCCGGCATCGTCACGGCCCACGAGCACGTGACGGCGACGACGTCCTCGGGCAGCTCCCCCGCGTCCCACACGCTCACCCCGTCCCGCGCGGAGCACCGCCCCGCCCGGTCGATCCCGGCCTCCCGGTCGGTCGCGGACAGGTACCGTGCCCGGGGCCCGGCCCCACCGCTGAGCCCGCAGTCGTTGCGCTCCCCGGTGATGGCCCCGATCGCCTCGTCGAACACCTTGCGCGCGGCGTCCCGGGACAGCCCGCCCGGCATGGCCCCGTCCCCGACGTGCCAGAGGTACGTCCCGTACTCCTTGTGCCCGGCGGTCGAGTACGCGGTGTCCGCGCAGGCGGCCCGCGCGGAGCCGGCCGCCGGTTCCGCCGCTGCCTCCGTCGCCTCTCTCTCGTACCCCACGGCCCCCTCCGCCGGACGGCTCGCCACCAGCGACCCCAGCAGCACGACCACCGCCCCCACCCTGCCCAGCAGCCCCAGCACGGCGACGCCCTCCCCTGATCCGGCCTCGTGTCGAACGCGGCAGAGCCTAACCGCGCCCGCGCGCGGGCCCGTTCACCCCCGAATCGGCGTTGAGCGATTGCTCAAACAGGTGTAGCGTCACGCGCAGAGAGTTTGAGCGACTGCTCAAAGACCGTCTCCACCAGGGGGATTACCGATGGGGCTCTACATAGAGGCGCACATCCGCGCCGACATGGACGACCTGTGGACCCGTACGCAGACCCCGTCCGAGCATCAGCGCTGGGACCTCCGGTTCACCGAAATCGACTACCTCCCGCGCGCGCAGGACGAGCCGCAGCGCTTCCGGTACGCCACCCGCGTCCTGCCGTTCGTGACGGTCTCCGGCACGGGAGTCGCCGCCGGCGAACGCGAACGCCCGGACGGCACCCGGACATCGGCGCTGCGCTTCGCCTCCCCGCACCCCCTGTCGTTGCTCAAGGAGGGCAGCGGGTACTGGCGTTACGTCCCGGAGGGCGACGGCGTCCGGTTCATCACGGGGTACGACTACCAGCCGCGCTGGGGACGGTTCGGCCGGGTCGCGGACCGGCTCCTCTTCCGCCCGCTGATGGTGTGGGCGACGGCGTGGTCCTTCGACCGGCTACGGCTCTGGCTGGAGCGGGGCATCACACCGGAACGGGCGCTGTGGAACTGGATCGCCGAACTCGCCTTCAGGGTGGCCGTCCTGGTGACCGCCGTGACCGGTCTGGGCCTCGGCCCCCTCGCCCGCTACACCCCGCCGCTGTACTACCTCTTCCCCCAACTCCTCCTGGTCGCCGCCTGCATGGCCGTCTTCAAGGCGCACCTGTCCTGCGTCCCGTCCGCCCGCCGCTGCGTCCGCCGCGCCCCCGCCCGCGCGCGTGCGCCCCGCCTGATGCGCGCCCTGGAGACCCCGCGATGACCTCCATCTTCCGTACGGCGATGGGCGACGCGGAGTTCGACCGCCTCCACCCCGAGCTGCGCCGCCGCTTCTCCGTGGGCCTCGCGAGCGGCGAGGCGTGCACGGGGCGGGGCGTCATGTCCCGTATCTGGCACGGGCCCGCGTTCGTGAAGCCGTTCCTCGCGCTCGGCACGACCCGCAACATCCTCGTCCCCCGCGCGGGCCGCGACATCCCGTTCGTGATCGAGAACGTCCCCTACCTCGACTCCTACGGCCGTGAAACGGTCACGTTCGTACGGACGTTCCGCTTCCCGTCCCGCCAACTCCGGTTCGACGCACAGATGGTGCTGGGCTCCCCTGGCACGATCCTCGACTACCTCGGCACCCACCAGCACCTCGCCACCGACCTCCGCCTCCAGGCCGAACCCGACGGCTCCCTCCTCATCCGCTCCGGCGAACACCGGTTCCGGGAAGGGCCGTTGGACGTGCGGGTGCCCGAACTCATCGGCGCCGACGCGGAGGTGCGGGAGTCGTACGACGACGCCGCCGGGGTCTTCCGGATCCAGGTCCGTGTCGTCAACCGGTGGTTCGGGCCGCTCTTCGGGTACGAGGGGTGGTTCCGGGCTTCGTACAGCGACGTACGAGACTGCGGGGTACGGGCCGGGCTGCGGCCGGTGAGAGAGGAAGCGCGCGCATGAGTCCTTCGCAGGAGACCCGGGTCAAGTTGCTGGAAGGGGCCTTGCGGACGCTCACCGAGCAGGGCATCGCCAAGACGTCCGCGCGGTCCGTCGCCGCGGCCGCCGGGGTCAACCAGGCGCTGGTCTTCTACCACTTCGGCTCCGTCGACGAACTCCTCGCGGCGGCCTGCCGGTACGGGGCCGAGCAGTCCGTCTCCCGGTACCGGGAGCGGTTCGAGGAGGTGGGGTCGCTGTCCGAACTCCTCGCGCTGGGACGGGAGATCCACGCCGCCGAGCAGGGTTTCGGGCATGTGGCCCGGCTGGGGCAGCTGCTCGCCGGCGCGCAGACGCATCCCGCGCTCGGGCCGGCCACGGCCGCCGGCCTCGACCTGTGGATCGTCGAGATCGAGAAGGTGCTGCGGAGGGTGCTCGGGGGGACGCCGTTCGGGGAGTTCACGGACCCCGCGGGGCTGGCGCGGGCGGTCGCCGCTTCGTTCGTGGGGATCGAGCTGTACGAGGGAGTGGATGCGGAGGGGGCTGGGTCGGCGTTGGCCGCGCTGGAGCAACTGGGGTTGCTGGTGGGGGCGTTGGAGGAGCTGGGGCCGATCTCACAGCGGGCTGTGCGGCAGTATTTGCGGCGGAGTTCGCGGCAGGAGCGGTGAGGTGGCGGGTGCGGGTTCGTTTTCCAGGCCGTCAGCGCGTTAGGTGCGACCAGTCGAGCCCGCTCGTAAAGCTCCCGCGCGGTGCTGTTCTTGAGGTGTGGTCGGATTAGCCGGAACATTTCTTTGACGTGCTTGTCGACCTGCCCGGATCGAATCGCAGGATAGCCATTCAGCACTTTGTTCCATGCGGCACAGGCTTCATCCAGATATCCCATCTCCAGTTGACGTTCGGCCAGCATCCCACTGAATCGCATGCCGCTTCGAGTGGATTCGTTCTCCGGCTCTCGCAAGCGGAAGTGAAGCTGGAGATGGTCAACGCTTCCGGCCACATCCCCTAGCGCATACCTGACCTGCGCGGTGTGATATGCCAATGTGGCGGCACTGTATCCACCGAACGTTTGATGCCTGCTTTCCGCCTTGCTCATGGCGGCTTCGGTTTCCCGGATGCTTTGGAGCGCGTTGTGCCGATCGCCTGCGACAGCGTAGGAATGAGCCTGCTGTCCGGCCATGAAAGCTTTCATCCTTGGCCCGGCTGTAGGGGATGCTTCACTGGCCGCATTGGCCCAAGTCACCGCTGTTGGGCCGTGTCCCAAGTCGACAGACTGGACGGACATCCCCCGGAGGATGTGGCAGTAAGTCAAGTGGTCGTCGCTTGCGCCGGCGAGTTCTAGGCCCTTCACGTAGTACTGCTGGGCACTTCCATGAGACCCCTCGTCGACGGCCAGACCATCGGGAATGTACGGGAAGAACCCCTGTCCGAAGTCTGGGGCGGCCTTCGCATGGGAGAGGTGCTGGCGGAGATTCGCGCTGTCCTGGGCGAGGTAGCACAGTCCTGCACACCCCCTCAGTAGGCCGACAACCCGGCTACGCTCGGCACGCCGGTTCAGTTCGCCGCGATGATCAGGAGCGCGTACATGGACGACCACGGAGACGACTTCGGGCCGTGGGGCTGGGAGAGCAAGAGCACTGCCGTGCAGCGGACCGAAGAAGAATGGGCGATGATCGCTCGCTATATCCGGCACGCGGCGAACAAGGTCGGCCCGAGTCTTCCGGTGTGTCTCCCTGGGGAACCGAAGGAATGCGGCCGAACCGCTCAGCAACACGTACTGGCGTGGTCGGCGCATCTCAAGGCCGTGGCGCACCACCTGATCGAGCAGTACACGCCGAGTGAAGCTCGCGGCGCGCACGCCGCCGGCCCGCTGTACCAACGGAGGCTGGCCGAGCTGCGATCCCACGACGACTCGCAAACCGTCTCGTCCTGATCGACGCACCCCGGCCGCGGCCCCGTCCGTACGTCTCTTCACGGCGTACGGACGGGGCTTTTCCGTGTGCGCCTGCGACGCGCAGATAACCCCCCGTCCGGCGAAAGTCCCACCGTTGGACGAAAGTCCCACCCGCCTGGCCCCACCCCGTTCGACACTGTCCGATATGTCCATTTTCGTGTGGGTATCGGCCCGTCAGGTTCACCCCGGACGGCAAACGCTCAGAGCGGACCCCGGGCCTCGACCACTCCCACTTCTTGGAGGGCGTTGTGCGGCCTGAGGGCTACGACTACGACACCCACAGCAGGTTGGCCGGGCCGCTCACGGAGCCGGCCGGAGCGCCGTACCGGGTGCAGTACATATCGCTGCTCTCCCGCGAGCCCCACCGAATACGCGCCGTCCTGCTGATGAGCCTCGCGCCGGTGCTGACCGCGCTGCTGCTCGTGTACCTCGTGTGGCCCAGTCACTGGGTGGAGCGCGAGGGCGGCGACGCGTGGATGGTCCACCTCGACATCGCGATGCTCATAGCCATCGGGCTGATCGAGCTGTTCATGGTCGTCAACGTGGCGTCGGTGGCGC
This sequence comes from Streptomyces sp. 4F14, assembly GCF_048159485.1. Classification (NCBI taxonomy): domain Bacteria; kingdom Bacillati; phylum Actinomycetota; class Actinomycetes; order Kitasatosporales; family Streptomycetaceae; genus Streptomyces; species Streptomyces sp. 4F14. The sequence goes on from NZ_JBLRVY010000005.1 coordinate 334,944, forward strand.
ATGCGACGCTGGTCGCCCGGGACCCCGTACCCGTCATACCCGAGAGTGATACGCGCGTCGCGTTCCTCACGACGTACGTCCCCGGGCGTGAGCCCCTCGCGATGGTGCGGGCGACCCTTGAGGGGGCCGTACGGATCCACCACCGGGGGCCCCTGGACGTGTGGCTTCTCGACGAGGGGGACGACGAGCAGGCCAAGGCGCTCTGCGCGGAGCTGGGGGTGCGGCACTTCACGCGCAAGGGTGTTCCGGAGTGGAACCGGGCCAAGGGGGTGCACAAGGCGCGGACCAAGCACGGGAACTACAACGCCTGGATCGCCGCGCACGGCGACGCGTACGAGTTCCTCGCCTCCGTCGACACCGACCACGTACCCCACCCGGACTACCTCGAACGGATGATGGGGTACTTCCGGGACCCGGACGTCGCGTTCGTCGTAGGACCCCAGGTGTACGGGAACTACCACCATCCGGTGACGAAGGCCGCCGAGTCGCAGCAGTTCCTCTTCCACGCGCTGATCCAGCGCGCGGGCAACCGCTACCGGGCGCCGATGTTCGTCGGCACCAACAACGTCGTACGGATCGCGGCCGTGAAGCAGATCGGCGGGCTGTACGACTCGATCACCGAGGACATGGCGACCGGGTTCGAACTGCACCGGCGGCGCAATCCGGTGACCGGGCGCAAGTGGCGGTCGGTGTACACGCCGGACGTGCTCGCGGTCGGGGAGGGGCCCGCCTCCTGGACGGACTTCTTCACGCAGCAGTTGCGGTGGTCGCGCGGGACCTACGAGACGCTGTTCAAGCAGTACTGGAAGGCGCCGTTCACGATGCCTCCCGGGCGGCTGTTCTCGTACACGATGATGCTCGTCTACTACCCGATGACGGCCGTCAACTGGCTGCTCGGCATGGTGAGTTGCGTGCTGTTCCTGTGGTTCGGCGCGTCCGGCACGCAGGTCGCCGCCTCCGTGTGGCTGATGCTCTACAGCGACGCCGCCGCCCTCCAGATCGGCCTGTACCTGTGGAACCGCCGCCACAACGTCTCCCCGCACGAGCCCGAGGGCTCCGGGGGGCTCGCCGGGATGGGCATGTCGGCCCTCTCCGCGCCGATCTACCTCAAGTCCTTCGGCGCGGCCCTGCTGCGCCGCCCCAGCCGGTTCGTCGTCACGCCGAAGGGCGCCGGCGTCAGTGCCGACCGCCTGACGACCTTCCGCGTCCACCTGTTCTGGGCGGCCGTCCTCATCGCGTCGCTGGCCGCCTCCGCGGTCCTCGGCCACACCCACGTCGCCATGCGCACCTGGGCGGTCCTCGCCACGGCGATCTCCCTCGCGCCGGTCGCGGTGTGGATCGGCACGGGGGTCAAGGAGCGGCTCGCCCGGCCCCGTACCCGTACCGCCCGGGTAGCAGAGGCGCCCGCCGTCGAACCCGCCCTCGCCCCCGTCTCCGGCACCCCGACAGGAGGCAACTAGCCATGCCCGTCCACCAGAAGACCAAGAAGACCGTCCTGGGCGTCGGCGGGATCGCCATCCTCGCGAGCCTCAACGCGCCCGCCGCGCTGGACTTCGTCGGCGAGCGCTACCACGCCTACAAGATCGCCCAGCCCGAGTACCGCGCCAAGTACGGCAGTTGGGCCCAGGTCGACATCCCCGAGCAGTACCGCACCAACGCCATCCACGCGGCGCTGCTGCACACCGGGAAGGTCCTCATCGTCGCCGGCTCCGGCAACGAGCAGAAGAAATTCGACGCCGGGTCCTTCGACACGGTGCTGTGGGACCCGAAGGCGAACACCTTCAAGAAGATCCCCACCCCCGAGGACTTCTTCTGCTCCGGACACGCCCAACTCCCCGACGGGCGGCTCCTGGTGGCGGGCGGCACGGCCCGCTACGAACTCCTCGACGGGGAGGTCGACCGGGCCGCCGGCGGGATGCGCGTCAAGAACGAGAACCCCGACAAACCCATGGTCCTCAAGAAGGGCACCCGCTTCCGCTCACCCGCCGGCGTCGAGTACGTCAGCAAGTTCGACGTCACCGTCCCGAAGGCCAAGCGCGGCTTCAAGGTGACGTACAACAGGCGCGGCGTCATGCAGCCCTGGCAGACCCGGGTCACCGCCAGCGAGGTCCGCGTCTTCGTCGAGGCCGCCGAGAGCGGGCCGATGTCCGCCACCGACAAGCAGGCCCAGTACGAGATCGTCGGGCTCACCGGCAAGGACGCCGACAACACGTACGGGCTCAGCGAGAAGATCACCCTCGACAAGCAGGACTTCCAGGGCATCCGCGCCGCCTACGAGTTCGACCCCGTCGCCGAGCGGTACGTCCCCGTCGACCCGATGGCCAAGGCCCGCTGGTACCCGACCCTCGTCGGGCTCGACGACGGGCGCGTCCTCGCGGTCTCCGGGCTCGACGACGTCGGCGTGGTCGACCCCGGGGACAACGAGATCTACGACCCGCGCACCAAGAAGTGGACGCCGGGGCCCAAGCGGTACTTCCCGACGTATCCGGCGCTGTTCCTCACCAAGGGCGGGAAGTTGTTCTACCCCGCCTCCAACGCCGGGTACGGGCCCGCCGACCAGGGGCGTGAGCCGGGGATCTGGGACCTGAAGACCAACACGTTCCAGAAGGTGCCGGGGCTCAAGGACGCGGACGCGACGGAGACTTCGGCGTCCGTGCTGCTGCCGCCGGCGCAGGAGCAGAAGGTGATGATCCTCGGCGGCGGGGGAGTGGGGGAGTCGAAGAAGGCGACGTCCCGGACGGCCGTGATCGACCTGAAGGAGGACAACCCCTCCTTCAAGGACGGGCCCGACCTGCCCCAGGGCACTCGGTACTTGAACAGCGTCATCATGCCGGACGACACCGTCTTCACCTCCAACGGCTCCTCCGACTACCGGGGGCGCAGCGCCAGCAACATCCTCAAGGCGCAGTTCTACGACCCCAAGGGCAACGTCTTCCGGGAGGCCGCCGAACCCGTCGTCGGCCGCAACTACCACTCCGAGGCCCTGCTGCTGCCCGACGGGCGGGTCGCCACCTTCGGCTCCGACCCCCTCTACGACGACCAGCAGAACACGAAGCTCGGGCACTTCGAGCAGCGCATGGAGGTCTTCACGCCGCCCGCGCTGCACAAGAACGGCCAGGACCGGCCCGTCCTCGACGAAGGGCCCGGCGTTCTGCCCGACGACCGCAGAATCACCTACCGCACCGACCGTCCCGAGCGGATCGTCTCCGCCCGGCTGATGCGGCCCAGCGCCGTCACCCACACCACCGACGTCGAACAGCGGTCCATCGCGCTGGAGTTGACGAAGGGGAGGGGGGCCGTCACGTTCACCGTGCCGGACGACCCGGCGCTGGTGCCGCCCGGCTGGTACATGGTGTTCGCGACGGACGCGGCCGGCACACCGTCGGAGGCGAAGTGGATCCAGGTCAAGTGAGCGTCGGTCACTTCGAGTTGCGGGCCAGCTCCAGCGCGTACGCCGGCCACCACTGCCCCGCGTCCGGCCCGCCCCCGCACGTGCCGTCCGACTCGCCCGGCCGTTTGATCCACAGGTAGGCATCCAGAGCGGGTTCCCCGGTTTCGGTGGTCGGCCGGGTGCCCAGGGCCCGCCCCGGAGGGTTGCACCACACCCCCGGGAGCGGGCCGTTGCCGTTGCGGCTGGTGTCGACGACGAAGTGCTTTCCGCCCAACTGGGCGGAGAGGTCGAGTCCGTAGCGCTTGACCGCGTCGTCCGGCTGGAAGTTGGAGACGTTCAGGGCGAAGCCGTCCGCCGCGTCGACGCCGGACCGCTTCAGCGGCTCGACCAGCTTCCACGGCTCGCGGATCCAGGACGGGTTGCCGGCGTCCAAGTACACCTTCGTGTGCGGCTGCCGCTTCAGCCGGGTGATCGCCGACGCCAGCAACTCCTCCCGCTCGCCGTGATATTCACCCGGCGTACATCCGTCCACGATGTGCGCGACCGCGTCCGGCTCCAGCACCACCAGCGCCTTCGCGTCCCCGATCGCCGACGCGAACCTCCCGATCCACGCGAGGTAGGCGGCGCCGTCCGCCGCGCCGCCCGCCGAGTGCTGGCCGCAGTCGCGGTGCGGGATGTCGTACGCGACGAACAGTGCCGTACGGTCCTCGCGGGCCGCCGCGGACGTCGCCGCCGACACAGCAGGGCCGGGGTCGATCTCGCCCGCCGGCCACAGGGCCACGGGCTGGTCGGCGATCCTGCGCAGCAGCTCCGCGTCGGAGTTGCGGCCCTCGCGCTTCCACAGCTGGACCTGGCGGGCGGCGTTGCTGTCGGGGTCGACCCAGAAAGTCCGGGTGGGGGCCCGCTTCTTCGGGGGCGCGGCGACCGATGCCTCCTCGGGCGCCGGGGAGGAGGAGCAGGCGGCGGTGAGGGAGAGGAGGACGAGAGCGAGGAGTGCGTGGGCTGGACGGGACATGCCGCTCCCTGCGAACGGAGGTGGGGGACCCTCGTTGCATAACGCGTAAAGGGGGACGCACAAAGTCAAATCGCCGCCCGTTCGGGGAACATCGCTCAGGAAGCCGTTCCCGGTCCTGTTTCCGGACCGATGTGTGAGACGTGGCTGACCAGAATGTGACCGGCGGGTAGGGTCTGATGCCGTGCCGAAGCCCCTCAGTCTCCCCTTCGACCCCATCGCCCGCGCGGACGAGCTCTGGACGCGGCGGTGGGGGAACGTGCCGTCCATGGCCGCGATCACCTCGATCATGCGGGCCCAGCAGATCCTGCTCGCCGAGGTCGACGCGGTCGTCAAGCCGTACGGGCTCACCTTCGCGCGCTACGAGGCCCTCGTCCTCCTCAACTTCTCCCGCGCCGGCGAACTCCCCATGTCGAAAATCGGCGAACGCCTCATGGTCCACCCCACCTCGGTCACCAACACGGTCGACCGCCTCGTCCGCTCCGGCCTCGTCGCCAAACGTCCCAACCCCAACGACGGCCGCGGCACCCTCGCGTCCATCACCGACAAGGGCCGCGAGGTCGTCGACACGGCCACCCGGGACCTCATGGCGATGGACTTCGGCCTCGGCGTGTACGACGAGGAGGAGTGCGCGGAGATCTTCGCGATGCTGCGCCCCCTGCGGGTGGCGTCGGGCGACTTCGAGGAGGAGTGACGTGCGGTGCGTGGAGGGGATCACCGCCCCCTGAGCGCGGGGGCCGTGAGGGTCAGACCGCGGCCGGCTTGGTCGCCTGGTCGTCGATGACCAGCGGGGTGATCTCGCGGGTGATGCGGCGTTCGACGAAGAAGGCCGCGGTGGGGATGGTGCCGGCGAGGAGGACCCAGGCGAGGCGGGGGAGGGGGAACTTGGCCTTCGTGCCGAGGTCGAACGCGAAGACCAGGTAGACGATGTACAGCCAGCCGTGAGCGACGCCGACCACCGTCACGAAGCTGCCGAACCCGTCCAGGTCCAGGACCCGCTTGCCGATCACGCCGATCGTCAGCAGGACGAGGAGTACGGCGGTGACGTAGGCCATCACGCGGTAACGGGTCAAGACGCTCTTTTTCATGCCGTCGAGGGTAGCCGGTGGCCCTCACCCGCCCGCGCGCCGGGACCCCCTTCACTTGGCGATCTCTTTACCTCACGCCGTAGCCGCAGGCAGCCCGCCCAGCAGCAGCCGCGTGAACGTCCGCACCCACTGCTCGTCCGCCGGTTCCGCGCTCACCAGCGTGCGGTGGACGACCGCCCCCGCGACGACGTCGAAGATGAGGTCGACGGTCCGCGCGGACTCCGCGGAGTCGTTCTCCGGCGGCAGCTCACCCCGCGTCTGCGCCCGGGACCGCCCTTCGAGGACGAGCCGCTTCTGCCGCTCCACGATGGACGAGCGGATGCGTTCGCGCAGCGCGTCGTCGCGGGTGGACTCGGCGACGACGGCCATGAGCCCGCTGCGGGCCTCCGGCCGGGCCAGGATCGCCGCGAACTGGAGGACCACCCCCTCGATGTCCGCGGTGAGGCTGCCCCGGTCGGGGAGGCGGAGTTCGTCGAAGAGTTCGGCCACCGCGTCGACGACGAGTTCGTTCTTGCCGGCCCAGCGGCGGTAGAGGGTGGTCTTCGCGACGCCGGCGCGGCTCGCCACGTCCCCGAGCGTGAGTTTCGACCAGCCCAGCTCCACCAGCGCCTCCCGCGTCGCGGCCAGGATCGCGGCATCCGCGGCGGCGCTGCGCGGACGGCCCGGACGGGGGGCGGGGCTGCGGCTCTGCATCGGACGACCATAGCGGCCGTACCCGGGCATCCGGCCCCGCCCGTTATTCGGTGGAGCCCGGTGAGCGGGTGCGGTGAAGATGGTGGAGTCGTGAGGGAGATCACCGGGAAGGACTCCCGCGAGGCGCACGCCGCGCATTACGCTACGGGTCGTAGCGAAAGCTCGGCAGGGAACCGGCACGGCCCGCGACAGACGTACGCGAGCGGTCCGGGACCGGAGGCCGGCCGGTACGCGGGGTGGGGACCCGGCGTCGTACGGCGGACCGTTCGGGTTTTCGGGACCGGTGGACGGCTGCCCGCGCCACCGCCGGGGCAAACCGCCCCGGGCCTCGGTGCGACGAGGCTCACGGACCGCTTTTCGCACACGCGCGGGATCGGGGGAGGATAGACGCATGCAGCCACGGAACATGTCCATGAGCGGAGTCGTCGACCTCGCCGCGGTGAAGGCGGCCCAGGAGGCCAAGGTCAAGGCGGAGCAGGCGCGCGCCGAAACCGCCCGCCAGGGCGGCGCGGGGGCGATCTCCCCGGCCGACCTCGTGATCGACGTCGACGAGGCCGGGTTCGAGAGTCAGGTCATCCAGCGGTCCGCCGAGGTCGCGGTCGTCATCGACTTCTGGGCCGAGTGGTGTCAGCCCTGCAAGCAGCTCAGCCCGGTCCTGGAGCGCCTCGCGGTCGAGTACGACGGCCGCATCCTGCTCGCCAAGATCGACGTGGACGCCAACCAGATGCTGATGCAGCAGTTCGGCATCCAGGGCATCCCGGCCGTCTTCGCCGTGGTCGCGGGCCAGGCGCTCCCGCTCTTCCAGGGCGCCGCCCCCGAGACCCAGATCCGCCAGACCCTGGACCAGCTCGTCCAGGTCGCCGAGGAGCGCTTCGGCATCACCGGCCTGACGGTCGACCCGGACGCGGAGCCCGGCGCCGCCCCGCCGCCGGCTGAGGCCCCGGCGGGGCCCTACGACGCGCTGCTCGCCGCCGCCGTCGACGCGCTGGACGCGGGTGACCTGGGCGGCGCGGTGCAGGCGTACCAGAACGTCCTGGCCGACGACCCGGGCAACGAGGAGGCCAAACTCGGGCTCGCGCAGGCCGAGTTGCTCCAGCGGATCCAGGGCCTCGACCCGCAGGCCGTACGCCGGGACGCGGCGGAGAAGCCCGCCGACGCCGGCGCGCAACTCGCCGCCGCCGACCTGGATCTGGTGGGCGGTCATGTCGAGGACGCGTTCGGGCGGTTGATCGAGACGGTGCGGCGTACGTTCGGTGACGACCGGGACGCCGTACGCGTGCGGCTGCTCGAACTCTTCGAGGTGATCGGGCCCGACGATCCCCGGGTCGCGGCGGCGCGGCGCGCGCTCGCCCGCGCGCTGTTCTGACCAGTCGCTAAACCTCCGGTGCCGAGGTACCGGAGGGAAAGTTCGGTCGCCTGGACGCTTTTGCGGCCACGCTTTACCAAATCTTGGTAAACGTGGCCGCTGTTACTTCCAGTAAGTCGAGGCTGTTGGTCTGCCGGATTCTGTCCCACTGTCAAGTGATTTGTCCTGGGCAGGGATGTCGCGCTCGGTCGCCGGTCGAGACCTGTGGGTCGTCGGACGGTTATCCGGCCGTTACTAGCCAGTAACGAACCCCCTTGTGCGGGCGGCGAGAATGCACCACGATCGGCGACGCTCGGTCCATTCCCGTTCCCCGGCAGCCGGTCGGGACACGGGTCTGATGGGTCCCCACCGGGCAGAGCCGACGGCAGCGTCGCCGGCTCTTCAGGGCAGGGGGGTCTTCGCCCGAGGGTGGAGCCTGTCCGGCAAGGTTGCGCGTGATGCGTGTCAGGCGCGACCGAGTGGTAGTCGCTCGGGGGTGATCGCCGGTGATCTCAGGCGCGGTTCGCGCTTTTCGAGCACAGGCGTTCCCCTTCCCGAGGACGTAGCACTTCTCCCATCCCTGCCTGGCCGGGCCGCCGTTCAACGGGGCTCGCCGGAGCGGGATGTACGTCCGAGAAGGAGGAAATGATGGAGTCCCAGGTGCGTGGCGGGACCAGATGGAAGCGGTTCGCTGTGGTGATGGTGCCCAGCGTCGCCGCCACGGCGTGCATAGGCGTGGCCCTGGCTCAGGGTGCGCTCGCCGCGTCGTTCAGCGTTTCGGGCCAGTCGTTCAAGGTCACGGCCGACGAGCTCGACGGCCAGGGTTTCACCCAGTACGGCGCGATCGACTCGGGATACACCCTCACCGGTGAGAAGACCGGTCACCCGGTCGCGGTCTCGTCGTTCGACTCGGCGACGATCAAGAACCTGTGCCAGTCGGTCGTGACCCCGAACATCCCGCTCATCGGGTCGGTCACCCTGACGCTCAGGGCCGGTAACAGCGATGACAAGAAGCAGCAGGTGTCCGCGGACAACCTGTTCATCGACATCGCCGACCTTGAGACCAAGAGCGCGACGTTCGGGAACATCGACATCGGTGTTGCCGCCGGTGACACCGGCAACCCTGAAAAGGGTGGCAAGGGCATCGGCATGAAGGGTGGCAAGGAGCAGGCCAACCCGTACGGCTTCGCCCAGCAGGCCGACACCGCTGTCCTGACCGGTGTGAAGCAGACGGCGTGGGCGACCACCGCCGGAACCTTCACGCTTCCCAATCTGAAGATGAAGATCGATCTGGGCAGCAAGGAGTGCTACTAGGCACGAGGTGACGGGCGGGGGTGCCTTCGGGCTCTCCCGCCCGTTCCCCCTATCCGGCCGACGTACACACTCCCCTCGCAACCGCGACACCACTTTCACCACAGCAAAGCCGCACCAGGGAGCTGTTTTCCATGAGCGCCATCTCTGCCGCCCCCGGCCTGTTCGCCCGAGGGAGGTCGCGGTTCAAGGTCTGGCGGGGCACCCGGCCGTTCTGGGCGGGCCTCTATGTCATGCTCAGCGGTTTTCCGATCATGTACTTCCCGTACGCGCATGTGCAGATCGGTCATCTGACGGTGGCGATGGCCACCACCGCGGGTGCGGGCTCCCTGATCATCGGGGTGCTGCTCGTCACCCTGGGGATCAGCCTCTGGTTCCAGCAGCACATTCGCACCTTCGCCGGGGTCGCCGCGATCCTGCTGTCCCTGGTCTCTCTCCCGGTCTCCAACTTCGGCGGCTTCGTCGTGGGCTTCCTGCTCGCCATGTTCGGCGGCGCGATGGCCGTGTCGTGGGCGCCGGGCAAGCCGTCCGAGGGGGCGGCCGAGGAAGTCGTACCGGCCGCCGACGAGGCGCCTCGGGCGGCTGTGGAAGCGCCGGAGACGGAGGCCGTGGTGGACGAGCCGAAGGACCTGTCAGGAACGAGCCCGGCCAACGGGGCGAACGGGAGGCGCAGTGCCGACTGACGAGGGCACCCACGGGGTGGACGCCGACGGGTCCCGGGAGAGAACCGGACCGCGCCACGCGGCCCCCAGGAAGCCGCTGCTCGCTCGGCTCCATGTGCCGGCGGGCAAGGCGATAGCCCTGGCCGCGATGCCGACGGTCCTCGTGGGGATGGGGCTCACGTCGACGCTCGCGCGCGCCGAGGGGCAGCAGCCGGTCTCCTCGAAGAGCCTGACGGCCGAGGAGTACCAGGCGTGTGTCGAGGCCATGGCGAAGGACCCGGACGCCTCGCCGTCGCCGTCCGCGAGTGAGTCGTCCGGGTCCTCGTCCTCCGACGACGACAAGAAGGACGACAAGGCTTCCGGCAAGGACTCCGCGGCGTCGGATTCAGGTTCCGACGAGAAGGGTTCGGCCGGGTCCGACGAGAAGGCGTCCGACGACAAGGCCGTCTCCCCGTCGCCGTCCCCGACCGCGTCCGGCGGCGGGACCGAGGAGTCCGGCGGGGGCGCCGGCGCCTCGCCGAGCCCGTCGCCGTCGGCCTCCGCCCCCGCCTCCGAGGAGTCGAAGGGGCTCCTGGAGACCATCGGGGACGCGATCACGGATGTGTTCACCGGGGGCGGCGACAGTTCCACGCCGTCCGCGAGCCCGTCGCCGTCGGCCTCGCCGGGCGCGGACAGTGCCGCGGCCGGGAAGAAGGAGGCGACGGACAAGGACGCCGGGGGCACCGAGAAGGAGTCACCGGCGGCGGACGACAAGGCGTCTCCGTCTCCCTCGCCGTCCGCCGGCGAGTCGTCCGGGTCCTCCGACGGCGACCAGAAGGACGACGGCAAGAAGGACGAGGACGAGAAGGAGGCCGACGCCTCCCCGAGCCCCTCGCCCAGCGCGAGCACGGACGTGGACGACTGCCCGGCGGCGGCCACGGACGACGAGGCGGCCGGCATCGACAACAAGATGCGGCTGCCCGACGACCCCTGGTACCTCAACGCGAGCGGGCTCACCCTCAAGGGCGCCGACTACCAGGGCGTCGTCAAGGTCAAGACCGCCAACGGCACCGTCAAGGAGGTGCTGAAGTACGTCATCTCGGACGGGACCGACATCGACGACCTGCACCAGACGGTGATCGACAAGCAGGCCGCCAAGACCTACCACGTCAAGGGCGCCAAGGGCTCCAAGTCCACGATCACCGGCGGCGACACGGTCATGTACACCGAGAGCATCTCCGGCAACCTCTTCGGCCTGCTCCCGGTCACCTTCAGCCCCAAGAGCCCGCCGCCGCTGAACATCCCCTGGATCTACTTCAGCAACGTCAAGGTCACCCAGGCCGGCCAGTTCGGCGGCACCTTGACCATCCCCGGGATGACGCAGTCGATCACCTGACGCCCCGAACCTCTCCGGGAGCCGCACACGAGTGATGGCCCGGTTCTCCTCGAATTCGCCGGGGGAGCCGGGCCATCACTCTTTGTCAAGCTCATGATCATTTTGTAGAGGGGTGTTCACGTTATGAGCGACGACTGAGGGCGCCCCCGCTACAACAGGGGGCGCCCTCAGTGTCGTTCACGCCGGACTCAGTCCGTCGAGCCGCCCGCGATGTGGTGGACGCGGAGCATGTTCGTGGTGCCGGGGACGCCGGGCGGGGAGCCGGCCGTGATGATGACCGTGTCGCCGGGGGTGAAGCGGTTGATCTTGGCGATCTCCTGGTCGACCATCTCGACCATCTCGTCGGTGGAGTTGACGAAGGGGACCACGTGGGACTCGACGCCCCAGCTCAGCGTGAGCTGGTTGCGGGTGTTCTCGTCCGTGGTGAAGGCGATGATCGGCTGCTGGGCGCGGTAGCGGGACAGGCGGCGGGCCGTGTCACCGGACTGCGTGAAGGCGACGAGGCCGCGGCCGCCGAGGAAGTCGGCGATCTCGCAGGCCGCACGGGCGACCGAACCACCCTGCGTGCGCGGCTTCTTGCCGGGGACGAGCGGCTGGAGGCCCTTGGAGAGCAGCTCCTGCTCGGCCGCCGTGACGATCTTCGACATCGTCTTGACGGTCTCGATCGGATACGCGCCGACGGAGGACTCCGCGGACAGCATGACCGCGTCCGCCCCGTCGAGGATCGCGTTGGCGACGTCGGACGCCTCCGCGCGCGTCGGACGGGAGTTGGTGATCATCGACTCCATCATCTGGGTCGCGACGATCACCGGCTTCGCGTTGCGCCGGCACAGCTCGATGAGGCGCTTCTGCACCATGGGGACCTTTTCGAGCGGGTACTCGACGGCGAGGTCACCACGGGCGACCATCACACCGTCGAACGCCATCACGACGTCCTCCATGTTCTCCACCGCCTGCGGCTTCTCCACCTTGGCGATGACGGGGACCCGGCGCCCCTCCTCGTCCATCACGCGGTGGACGTCGGCGACGTCCTTCGCGTCCCGGACGAAGGACAGCGCGACCATGTCGCAGCCCATGCGCAGCGCGAACCGCAGGTCCTCGATGTCCTTGTCGGACAGCGCGGGCACGTTCACCGCGGCGCCCGGCAGGTTGATGCCCTTGTGGTCGGAGATGACGCCGCCCTCGACGACGGTCGTGCGGACCCGGGGCCCGTCCACCGAGAGGACCCGCAGTTCGACGTTCCCGTCGTTGATGAGGACCTGGTCGCCGGGCGCCACGTCACCGGGCAGGCCCTTGTACGTCGTACCGCAGATCGTCTTGTCGCCCGGGACGTCCTCGGCGGTGATGGTGAACTCGTCACCGCGCACCAGCTCGACGGGGCCCTCGGCGAAGGTCTCCAGGCGGATCTTGGGGCCCTGGAGGTCGGCGAGGACGCCGATCGCCCGGCCGGCCTCCTTGGAGGCGGCGCGGACCCGGTCGTACCGGCCCTGGTGCTCGGCGTGGGAACCGTGGCTGAAGTTGAAACGGGCCACGTTCATGCCGGCCTCGATCAGCGACACCAGCTGGTCGTGGGAGTCGACCGCGGGGCCGAGAGTACAGACGATTTTCGAACGGCGCATGAGTCGATCCTATCGGTTTGTTTCGCTACGGAATATTCCGTCTGGCGGAATGTACAAATGGGCGGGTTCGCGCTCAGTTGCCTACCGACGGGTCCGGATTTCCCGCACCGGATCCGACGACGGCGTACGTCTGTGTCGCTATCTCCAGTTCCTCGTCCGTCGGCACGACGGCCACCGCCACCCGCGCGCCCTCCGGCGAGATCAGCCGCGCCCCGTCGCCCCGTACGGCGTTGCGCGCCGGGTCCACCGCGAGGCCGAGCCCCTCCAGGCCCGCCAGCGCCGCGGCCCGCACCTCCGCCGCGTTCTCCCCGACACCGGCCGTGAACGCGACCGCGTCGACCTTTCCGAGCACCGCGTAATACGCGCCGATGTATTTCCGCAGACGGTGGACGTAGATCTCGAAGGCGAGTTCCGCCGCCTCGTCGCCCTCGTCGATACGCCGCCGGATCTCCCGCATGTCGTTGTCGCCGCAGAGCCCGACGAGCCCGCTCCTCTTGTTGAGGAGAGTGTCGATGTCGTCCGTGGACAGCCCGCCAACCCGCGCCAAATGGAAGATGACGGCGGGGTCCAGGTCACCGGAACGCGTACCCATCACGAGCCCCTCCAAAGGCGTCAGCCCCATCGAGGTGTCCACGCACCGGCCCTCCCGCACGGCCGACGCCGACGCCCCGTTGCCCAGGTGCAGCACGATCACGTTCACCTCCTGCGGCGCCCTGCCCAGCAGCTCGGCCGTCGCCCGGGACACGTACGCGTGCGACGTGCCGTGGAAGCCGTACCGGCGGATGCGGTACTCGTCCGCCGTCGCCACGTCGATCGCGTACCGGGCCGCCGACTCCGGCATCGTCGTGTGGAACGCCGTGTCGAAGACGGCGACCTGCGGGAGGTCGGGGCGCAGCGCCCGGGCCGTGCGGATGCCCGTCAGGTTCGCCGGGTTGTGCAGCGGGGCGACCGGGATGAGGCGCTCGATCTCCGCGAGCACGGCGTCGTCGATCACGGTCGGCCGTGTGAACGTCTGGCCGCCGTGCACCACGCGGTGGCCTATCGCCGCCAGCTCGGGGGAGTCCAGGCCCAGGCCGTCCGTCGCCAGCTCCTCGGCGACGGACTTCAGCGCGGAGGCGTGGTCGGCGATCGGGCCGGTGCGCTCGCGGGTGACGTCGCTCGTCAGGTCCGTGTGCTTCAGGCGGGACGACTCCTCGCCGATCCGCTCGACGAGGCCCGTGGCCAGCCGGGTGCCGTCGGCCATGTCGAGGAGCTGGTACTTGACCGACGACGAGCCGGAGTTGAGGACGAGGACACGGGTCGCGGTCACTGGGCTGCCTTCTCTGCGAGCGGGGTCTGTGCCTGGATCGCCGTGATGGCGACGGTGTTGACGATGTCCTGGACCAGCGCGCCCCGGGACAGGTCGTTGACCGGCTTGCGCAGGCCCTGGAGGACCGGTCCGACCGCGATCGCGCCGGCCGACCGCTGCACCGCCTTGTACGTGTTGTTGCCGGTGTTGAGGTCCGGGAAGATCAGCACCGTCGCCTGCCCCGCCACCTCCGAGCCGGGCAGCTTGGTCGCCGCCACCGACGGCTCCACCGCCGCGTCGTACTGGATCGGCCCCTCGATCTTCAGGTCGGGCCGGCGCGCGCGCACCAGCTCGGTCGCCTCGCGGACCTTGTCGACGTCCGCGCCCGAACCGGACGTGCCCGTCGAGTACGACAGCATCGCGATCCGGGGCTCCACCCCGAACTGGCCCGCCGTGGCCGCCGCCTGGATCGCGATGTCCGCGAGCTGCTCCGCGTCCGGATCCGGGTTGACCGCGCAGTCGCCGTACACGAGGACCTTGTCGGCGAGGCACATGAAGAAGACGGACGACACGATCGACGCCTCCGGCTTCGTCTTGATGATCTCGAAGGACGGGCGGATCGTCGCCGCCGTCGAGTGGACCGAGCCGGAGACCATGCCGTCGGCCAGGCCCTCCTTCACCATCAGGGTGCCGAAGTAGTTGACGTCCGAGACGACGTCGTACGCCAGCTCTACCGTGACGCCCTTGTGGGCGCGCAGGGACGCGTACGTCTCGGCGAAGGCGTCGCGCAGCTCGCTCGTCGCCGGGTCGATCAGCTGGGCGTCGCCGAGGTCGATGCCCAGGTCGGCGGCCTTCTTGCGGATCTGGTCGACCGGGCCCAGGAGGGTCAGGTCGCACACCGAGCGGCGCAGCAGGACCTCCGCCGCGTGCAGGACGCGCTCCTCCGTGCCCTCCGGGAGGACGACGCGGCGGCGGTCCGAGCGGGCCTGCTCCAGGAGCTTGTGCTCGAACATCATCGGCGTGACGCGGTCGCTGCTCGGCGCCGAGACCCGGGTGAGGAGGTCCGCCGTGTCGACGTACCGCTCGAACAGGCCGAGCGCCGTCTCCGCCTTGCGCGGGGTCGCCGCGCCCAGCTTGCCCTCCAGGGAGAAGAGCTGCTCGGCCGTCGGGAAGCTGGTCCCCCGCACCGACAGCACCGGCGTCCCCGGCGCGAGGCGCGCGGCCAGCGTCAGGATGTGCTCGTCCGGCACCTCGTCCAGCGTCAGCACCACGCCCGCGATCGGCGGGGTGCCGGCGCTGTGCGCGGCCAGCGCGCCCACGACCAGATCCGCGCGGTCGCCCGGCGTCACCACCAGGCACCCCGGGGTCAGGGCGGCCAGGAAGTTCGGCAGCATCGCGCCGCCGAACACGAAGCCCAGCGCGTCCCGGGCCAGCCCCGAGTCGTCGCCCAGCAGGACCCGCGCGCCCAGCGCGTGCTGCACCTGGGAGACCGTCGGCGCCGAGAGGGCCGGCTCGTCCGGCAGGACGTGACAGGGCACCGGGAGCCTGTTCGCGAGGCGGTCCGCTATCTCCTCCCGGTCCTCGCGGGCTACCCGGTTCACGACCATCGCCAGCACGTCGCAGCCCAGGCCGTCGTACGCGCGGAACGCGTTGTGGGTCTCCGCGCGGACCGACTCCGCGGTCTGCCTGCGGCCGCCGACCACCGGGATCACCGATGCCCCGAACTCGTTCGCCAGGCGGGCGTTCAGCGAGAGTTCGTCCGGGAACTGGGTGTCCGCGTAGTCCGTGCCGAGGACCAGGACGACGTCGTACTCCCGCGCGACCTTGTGGAAACGGTCCACCAGCGTCGACACCAGCTCGTCCGTGCCCCGCTCGGCCTGGAGCGTCGACGCCTCGTGGTAGTCCATGCCGTACACCGACGACGGGTCCTGCGCCAGGCGGTAGCGGGCGCGCAGGAGTTCGAAGAGGCGGTCCGGGCCGTCGTGCACCAGGGGGCGGAAGACGCCCACGCGGTCGACCTGGCGGGTCAGCAGCTCCATGACCCCCAGCTCGACGACCTGGCGGCCGTCGCCGCGGTCGATCCCGGTCACGTACACACTGCGCGTCACCCGTCGTCTCCGTTTCCTGTCGGTCCCGTGCGGTCGATTCGTGCTGTCGATTCGTGCTGCTGTGAGGGGATCGTTCCGAGCGGCCCGATCGGTTCACGAAGAGTCACCCACTCAGGTGAGCAGAACCCTCTTGACAATACCCCTGGGCCTGGATAAGGCGCCCGTCAGTCCAAGGGCGGACACAGCGGCATGAAAGAATCCAAGAAGGCTCACACACACCGACAGCGAGCAGGAGACACAGCACGATGCGCATCGGAGTCCTCACGGCGGGCGGCGACTGCCCCGGCCTGAACGCAGTGATCCGGTCGGTCGTGCACCGGGCGATCGACAACTACGGCGACGAGGTCATCGGCTTCGAGGACGGCTACTCCGGCCTCCTCGACGGCCGCTACCGCGCCCTCGACCTGGAGTCCGTCAGCGGCATCCTCGCCCTCGGCGGCACCATCCTCGGCTCCTCCCGCCTGGAGCGCGACCGGCTGCGCGAGGCGTGCGAGAACGCCTCCGACATGATCCACGAGTTCGGCATCGACGCGCTCATCCCGATCGGCGGCGAAGGCACGCTCACCGCCGCGCGGATGCTCTCCGACGCCGGCCTGCCCGTCGTCGGCGTACCCAAGACCATCGACAACGACATCTCCTCCACGGACCGCACCTTCGGCTTCGACACGGCCGTCGGCGTCGCCACCGAGGCGATGGACCGCCTCAAGACCACCGCCGAGTCCCACCAGCGCGTCATGGTCGTCGAGGTCATGGGGCGCCACGCCGGCTGGATCGCCCTCGAATCCGGCATGGCCGCCGGCGCGCACGGCATCTGTCTCCCCGAGCGCCCCTTCGACCCCGCCGACCTCGTCAAGATGGTCGAGGAACGCTTCGCGCGCGGCAAGAAGTTCGCCGTCGTCTGCGTCGCCGAGGGCGCGCACCCCGCCGAGGGCTCCATGGACTACGGCAAGGGCGCGATCGACCAGTTCGGCCACGAACGCTTCCAGGGCATCGGTACGGCGCTCGCGCGCGAGCTGGAGCGGCGCCTCGGGAAGGAAGCCCGGCCGGTCATCCTCGGCCACGTCCAGCGCGGCGGCACCCCCACCGCGTACGACCGCGTCCTGGCCACCCGCTTCGGGTGGCACGCCGTCGAGGCCGCCCACCGTGGGGAGTTCGGCCGGATGACCGCCCTGCGCGGCACCGACGTCGTCATGGTCCCGCTCGCCGAGGCCGTCACCGAACTCAAGCGCGTCCCCGTCGACCGGATGGACGAGGCCGAGTCCGTCTTCTAGACGCCGCTCGCGGGCAGGCTCCCTCCATGGACGCACTGTACGAAGCCGGCGACACCCTCGACCCCCACACCCGCGCGCGCCTTCTGGCCCCCAACTTCTGGCATCTCGCCACGGTCGGGCCGGACGGTGCGCCCCAAGTCTCCCCGATGTGGGCGGACTTGGTGGATGACCATGTGGTCGTCAACACGTCCGTCGGGCGGGTGAAGGAACGCAACCTGCGGCGCAATCCGTGGGTTTCGCTCTCCCATCACGATCCGCAGAATCCGTACGACCGGGTCGAGATCCGGGGGCGGGTGGTGCGGTTCGTGGAGGGGGAGGAGGCTCTTCGCGGGATGGACCGACTCACCCAGAAGTATCTGGGGGTGGAGCGGTATCCGTGGTTGATGGAGGGGGAGCGGCGGGTGATCCTGGTCATCGAGCCGGTGCGGGTACGGCGGGTGGTGGGGGTGGAGCCGTTTCCGCAGGGGGTGCTGTGACCGTCGGCGGGGACCATCTCGACTTCGGTGGCGCCGAGTTCCACGGGATCGTCGTCGCCAAGGGAGAGGTCCACCAGCACGCGGTGCTCCCCGAGGCTCTCGACGGACTCCCCGCGCGGACCCCCGGATTCACCGGACGGGACGCTGAACTCGCCGCGCTCCTCTCCGTGCTGGAGCCGGCCTCCCGGATCCCCGCCGCCGCGGTGTCGGGGCTCGGCGGGGCCGGGAAGACGGCGCTCACCGTCGAGGCGGCCCACGAGGCGTGCGCGCGAGGGTGGTTCCCCGGCGGAGTGCTGTTCCTGGACCTGCACGGGTACGACGACGAGTCCGTCTCCGGCGCTCTCGCCCTCGCGGCACTGCTGCGGGCCATGGGGACCCGGCCGGAGGACATCCCCGCGCGCGCCGACGAACGAGCCTCCCTCTACCGCTCGTTGCTCGTCCGGCGTGGCCGGGAACGAGGTGCCGTGCTGGTGCTGGCCGACAACGCCTCCTCGCCGGACCAGGTACGGCCGTTGCTGCCGGGGGACGCCCGGCACCGGCTGCTCGTCACGTCCCGCACCGTGATTCCTCAACTCGGAGCCCGGCTCGTGGTGTTGGGGGAGCTGAGCGCCGAGGAGTCCCGGGTGCTGCTGGACCGTGTGCTGCGTGTCGCCGATCCCGGGGACGAGCGGGTCGCGGCTGAACCCCGACAGGCCGCGATGCTCGCCGAGTTGTGCGGAAGCCTGCCGTTGGCTCTGCAGATCGCGGCGGCATTGTTGGCGGTTGAACGGGGGCGGTCGGTGGGGGAGTTCGTCGTCGAGTTCGGCGGGGCCCGGGACCGGCTCGAACGCTTCGACGACGGGGAACGGAGCGTACGGGCCGCGTTCGACCTGTCGTACCGTCAGTTGTCCTCAGGACAGGCGCAGTTGTTGAGGCTGCTCGCAGTGGCTCCGGGAGTCGAGGTCGGGGATGAGGTGGTCGCGGTTCTGGCGGGTGCCGCGGAGCCGCCGGTCCGGGATCTGGGAGTGCTGACTCGGGCGCATCTCGTGGCGAGGGCGCGGGGAAGATGGCGGATGCACGATCTCGTGCGGGCGTACGGGCTGGGGATGGCGGGTGAGGCCGAAGAGGCCGCTCGGGGGCGGGTGTTGAGGCACTACGGGGAGCGGGCCGAGGTCGCCGCGGAGTGGTTGCGGTGGCTGCCCGGGGCGCCTGAACCGGGAGGATTCGGGAGCCTGGCCGAGGCGTTGGCCTGGCTGGACGCCGAGCGGGAAGGACTCGTCGCCGCCACGGCGTGGGTCCCTCACGAGGACGCGGTCGCCCGGCTGGCCGCCTACCTCGCCGACTACCTGTCCTCGCGGCGGTGTTTCGAGGACGGGATCACCGTGGGGCGGGCGGAACTGGCGGCCGTCCGGCGACTGGGAGACCGGCGGCGGGAGGCTCGGGCCTGGAGCCATCTCGGCGGCGCGCTGCGGCAGTTCGGACGTACGGAGGAGGCGATCACGGCGCATCGCGAGGCGCGGGGGCTGTGTTCCGTCCTGGGTGATCTGCCCGGCGAGGCGCACGAGTGGGACCGGCTCGGACTCGCGCTGCGGGAGTCCGGGAGGGCCGGGGAGGCGGTCGAGGCGCATACCGTCGCGCGGGACATGTTCGACGCGGCCGGTGACGCGCATCAGGCCGCGCACGCCGGGGACTGCCTGGGGAGAGCGCTGCGGGAAGTCGGGCGGGTGGAGGAGGCCATCACCGCGCATCGGGGGGCACTTGAGGTGTTCGTCGCGCTCGGCGACCGGCACCGGGAGGCACGGTCCCGGGACAATCTCGGGCTGGCGCTGCGGGACGCGGGGCGGGTGGGGGAGGCGGTGGAGGGGTACCGGCGCGCGGCGGGGATCTACGAGGAGCTGGAGGACTGGTTCTGTCTGGAGAGGTCGTTGCGGTATCTGGCCGAAGGGTGTGGGGAGTTGGGGTGGAGGGAGGAGGCTCGGGGGTATGCGCGGCGGGCGGAGGAACTGGGGTCACAGGGGTAGTCGTGCGGCTTCGGCGTGAGCTTGGGCCACGTCGTCGGGGGAACGGGCGAGGGTGAAGGCTTCGACGGCCCGGAGGTAGGAGGCGCGGGCTTCGGCGGGCCGGTCCAGCCGCGTGTGGGTGCGCGCCAGGTGCATGTGGATTCCGCCCTCGCCGTACCAGTCCTCGAAACCCCGGCGGGCCTTCAGTGATTCACCGAAGGCATGGAGCGCCTTCTCGAAACGGCCCGCCCTGTACAGAGCGGAGCCGAGGTTGTTCCACGCGAAGGCTTCACGGTGGCGGGCACCGATCTCCTGGTACAGATCACGAGCCCGGGTGTGGGCGTCGATCGCCTCGTCCAGCCGGCCCGCCTGGCGCAGAGCGGCTCCGAGGTTGTTCCACGCCATGCCCTCGCCCTGCCGGTTCCCGGTCTTCCGGTACAGTTCGCGGGCTTGGACCGCGGCGTCGATCGCCTCGTCCAGCCGGTCGGCCTTGGCCAGGGTGATGCTGAGGTTGTTGGACGCCATGGCCTCGCCCTGGCGGTCTTCGGTGGCACGGGACAGGTTCCGGGCCTGGACATGAGCCTCGATCGCGTCCTCCAACCGGTCCATCTGCGCCAGCGCGACACCGAGCTTGTCCCACGAGAGGGTCAGGCTCACCGGATCCTCAAGGCGTTCGGCCGCGTCCAGAGCGGCGTACGCCACGGTCAGCGCGTCGTCGAAGTACCGCCTTCGGCCGAGGTACGGCGCCAGCCACCCGGCGAGATCCACGGCCGCCTGCATGAACTCTCCGTCCGGCACCCACCCCACGGTGGCCACCAGTCCCGTACGTTCGATGTCCAGCCACTCCAACGCCTCCCGCAGGTCCGCGAAGAACTCCGGTGTCTCATGGCCCGGCAGCCGGGTCAGCCAGCAGTAGGCGGCGAACGCTCGCTCCAGGTGGAACTTCAGCAGTCCCGCCCTGGCCAGGTCTTCCTCCGGGTCGCCGACCGCCAGGCTCGCACCGTACGCCCGTACCAGGTCATGCGTGTGCCACCGCTCGCCACCACGCACCGCCGTGACGAGATACCGCGCGGCGAGGTTCTCCAGCATCGGCAGGACGGTCCTCTCGTCCAGGTCCGCCAGCGCCGCGACCGCGCCGGTGCCGACCTCGGCCGCCGGGGCCAGGCACAACAGGCGCAGGAGGCGGGAGAGTTCGGGCGGGAGACGGTGGTACGAGGTCTCAAGTACCGGACGCAGAGCGAGAGAACGGCCGTAGAGGTCTGTGCCTGGACTCGTGCTGTCGAGGACTGTCGCCGTGTCGCCGGTCTCCCGGATCTCGGTCACCAGCGACGCGATGTCCCGGCCCCGGCGTCGGCGGAGCATCGCCGCCGCGATCTGGAGCGCCAGCGGCAAGTGGCCGCACAGGTCGGTGAGTTCGAGGAGTTGGTGCGGCTCTCGCCGGGGGCGGTCGTCGCGTTCGTCCGTGGTGTGGAGGGCGCGGGTGATGAGGGTGACGGAGTCGGCCGGGGACAGGGTTTCCAGGTCGATCAGGCGGAGGGGGAGGGAGTCGGGGCGGTCGCGGGAGGTGATCAGGATGCGGTGGTGGGTGGTGCTGGGGAGGAGGGGGAGGTACTGGGACGGGTCGGAGGCGTTGTCGAGGATCAGGAGGGTTCGGTCGGGACGGGTCGCCAAGAGGGTGGCGTACAGGTCGTGTTGGCGGTCCGGCGTGGGCGGGAGGTCCTGGCCTTGTACGCCCAGCGCGTCCAGGAGGGCCAGGATCGCCTGGTCCGCCGTGACCGGGTCCTCGTCGTAGCCCCGTAGGTCCACGAACAGGGTCCCTCCGGGGAACCAGCCGTCGGCGCGGGCCTGGTGGGCCGCCTCGACCGCCAGGGCTGTTTTGCCGATGCCTCCCATGCCGGTGACGGCGAAGATCAGGACCGGGGTGGGGGCCGAGTCCGGTGCCAAGTGGGGGAGGAGGCGGGCGAGTTCGGTGGTGCGGCCGGTGAAGCCGGGTGGGCGGGGTGGGAGGGCCGTGGTCGCTCGGGGGACCGGGCCGTGCTTACGGTTTGCCGGTCTGTTTCCCGATGACGGGGGCGTTGAAGGTGCCGCCGCGGAAGTCGATGTGGTCGCCGGCGTACGTGGGGCTTTTGGGTCCCTCCTGGGAGGTACGGGGGTGGTGTTTACGGAGGACCGTGATCGCCACCTTCGCCGCCTGGCCGGCCGCGAGTTCCTGGGAGCCGGAGGCGTCCGCCGTGTGTTTGTCCGGGTCCGCGAAGTCGCTGATGCCCCGGATCACCAGGGCGTCCAACTGGCCGCTGAGGTGCGCCGCGTGGGAGGCACCGGAGCCCTCCATCTCGATGGCGTAGGCGTCGTTGTAGGAGCGGCGGATACGGGCGGCGAGGTCGGAGCGCTGGTCGGCGAGGACGACGTCGCCGCAGGCGATGGGCTTGCGGTGACCCCGTACGTCCGGGCGCAGCTCGCGCAGGGCCGAGCGGGCCGCCTGGACCAACGGGTGGGAGCCGTGCCAGCTCTCCGGACGCTCCTGGTGGCCCTCGGGGGTGAGTTTGCCGCCCTGGACGGCGTACACCTTCGTGCCCACGACCACGTCGCCCAGTTCCAGATCGTCCTTCAGACCGCCCGCGACGCCGACGAACAGGAGGACTTCGGGGTGGAGTTCTTTGATGATCTCCTTCGCGAGGATCGCCGTCGTGAGGGCGCCCTCGCCGAGTTCCGCGAGGGCGAGGGTCCAGTCCGTGCCCTCAAGTCGCCCTTGTTCCAGGCGAGTTCCGTCGGGCAGCGTGCGCTCCGCCGGGTCGTTCAGGTACGGGTGCACGGCGTCGTACTCGACGGGCAGGGCGGTGAGGATCACGGCTGTGTGCGGCACGCCTTTAAGGTACTGCCAAGTCGTCGGGGGAAGGGGCAGGACGGACATGGCGGAACAAGAAGTCGGCGTAGGGCAGTTGCTGCTCGCGGAGTACGAGAACATCAAGGACGAGCAGAAGGCGCGGATCGGCTTCCGGGACAACCTGCTGTACGTGACGCTGACGGTCGTCGCGGCCGTCATCGCCGCCGCCGCTCAGGCGAAGCGGGCGGAGATGCTGCTCGCGCTGCCGCCGGTGTGCGTGGTGCTGGGGTGGACGTACCTGGTCAACGACGAGAAGATCTCGGCGATCGGGCGTTATGTGCGGGAGGAGTTGGGGCCTCGGCTCTCCGAGATCGCGCTGCCCGGCGGGGGGTTCACCGCGTTCGGCTGGGAGGTCGCGCATCGGGGCGACGCCCGGCGCGCGTCCCGTAAGCGGCTTCAACTCGCCGTGGATCTCCTGGCGTTCTGCCTCGTGCCGTTCGCCGCGCTGGTGGTCTTCTGGGTGGCGGCGAGCGGGGAGCCGTTGCTCGTGGTGCTGTCGGGGGTGGAGGCGCTGACCGTGGTGGGGCTGGGGGCGCAGATCGTTGCGTACGCGCGGTGATGGGAAGTAGCGGGCGGTCGTACGGCGGGGATCACGCGGATTTCCGGGGCGGGGTGTTTCTGGGGGAGGCCATCGGGGTGCAGGTCGTCGTGCCGCCGGGGGAGGTTGTGGAGGCGGCTGCCGCGTTGCCGGGGAGGGTGGTCGGGTTCACCGGGCGAGGGGTGGAACGGGGGCGGTTGTTGGGGGCGTTGGAGGCGGGGGATGTGATCGTGTCCGCTGTCTCTGGACTCGGGGGGATCGGGAAGACCGCGCTCGCTGTGGAGGCGGCGCACGAGGCGGTGGGGCGAGGGTGGTTTCCGGGTGGGGTGCTCTTCCTCGATCTGCACGGGTACGACAAGGAGCCGGTTGCCGCTGAGCGGGCTCTTCGGATTCTGTTGGGGGCGTTGGGAGTTCGGCCGGAGAGTGTTCCTGGGACGTTGGACGAACGTGCCGCTCTCTATCGGTCCGTGCTTGATGCCAGGGACGCGGTCCTGGTGCTGGCCGACAACGCCTCGTCGGTCGAGCAGGTGCGGCACCTTCTGCCGGGTGCTCCTCGGCACCGGTTGCTGGTGACCTCCCGGGATCGGTTGCCTCAACTCGGGGCTCGGCTGCTGCCGTTGGAGCAGCTTTCGGCGCAGGAGTCGTACGAGCTGCTGGACCGGGCGTTGCGGATCGCGGACCCGGACGACGGTCGGGCCGCTGTGGACGGCACCCGTCAACTGGCCGACCTGTGCGGACACTTGCCACTGGCGTTGCAGATCGTGGCGGCGTTGCTCGCGGAGGACTCCGAGCGGTCGGTGGCCGAACTCGTCGAAGAACTCGCCGGGTTGCGCAACCGGCTCACGGGACTCGACGACGGGGTGCGGAGTGTGCGGGCGGCTTTTGAGATGTCGTACCGCAGGCTGAGTCCGGAGCAGGCGCGGGTGTTGCGGTTGCTCTCTGCCGCGCCGGGGGTGGATGCGGGGGAGGGGGTGTTGAGGGCTCTTGTCGATGCGGAGGAGTTGCCGCAGGGGGAGTTGAGGGGGCTGCGGCGAGCACATCTTGTGGAACGGGTGGGAAAGCGGTGGCGGTTGCACGACTTGGTGCGGGAGTTCGGCGCGGAGATGCTCGGGGAGGAAGAGGAGGGGAGTGCGCGGGGCCGGGTGCTGGAGTTCTATCGGTGGTGCTCACTCGCGGCCGATGCGTGGCTGAGGCAACTGCCCGGTGAGGAACGGCCCCCGCTGTTCCCGGGACGCGAGGAGGCCGTGGCCTGGTTGGACGCTGAGAGGCCGGGACTTGTGGCGGCCGTTCGGTGGGGGAGGGAGAAGAGGTTCGCTCAAGACGGTATGAGCGTGGCGCTGTGCCTTGCGGAGTACTTGAGCTGGCGGCGAGCCTTCGACGACCTGTGCCTGGTGATGGAGGTGTCACGGGAAGAGGCCCGGGCCACGGGACTTACTCATGGAGAAGCCGCCTCCTGGTTCAACTCCGGCCTGGCGTTGGAGCGGTTGAGCCGCCATGAGGAAGCGATCGAGGCGTATGAGCGTGCCCGGGCCCTCTTCGCGGAGTCCGGGAGCCAGGACCATGAGGCAGCGGCCTGGAGCAGCATGGGGAGAGCGCTGGCGGAACTGGGACGGTTCGACGAGGCGCTTGCCGCGCACACCCGAGCGCGCGCACTGCACGAGGAGACCGGCGATCGGGTCAGCGCGGGATCCGCATGGGGAAAACTCGGCCAGACCCTGGCCAAGCTGGGACGGACACAAGAAGCGATCGAG
Organism: Streptomyces sp. 4F14; assembly: GCF_048159485.1. NCBI lineage: Bacteria > Bacillati > Actinomycetota > Actinomycetes > Kitasatosporales > Streptomycetaceae > Streptomyces > Streptomyces sp. 4F14. The sequence continues at coordinate 359,735 of NZ_JBLRVY010000005.1, forward strand.
GCACATACCCGCGCCCGGGACCTCTTCGCCGACGCGGGGGATCGCCCCATGGAAGGCACGGCGTGGTCCAACCTCGGCATCGTCCTCAGAATGGCAGGCCGACCGGAGGAAGCGATCACGGCCTACGACAAGGCACTCGCTCTCCACGCCGAGTTCGACGACGCGTACGAGATCGGGGTGGTCCTGCACAACCTCGCGCTGATCCACCAGGACGCCAACGCCCTCGACCGGGCCCGGGACGCCTACCGCCGGGCCGCCGAGGCGTTCACGCGGGCGGACGAACCCGACCTCGCCACCCTCTGCCGTATCCGCGCCTTCCCCTTCACCTCCGCTCCCCCCGAACCCACCGATACACCAGCTCCGGCCGCCCCACCTGCCCGTACAACGGCTGTCTCTCCGCCCGCCCCGCCTCCACCAGATGCTCCAGGTACCGCCGGGCCGTGATCCGCGAGATCCCCACCGCCTCGGCCACCCCCGCCGCGGTGAGCCCCTCCCCGGCCTCCCGCAGCGCCCCCGTCACCCGCTCCAGCGTCGGCCCGCTCAGCCCTTTCGGCAGCGCGGCGGGACTCGGCGCCCGCAGCGCCGCGAGCGCCCGGTCCACCTCGTCCTGACCGCTCGCCTCCCCGGCGGCGCCCCGGAACTCCGCGTACCGCACCAATCGGTCCCGCAGCGTCGCGAAGGTGAACGGTTTCAGCACGTACTGGACGACGCCCAGGGACACGCCCTCGCGCACGACCGTCAGGTCCCGGGCGGACGTCACCGCGATGACGTCCGCGTGGTAGCCGGCGGCGCGCAGGGAGCGGGCCAGCTGCAACCCGTGCCCGTCCGGCAGATGCAGGTCGAGGAGCAGCAGATCCACCGGCGTACGGTCGAGCTGGCGCCGCGCCTCCGCGCCCGTGTGCGCCTTCCCGACCGCGACGAACCCCGGCACCCGTCCCACGTACAGCACATGCGCGTCCGCGGCGACAGGGTCGTCCTCGACGACGAGGACGCGGATCGGCTCCGCTCCCGTACTCATGCTCCGCCTCCAGAAACCGGCACGCGCAAGGGCAGGCGCACCACGAACTCCGCGCCACCCCCCTCGGCGGCGGACACCGACAGCGTCCCGTCATGCCGGTGTACGGCCTGTCGTACCAGAGCGAGGCCGAGTCCGCGCCCCCCGGGACCGGAGGGTTTCGTGGTGAAGCCGCGTTCGAAGACCTTCTCCGTGTCGCCGGGGTCGACGCCGGTGCCGGTGTCGGAGACCGACAGGACCAGTTCGGCGTCGGTCGTGTACGCGGTGACCGCGACGCGCGCGCCGACGCTGCCCTGGGCGGCGTCGACCGCGTTGTCGATGAGGTTGCCGAGGATCGTGACGAGGTCGCGCGCGGGGAGGGACGTGGGAAGGACGCCGTCGTCGAGGCGGCTGGACGGGGAGACCTCCAACTCGACGCCCCGCTCGTTGGCCTGGGCGGTCTTCCCCAACAGGAGGGCGGCCAGGACGGGTTCGCTCACGGCGGCGACGACCTGGTCGGTGAGCGCCTGGGCCAACTCCAGTTCGGCGGTGGCGAATTCGACGGCCTCGTCGGCGCGGTTCAGCTCGATCAGCGAGACGACCGTGTGGAGCCGGTTCGCCGCCTCATGGGCCTGCGAGCGCAGCGCCTGCGTGAAGCCGCGCTCGGAGTTCAACTCGCCCATGAGGGACTGGAGTTCGGTGACGTCGCGCAGGGTCACGACCGTACCGCGCCGCTCCCCGCCGGAGACCGGGGACGTGTTGACGACGAGGACCCGGTCGGCCGTGAGGTGCACCTCGTCGACGCGTGGTTCGGAGGCGAGGAGGGCGCCGGTCAGCGGTGCGGGCAGGCCGAGTCCGGCGACGGAGTCCCCTACGGCGCCGGAGGGGCCGACGCCGAGCAGCTCGCGCGCCCCGTCGTTGATCAGCGCCACCCGGTACTGCCCGTCGAGCATGAGCAGCCCTTCGCGGACGGCGTGCAGGGCGGCCTGGTGGTAGTCGTGCATGGCGCTCAGCTCGCCGGCGTTCATGCCGTGGGTGTGGCGGCGCAGGCGCGCGTTGATGACGTACGTACCGATGGCGCCCAGCGCGAGGGCGCCGCCGGCGACGCCGAGGAGGGCGGTGACCTGCTCCTGTACGCGCTTGCTGATGACCTCGATCTTGATGCCGGCGCTCACCAGGCCGATGATCCGATCATCGGCCCCATCGGCTCCGGCCTTGGTCCCTGCCTCGACCCCCGCCGCCTCCGCCGCGTCGCTCGCCCAGATCGGCGTCACCGCCCGCACCGACTCCCCGAGCGTCCCCGTGTACTTCTCCGTGAACGACTGACCCCGCAGCGCCCGCTCGATGTGCCCCAGGAACTTCTGCCCGATCTGCGTCCGGTCGGGGTGCGTCCACCGGATCCCCTTCGGATTCATGATCGTGATGAAGTCGACCTCGGTGTCCTTCATGACCTTGAGCGCGTACGGCTGGAGCGTCGCCGACGGATCGCCCGTACCGATCGCCTCCCGCACCGACGGTGAATCGGCCACCGAACGGGCGACGGCCATCGCCTGCCGACGCGCCGCGTCCTCCGCCTGCCGCTCGTCGCTGAAGTAGCTGAACAGCGCGTATCCGGCCACGACCACCGCTATCAGCACCGCCTGCATGCCGAAGAGCTGGCCGGCGAGGCTGCGGGGGCGGGGGACGCGGAGGTGCATATGGCCAGTCTGCCTTCCGTCCGTGGCGTGAACTAAATGAACGGAAGGGTGACCGCCCTCACAGGGCGGGAGATAGTCACCGCATTCCCTTATCTCCCCGGACCGTGAGCCGCACGCCGGAGTGATGCCGACGAAGACGTCAAGGAGGGCAGCCGTGGCCGCCAGCACCCCCGATACGGCACCTGCCGCTCCCGCTGTGAAGCGGGACCGCACCCACTATCTCTACATCGCCGTGATCGCCGCGGTCGCCCTCGGTATCGCCGTCGGTCTGATCGCCCCCGACTTCGCCGTCGAGCTGAAGCCGATCGGGACCGGGTTCGTCAACCTGATCAAGATGATGATCTCGCCGATCATCTTCTGCACGATCGTGCTGGGCATCGGCTCCGTCCGCAAGGCCGCCAAGGTCGGCGCGGTCGGCGGGATCGCGCTCGGCTACTTCGTGGTCATGTCGTTCGCGGCGCTCGCCATCGGTCTGGTCGTCGGCAACATCCTGGAGCCCGGCAGCGGCCTGCACATCACCGAGGCGGTCCGGGAGACCGGCCAGTCGCAGGTGGCGGCCGAGTCCAAGGACACCACCGAGTTCCTGCTCGGGATCATCCCCAAGACGATCGTCTCCGCGTTCACCGAGGGTGAGGTCCTCCAGACCCTCTTCGTCGCCCTGCTGTGCGGTTTCGCGCTCCAGGCGATGGGGAAGGCCGGTGCGCCGGTCCTGCGCGGTGTCGAGCACATCCAGCGCCTCGTCTTCCGCGTCCTCGCGATGATCATGTGGGCGGCTCCGGTCGGCGCGTTCGGCGCGATGGCCGCGGTCACCGGTTCGGCCGGTGTCGACGCGCTGAAGAGCCTCGCCGTCCTGATGGTCGGCTTCTACATCACCTGCTTCCTCTTCGTCTTCATCGTCCTCGGTACGCTGCTGAAGCTCGTGACCGGCCTCAACATCTTCACCCTCTTCAAGTACCTGGGCCGTGAGTTCCTGCTGATCCTGTCCACCTCCTCCTCCGAGTCGGCGCTGCCGCGGCTCATCGCGAAGATGGAGCACCTGGGCGTCAGCAAGCCGGTCGTCGGCATCACCGTCCCGACCGGTTACTCCTTCAACCTCGACGGCACCATGATCTACATGACCATGGCGTCCCTCTTCATCGCCGACGCCATGGGCACGCCGATGGCCGTCAGCGAGCAGATCCCGCTGCTGCTCTTCCTGTTCGTCGCCTCCAAGGGCGCGGCGGGTGTCACCGGCGCCGGTCTCGCCACCCTCGCGGGCGGCCTCCAGTCCCACAAGCCGGCCCTCGTCGACGGCATGGGCCTCATCGTCGGCATCGACCGCTTCATGAGCGAGGCCCGCGCCCTCACGAACTTCGCGGGCAACGCCGTCGCCACGGTCCTCATCGGCACCTGGACCAAGGAGATCGACAAGGAGCGCGTCCGCCAGGTCCTCGCGGGCGACCTTCCCTTCGACGAGAAGACCCTCCTCGACGACCACGCCTCGGTCGTCCCGGACGACGACGAGGCGGACGACCACCCGGCCTCCGGCGCCTCGGGCGAGAAGGAACTCGCCAAGGCGTGACCCCCAGACTCCGGGTGCCCGGCCCCGCCTGAACCGGGGCCGGACACCCGGTAGATGAAATACGGAGACCCCGGACCACCTCGGTCCGGGGTCTTCGCGTGGGATGGCCCCGCCCGTTCTCACGTCGAGTTCTCACCTCCGACCACTACCGTGCCGCTCCGTAACCAACCGGAGCGTATGGAGGCACGGGGGATGAAGGTCGACTGGGATCGGCGGACGTGTGCGCGGAAGGGACATGTGACGTACGCGCCCGACGAGGGCCGGTTCGCGGAGCGGCTGCATGCGGTGACCGCGCTGGGGGACGCGTGGCGGTGTCTGCGGTGCGGGGACTTCGTGGTGGGGGAGCCGCAGGGGAGGGGGCCGGCGGTGGGGGCGCCGATCGTCGCGCGGGGGAAGGTGCTGCGGGACCTGTTCATCCTGCGGTTCCTGGCCGTGGAGCGGGCCGTGCGCGGGGTGTTCATCGTGCTGGTCGCCGTCGCCGTGTGGAAGTTCAGCAACAGTCAGGACGCCGTGCGGAGGCTGTTCGACGAGTACCTCGACGTCTTCCGGCCCGTCTTCCGGCACTTCCACTACGACTTGGACCACTCCCCGGTCGTCGGGTCCGTCCAGAAGGTGTTCGGGTACAAGCACAGCACCCTCGTCCTGGTCGCCGCCCTCCTCCTCGCCTACGCGCTGATCGAACTCGTCGAGGCGGTCGGGCTCTGGTACGCGAAGCGGTGGGCGGAGTATCTGACGGTGGTGGCGACGGCGGCCTTCCTGCCGCTGGAGATCTACGAACTCACCGAGCGGGTCAGCTGGTTGAAGATCGCGATGCTGGTCCTGAACCTGCTCGCGGTGCTGTACATCGCCGTCGCGAAGAAGCTGTTCGGGCTACGGGGCGGGCGGAGGGCGTTCGAGGAGGAACGGCGGAGCGCGTCGCTGCTGGAGGTGGAGGAGTCGGCGGGGGTGGCGGCGTAGGGAGCCACCGCGTACGGCGCCGGGGGCGCGCGCCCGGCCTCACGGCAGCGTGAGTACGCAGAACCCGTGCCCCTCCGGGTCCACCAGACACGTCCACGGCACCTCCCCCTGACCGACGTCGAGGTCACCGGCGCCGAGGGCCCGCAGCCGTGCCACCTCCGCCGCCCCGTCGTCCCCGGCGTACGGCAGGAGGTCGAGGTGGACCCGGTCCGGGACGGCCTCCGTGCCGGGGACCCGGAGGAACTCCAGGTACGGCCCGGTTCCCCGCGCCGAGCGCAACGTCGCCTGCTCGTCGGTGACTTCGAGCACGGCCCAGTCGAGGGCCTCGCCCCAGAAGCGGGCCATGCCCCGGGGATCCGCGCAGTCGACGACGATCGCGGCGATCGGCCCGGTGTCCCGGTAGACCTCCCGGGGTTCCAGGACACAGAACTCGTTGCCCTCGGGATCGCGCAGGACGGTCCAGGGGACGTCACCCTGCCCCACGTCGGCGAGGGTCGCGCCGTGCGCCCGCAGCCGCGCGACCAACTCGGCCTGGTGCGCGGGAGAGTCGCTGGCGAGGTCGAGGTGGACGCGGTTCTTCGCCGGGGACCTGGGCTCGGGGACGGGTACGACGTCGACGCCGACGTAGACCGGGTCGGGCCAGACGAGGCCGCCGGGCGGGCCGACGTACGTGGTGATACCTGGGTGGTACGCGGTCCAGCCGAGGGCCTGGGCCCAGAACCGGCCGGTCGCCGGGGCGTCGAGGGCCTTGATGTTCACCATGACGGGGCGCAGGGGCATGCTCACGAGCGTAGGCACTCGGCACCCCGCTTCCGCGACACCCACTCCCTTGCCTTGACCCCGGCGTCAACCCCTACGTTCGTACGCATGCGAATCGGCGAGCTGGCCTCCCGCGTAGGTACTACGACGCGAACTCTCAGGTACTACGAGACACGCGGACTGCTCCCCGCCCGCAGGGACCCGCAGGGGCACCGGGCGTACGACGAGGGAGACGTCCGGCTGCTTCAACAGATCCGTACGCTGCGGGACTTCGGGTTCGAGCTGGAGGAGACGCGGCCCTTTGTGGAGTGTCTGAGGGCGGGGCACCCGGAGGGGGATTCGTGTCCGGCGTCGCTGGCCGTCTATCGGCGGAAGCTGGCGGAACTCGACGCGCTGATCGGCGAGTTGGGGGCCGTCAGGGAAAAGGTCGCCGGACAGCTCGCGCGGGCGGAGGAGGCCATGGACGCGCTCGCCGCCGGAAAGGGAGATCCAGAATGCGAACTGGGAGGCCGGGAATGGTCATCGACGTGACGGACGGGAATTTCGTGGACGAGGTGATCGGGGCGGAGTTGCCGGTGCTGGTGGAGTTCACGGCCGGGTGGTGCCCGCCGTGCCATCAGATGAAGCCGGTGCTGAAGGCGCTGGCGGAGGAGGCGGGTGAGCGGCTCAAGGTCGTACAACTCGACGTGGACGCCAATCCGTTGACGACGCAGACGTACAAAGTCCTTTCCATGCCCACGTTCATCGTTTTCCGGGGCGGTGAACCGGTGAAAGCGATGGTGGGGGCGCGGGCCAAGAGGAAGTTGCTGGCCGAACTGGAGGAGGTGTTTCTGCTCGAGAGTGCATAAACATTGAACGATACGGCTTTGTGTTTGTTTTACTTGGCCGCCCGGAGTGGGTCCTATATGTTTCAAGCACATCGCCGTGGGAGCCCTCCCACGGGAATGCAGCCCCCCACTCCGGAAAGGCCCCCCACGTGAAGTCGCTTTTCATGGGACACGCGTTGCGCAACTCCGTGCTCGCCGCTGTCGCCTCGCTCGCCGCGACCGGCGGACTGCTGGCCGGCGCGCACGGCGCGAGCGCCGCGGACGACAACTGGTACGACCCCTCCGCGCTGCTCACCTCCTGCGAGCAGAAGGTGGACGGCCTCGGCAAGGCGGACCGCTGCCGGTTCGAGCCGGCGAAGCGCGAGGTGTTCACCGGCCCGGCGAGACAGGTCGGCACGACCGTGCACGCCTGCTCCGCGAAGGTCGGCGTCGGCCGCCAGACGACGGAGGGGCGCACGGAGGAGAACAGCATCAGCGTCTCGGCGGGCGTCGAGGCGGGCCTGTCGCAGATATTCACCGCGTCGATCGAGACGAGCTACAGCCACACCTGGGCGTACTCGACGTCGGAGACCGAGGAGGTCAACGGTGAGGTGCCGCCGTACTCGATCGGCGCGGTGACGATCGCCCCCGCGATGCAGCGGGTCTCGGGCCGGATGGTCATCAACTATCCGAAGCGCCGCCACGGCCACTACGAGTGGTACGTCTATCCGACCCTCACCCAGTACGACCCCGACGAGATGCAGTTCTCGACGACCACGTTCGACCCCCGCCCGATGACGGCGAACGAGCGCAAGTCGATGTGCGGCGGCCCGGGCGGCACGGCGAACGTCCCGGCGGCGAGCCACGTCGTGATCCACCTGGCGAAGCCCGGCTACCGGCAGGGCGCGGAGCTCTCGGCGAAGCCGAGGAACTGACCGCGGCCGGAATGCGCGAAAACCCCCGAGCGAGATTGCGCTCGGGGGTTTTCACGGCGTATATTCAATGGTTCGTGACTTCCTTCGCGGAAATCACAGAAGAAGCTCAACGAGCACAGTATATCCGGCCGGGAGTGGAATTGTCAAACACCGACTTTCAAGACGGTGAAATGCGCGCGGAACAGGAATTCGTCGACGGCCTGTACGCCCGGGTCGACGCCCTGCGCGGCGACACCGAGACCTCCGTCACCGCCGCCCTCGCCCAGGGCAACACCCCGATGCAGGCGCGGCTGGAGCGGGACATCCTGGTCGCCGAGCGCTCGGGCCTGCTCGCCGCGCTGAACGCGGTCGACGGCTCGCTGTGCTTCGGCCGCATCGACCTCACCGGGGGTGAGGTCCACCACATCGGCCGGATCGGGCTGCGCCTGGACGACGCCGAACGCACCCCCGTCCTCGTCGACTGGCGTGCCGACGTCGCCCGCCCCTTCTACCTCGCCACCGGCCACACCCCCATGGGCCTGCGCCGGCGGCGGCACATCACGACCGACGGCCGTACGGTCACCGCGCTGCACGACGAGATCCTCGACCTCGGCGACCACGAGCGCACCGGCCACGAGGACCCGACCGGCGACGCCGTCCTGCTCGCCGCCCTCGGCGCGGCCCGCACCGGCCGGATGAACGACATCGTGCAGACCATCCAGGCCGAACAGGACGAGATCATCCGCGCGCCCCACAAGGGCGTCCTGGTCGTCGAGGGCGGCCCCGGCACCGGCAAGACCGCCGTGGCCCTGCACCGCGCGGCCTATCTCCTGTACGAGCACCGGGAGTTGCTCGCCAAGCGGGCCGTCCTGATCGTCGGCCCGGGCCCCGCCTTCCTCGGCTACATCGGCGAGGTGCTGCCCGCCCTCGGCGAGACCGGCGTGCTCCTCGCGACGGTCGGCGAGCTGTACCCGGGCGTGAAGGCGACGGCCGGCGACACGCCCGAGGCGGCGGCAATCAAAGGCCGTTCGGGCATGGCCGACGTCCTCGCCGCCGTCGTCCGCGACCGGCAGGCACTGCCCGACCCGGTCATCGCCGTCGTCCACGACCGCGAAGTCCTCATGCTGGACGACGGGTTGGTGAAGGTCGCCCGCGAACGCACCCGCGCCGCCCGCCTCCCGCACAACGCGGCCCGCGAGCACTTCGAGGGCCACATCCTCAACACGCTCACCGAGATGTACGCCGAACGCGTCGGCACCGACCCCTACGACGGGAGCAGCCTCCTCGACGCGAGCGACCTCACGCAGATCCGCGACGAACTCGCCGAGAACCCCGAAGTCTGGTCCGCGATCGAGCGGTTGTGGCCGTTGCTCACCCCGCGCCGGGTGCTGGCCGACTTCCTCGCCGAGCCCGACGCCTACCTCCCCGACGAGGACGCCGACGCCGTACGCCGCCCCGTCACCCGGGCCTGGACGGTCGGGGACGTCCCGCTGCTCGACGAACTCGCCGAACTCCTCGGCGTGGACGAACGCCGGGCGCGGGAGCTGGCCGAGCTGGAGCGGGAGGAGCAGGTCGCCTACGCGCAGGGCGTGCTGGACGTCTCCTACGCCTCCCGGACCTACGAGTTCGACGACAAGGACGAGGAGGACTCCGAGGTGCTGTCGGCGCACGACATCATCGACGCCGAGCGGTTCGCCGAGCGGCAGGAGGAGGAGGACGTCCGCAGCGCCGCCGAGCGTGCGGCGGCCGACCGGACCTGGGCGTTCGGGCACATCATCGTCGACGAGGCGCAGGAACTCTCCCCGATGGCCTGGCGGTTGCTCATGCGGCGCAGCCCCACCCGCTCGATGACCCTCGTCGGCGACCCGGCACAGACCGCCGAGGCGGCCGGCGTCGGCTCCTGGCAGGGCATCCTCGGACCGTACGTCGAGGACCGCTGGACACACGCCCGGCTCGGCGTCAACTACCGCACGCCCGCCGAGATCATGGACGTCGCCGCGGCCGTCGTCCGCGCCGAGCGGCCGGACTTCGAACCGCCGAAGTCCGTACGGGCCACGGGGGTCCGGCCCTGGTCCTGGCTCGCCGAGGACCTGACGGCCGTGGTCGACAAGGCCGTTGCCGAACTCACCCCGGAGGAGGGCAGGTTGGCGGTCATCGCGCCGCGCGCCCTGCACGCGGCTGTCGCCGCCCGGCTCGACGGGGTGACGGCCGGCGAGGAACCCGACCTCACCCGGACCGTCGTCCTGCTGGACCCCCGGCAGTCCAAGGGCCTCGAATTCGACTCCGTGCTCGTCGTCGAACCCGGCGAGTACGGCACCAGTGACCTGTACGTGGCCCTCACCCGGGCCACCCAACGGCTCGGCGTGGTCCATACCAAAGCACTGCCGCAAGCGCTTGCGGAGACGCTCGCGCCGCGCGGGATCACACCGGCGTAACAGTTCATGTGAGCGTCACTGCGCGTGCATGGCCGGTGCGGTAAGCGTGTGCACTATGAACACCCCCGCACACCCCACCCCACCGGCCGGCCCGCCCACCCTCGACTCCCTGCCCGTCGAGCCGCTGCTCACCGCCGAGTTCGACGCCGACCCCGGCGCCGTCTACACCCGGCTGCGCGGCACGTACGGCTCCGTCGCACCCGTCGGCCTGATGGGGGTCCCGGTGTGGCTCGTCCTGGACTACCGGGACGTCCTGGAGGTGCTGCGCAACGAGAGCCAGTGGCGGCGCGACGTCCGCTACTGGCGGGCCCGCGCGCACGGTGAACTCCCCGCGGACTGGCCCCTGCTGGCCGGGTACGAGGTCCGGCAGACCATGTTCATGGACGACGAGGAGCACCAGGCGACCCGGCGCGTCCTGCACACCGCCCTCGGCCCCTTCCAGAACGCGCGCAGCCCCGAGGGCTGGGAACTGCGCTCGGCGGTCGCCAAGTACGCCGGGGAGCTGGTCGCGATGCTCGCCGCCGAGTCCGGCGCGACCGGGCACGCGGACCTCGGGGCGCAGTACGTGCGGCCACTGCTCCTCATGGTCACCACCAAGCTGTTCGGCTGCCCCGTCGACCTCGGCGACGAACTCGTCATGGACCTGTGGCGGATGCTCGACGGCGGACCCGACGCCGGGCTCGCCACGGCCCGCGCGCTCGGCGCGTTCACCCGGCTCGCCGCGCACCGCCGGGCCCGGCCGGGCGACGACCTGACGTCGTATCTCCTGCTCGCCGACCCGGAGTTGAGCGACGAGCAGCTCGGGCGGGAGCTGTTCATGCACGCCGTCTACCTGAACGACATCACCGGGAACATGGTCCTCAACACGCTCCTCGAAGTGCTGCGGGGCAACGCGACCGTCCGGCGCAGCCTGTCCGCCGGGCAGTTGGGGGAGACCGTGAACCGCGCGGCCCTCGCCAACCCGCCGGTCGCCAACATGTGCTTCCGGTTCGCGGCGCGGGACATGGGGCTCGGGAGCTATCTCATCCGGGCCGGGGACGTGGTGTGCCCCTCGGCCGCCGCCGCGCACCAGGACCTGCTGGAGATCGGGGCCTCCCACATGGTGGGGTCGACCGTCTCCACCCGGGCGCACCTCGGCTGGGGCGCCGGGCCCCACCAGTGCCCCACCGCCGCGCGGGAGTTGGGGATGCTGATCGTCACCACGGCCGTCGGCAAGCTCTTCGACCACTTCGCCACCCTCGAACTCGCCCTCCCGCACGACCAGTTGCCCTGGAGATCGGGCGCGGTCGTGCGGGGGCTGCGGGTGCTGCCGGTGCGGTACGAGCTAGCGCCGGGGACGGTGGTCCGGCGGGCGGAGCCGGTGCGGGAGGCCGGGGGCGAGGGGAAGGGGCTGCTGGCGGCGTTGCGGCGGGTGATGTTCGGGGCGAAGAAGGAGGGATGACGTCTATGCCGGGCGCAGCCAGATCGTCGCCAGCGGGGGCAGGGTCAGGGTGAGGGACGCCGCCCGGCCGTGCCACGGGGTCGACTCCGGCTTCAGGGCGTCCGGGTGGGCGACCCCGCCGCCCCCGTACAACACCGCGTCCGTGTTGAGGAGTTCGTGCCAGGCCGGGATCTCGGCGGGGACGCCGATGCGGTAGTCGTGGCGGACCGCGGGGGACAGGTGGGTGATCGCCAGGAGGGGGGTGCCGTCGGCGGACCTGCGCAGGAACGCGAACACGTTGTCGTCCGCCGCGTCGCCGACCAGCCACTCGAAGCCGTCCGGCGTCGTGTCGCGCTGCCACAGCGAAGGGTGCGTACGGTAGGCCGCGTTGAGGTCGCGGACCAGGTCCCGGACGCCCCGGTGGTCCGCCTCCGCGCCGTACGCCGGGTCCAGGAGCCACCAGTCCGGGCCGTGCGCCTCCGACCACTCCGCGCCCTGCGCGAACTCCTGGCCCATGAAGAGGAGTTGCTTGCCGGGGTGGGCCCACATGAAGGCCAGGTAGGCGCGCAGGTTGGCCCGCTGCTGCCACCAGTCGCCCGGCATCTTCGACACCAACGACCGCTTGCCGTGCACGACTTCGTCGTGGGAGATCGGCAGCACGTAGTTCTCGCTGTACGCGTACACCATCGAGAACGTCATCTCGCCGTGGTGGTAGGCGCGGTGGACCGGGTCGTGCGCCATGTAGCCCAGCGAGTCGTGCATCCAGCCCATGTTCCACTTCAGGCCGAAGCCGAGGCCCCCGGAGTCCGTCGCGCGCGTCACGCCGTCCCAGGCCGTCGACTCCTCCGCGACCGTCACGACGCCCGGACAACGGCGGTACACCGTGGCGTTCATCTCCTGGAGGAACGCCACCGCGTCCAGGTTCTCCCGGCCGCCGTACGCGTTCGGCGACCACTGGCCCGGCTCGCGCGAGTAGTCCAGGTACAGCATCGAGGCGACCGCGTCCACGCGCAGCCCGTCGATGTGGAACTCCTCGCACCAGTAGACGGCGTTCGCCACCAGGAAGTTGCGGACCTCGCGGCGCCCGTAGTCGAACTCCAGCGTCCCCCAGTCGGGGTGCGCGGCGCGCTGCGGGTCCTCGTGCTCGTACAGGGGCCGCCCGTCGAACTCCGCCAACGCCCAGTCGTCGCGCGGGAAATGGGCGGGCACCCAGTCCATGAGGACGCCGATCCCCGCGCGGTGCAGGGCGTCCACCAGGTGCCGGAAGTCGTCGGGGGTGCCCAGGCGGGCGGTGGGGGCGTAGAAGCCGGTGACCTGGTAGCCCCAGGAGCCGCCGAAGGGGTGCTCGGCGACGGGCAGGAACTCGACGTGCGTGAAGCCCAGGTCGTTGACGTAGGCAGGGAGTTGATCGGCGAGCTGACGGTACGTCAAGCCAGGGCGCCAGGACGGGAGGTGGACCTCGTACACCGAGAACGGGGCCTCGTGGACCGGGGTTTCGGCGCGCTGCGCCAGCCACTGCTCGTCGCCCCACGCGTAGTGCGAGGCCGTGACGACCGACGCCGTCTCCGGCGGGGTCTGCGTACGGCGGGCCATCGGGTCGGCGCGCAGCGTCTTCGAGCCGTCGGGGCGGGTGATCTCGAACTTGTACAGCTCGCCCTCGCCGATGCCGGGGACGAACAGCTCCCAGACGCCGGTCGAGCCCAGCGAGCGCATCGGGAAGCCGGTGCCGTCCCAGAAGTTGAAGGTCCCGGCGATCCGGACGCCCCGCGCGTTCGGAGCCCACACCGCGAACCGCGTGCCGGTGACGCCGTCCTGCGTCGTGGGGTGCGCGCCGAGCGCCGTCCAGAGCTGCTCGTGGCGGCCCTCGCCGAGCAGGTGCAGGTCGAGGTCGCCGAGGGTGGGGAGGAAGCGGTACGCGTCGTGCGTGTCGTGCGTCGTGCCGTCGTACTCGACCAGCAGGCGGTACGCGGTGGTCGCGGGCGGGGGCGTCGCGCCGGGCAGGAGGACCGAGAAGAAGCCGCTGCCGTCGTCCTTCAGCGGGTGGCGCAGCCCGTCCGCCGTGACGGCGGTGACCGCGCGGGCGTACGGGCGGAAGGCGCGCACGGCCGTCTCCCCGGTGGGGGTGGGGTGCGGGCCCAGGACCGAGTGGGGGTCGTGGTGGGTGCCGGTGAGCAGGCGGTCCTGGTCGGGGCGGGGGACGGCGGGGTCGAAGAGGTGGGCGGGCCGCGGAGTCTGCTCGCGCGGGGGCGTTTGCGAACTCGCCGTAGTCTCCGCGCTCTTGCGTGCCCCCGCGCCGCCGGACGCCGGCTTCTTCGCGGGCGGCTGTTTCGAGGCCGCCTTCTTCGCGGCAGCCGCCTTCTTCCTGGGGTTCGGCGCACCGGACGTCACGGGTGGGGCCTCCTGGGGAGTCGGGGATTCAGGTGAGTTCGTGTGCGGCGAGCCGCCGGATCGCCGAGAGGGGGACCGGCAGCCAGTCGGGCCGGTGCCGGGCCTCGTACACGACCTCGTAGATCGCCTTGTCGGTCTCGTACGCCCGCAGGAGCACGGGGTCGGTCCGCGGGTCCGCGCCGGTCACCTCCGCGTACCCCGAGCAGTACGCCGCCCGGCAGGCCGCCGCCCACTGCGGCGCGGGCGGCTCCGCCGAGTACGCGGCATAGTCGAACGACCGCAGCATCCCGGCGACGTCCCGCACCGCCGGCTGCGGCATCCGCCGCTCGGCGAGGGGCCGCGCGGGCTCCCCCTCGAAGTCGATCAGCAGCCACTTCCCGCCGGGTGTCCGCAGGCACTGCCCGAGATGCAGGTCACCGTGGATCCGCTGGGCCACCCAGGTGTGCCCCTCGGCGGCCAGCTCCCCGAGCGCCCCGAACGCGGTCCGCAACCCCACCTCGTACGGCCGCAGCGACGGCACCGCCTGTACGGCCGCCTCCAGCCGCTCGGTCATCCCCTCGACGAGCGGCTGGAGTTGGGCCTGTCCGAGGGTGGCGGTGGGCAGGGCGCGGGCGAGGGCCTGGTGCACCTCGGCGGTCGCGCGGCCGAGGGCACGGGCGTCCTCGGCGAAGTCGTACCCCCCGCCGCCGTCGTACCCCCATACCTCGAACTCCCCCGGCTCCTTCCCCACCCCCTGCAAGGCCAGCTCCCAGCCGTCCACCGCCCCGGCGACATACTTCTGAGCCACGCCGAGGACCCACGCCTCCCCGCCGACCTCCGCGCCGATCCACCCGACGGGGTCCGGGACCCGGTCGCAGCCCTCGCGGGTGAGGGCGAGGGGTAGCTCCAGGTCGGGGTTGACACCGGGGAGGACCCGGCGCAGCAGTTTCAGGATGAACGTATCTCCGTAGGTCACCGAGGAGTTGGACTGTTCGGCGGTGACCAGGCGGGGGACCAGGTCGGGCGGGATGTCCGCGCCGGGGACGCGGGAGAAACGCAGGGCGCCCACCCGGGCCTCGGAGCGGATCGCTTCGAGGAGGATCTCGGCGGGCCAGGGATCGTGCAGGGCGTCGTAGTACGTATGCCCGTCGACCTCGCCGATGCGGGCGCCCGCGAGGTGCGGCGGGAGCGTGTCGCGCGCGGCGACGAGGAGCTGGTAGCAGTCGCCGGGGCCCGTGCCCTGCCGCGCGTGGACGAGGATGTGGTGCAGGGAGAGGCGCCCGGACGGCGGGAGGAGCTCGGTCACGGCGACCGGGGTGAACCCGGTCACCGGCAGGCCCTTCCCGGCGAACCACCGCTGGCGGGGCAGCCATTCGCGTAGCAGGGGGGCCAGCGACGTGAGCAGGTCGGGGCCGGGGCGCAGAGCCGTGTCCGCCATGACGTCGTCCTTTCCCCGGGGACCTGAACGGGTCGTGAGGGGTAGGGGTTTAGTGATGCGTGCCCCGGGCGGGGCGGGGGAAACCGCCCCGCCCGGAGGTTCTAGGCAGGGTTCTCCCGCAGCCGGAACCAGTAGAAGCCGTGTCCCGCGAGCGTGAGCAGGTACGGGAGTTCACCGACCGCCGGGAACCGTACCCCGCCGAACAGCTCCACCGGGTGGCGTCCGCCGAAGCGGCTGAGGTCCAGCTCGGTGGGCTGCGCGAAGCGGGAGAAGTTGTGGACGCACAGGACGAGGTCGTCGTCGTACTCCCGCAGGAACGCGAGCACCGCCGCGTTGCTGGACGGGAGTTCGGTGAACGAGCCGAGGCCGAACGCCTTGTTCTGCTTGCGGATCTCGATCATCCGGCGCGTCCAGTGCAGCAGCGACGACGGCGACGACATGGACGCCTCGACGTTGGTGACCTGGTAGCCGTAGACCGGGTCCATGATCGTGGGGAGGTACAGCCGCCCCGGATCGCAGGACGAGAAACCGGCGTTGCGGTCCGGCGTCCACTGCATCGGCGTGCGGACCGCGTCCCGGTCGCCGAGCCAGATGTTGTCGCCCATGCCGATCTCGTCGCCGTAGTAGAGGATCGGCGAGCCGGGCAGGGACAGCAACAGGGCGGTGAACAGCTCGATCTGGTTGCGGTCGTTGTCGAGGAGGGGCGAAAGCCTGCGCCGGATACCGATGTTGGCGCGCATCCGCGGATCTTTCGCGTACTCCGCGTACATGTAGTCGCGTTCCTCGTCGGTGACCATTTCGAGCGTCAACTCGTCGTGGTTGCGCAGGAAGATGCCCCACTGGCAGTTCGAGGGGATCGCCGGCGTCTTGGAGAGGATCTCGGAGACGGGGTAGCGCGACTCGCGGCGCACCGCCATGAAGATGCGCGGCATGACGGGGAAGTGGAACGCCATGTGGCACTCGTCGCCGCCGGAGGAGTAGTCGCCGAAGTAGTCGACGACGTCCTCCGGCCACTGGTTGGCCTCGGCGAGCAGCACGGTGTCCGGGTACTGCGCGTCGATCTCCTTGCGGACCCGTTTGAGGAACTCGTGGGTTGCAGGAAGGTTTTCGCAGTTCGTTCCCTCGGCGGCGTACAGATACGGCACGGCGTCGAGCCGGAAGCCGTCGATGCCGAGGTCGAGCCAGAACTTCAGCGCCGAGATCATCTCGTCCTGCACGGCCGGGTTCTCGTAGTTGAGGTCCGGCTGGTGGGAGAAGAACCGGTGGAAGAAGTACTGCTTGCGGACCGGGTCGAAGGTCCAGTTGGAGACCTCGGTGTCGACGAAGATGATCCGCGCCTCGTCGTACTGCTTGTCGTCGTCGGCCCACATGTAGTAGTCGCCGTACGGGCCCTGGGGGTCCTTGCGGGACTCCTGGAACCACGGGTGCTGGTCGCTCGTGTGGTTCATGACGACGTCGATGATGACGCGCATCCCGCGCTGGTGCGCGGAGTCCACGAACTCCACGAAGTCGGCGAGGTCACCGAACTCCGGGAGCACCGACGTGTAGTCGGCGACGTCGTAACCGCCGTCCTTCAGCGGCGACTTGAAGAACGGCGGCAGCCAGAGGCAGTCGACGCCCAGCCACTGGAGGTAGTCGAGTCTGGCGGTCAGCCCCTTCAGGTCGCCGACGCCGTCGCCGTTGGAGTCCTGGAAGGAGCGGACCAGCACCTCGTAGAACACCGCGCGTTTGAACCACTCGGGGTCGCGGTCCTTGGCCGGGGTGTCCTCGAAGGTGTCCTGTACGGGCTCGTTGACCATCATCGTGTGGCTGACCCTCCGATCTGCGGGTGGGACGGTCGCAGGACCGTGAACACGTGCGCGGGACGCGAACCCGGGTCCAGCCGCACGTAGTTGGTCCTGCCCCAGTCATAGGTCTCGCCGGTCAGCTCGTCGCGTACCGGCACCGACTCGTGCCAGTCCAGGCCGAGTTGCGGCATGTCCAACGAGACCGTGGCCTCCTGGGTGTGGTGGGGGTCGAGATTGACGACCGTCACGACGGTGTTCGACCCGGACGTCTTCGAGTAGGCGATCACCGCTTCCTGGTCCGCGTGATGGAAGTGCAGGTTCCTGAGCTGCCGCAGCGCCGGGCTGGACCGGCGCACCTCGTTGAGCCGGGTGATCAGCGGCGCGATCGAGGGCGCCGACCGCCAGTCCCGCGGACGGAGTTGGTACTTCTCCGAGTCGAGGTACTCCTCGCCGCCCGCCCGCAGCGGTGTGTTCTCGCACAGCTCGTAGCCGCTGTAGATCCCCCACGAGGGCGAGAGCGTCGCCGCGAGCACCGCGCGCGCCTCGAACGCCGGACGGCCGCCGTGCTGGAGGTACTCGTGCAGGATGTCCGGGGTGTTCGGGAAGAAGTTCGGCCGCATCGAGGCGGCCGTCTCCCGCGACAACTCCGTGAGGTACTCGGTGAGTTCGGCCTTGGTGTTGCGCCAGGTGAAGTACGTGTACGACTGCTGGAAGCCGATCTCGCCGAGCGTGCGCATCATCGCGGGCCGGGTGAACGCCTCCGCGAGGAAGACGACGTCCGGGTCGGAGCGGCCGATCTCGCCGAGGACCCGCTCCCAGAACACGACCGGTTTCGTGTGCGGGTTGTCGACGCGGAAGATCCGTACGCCGACCGCCATCCAGTGCCGCAGCACCCGCAGCGTCTCCGCGACCAGGCCGTCCATGTCCGCGTCGAACGCTATGGGGTAGATGTCCTGGTACTTCTTCGGCGGGTTCTCCGCGTACGCGATCGTGCCGTCCGGGCGGTGATGGAACCACTCCGGGTGCTCGGCGACCCACGGATGGTCCGGCGAGCACTGCAACGCGAAGTCGAGGGCGACCTCAAGTCCCAGCTCGGCGGCGCGGCTCACGAACCACGCGAAGTCGTCCAGCGTCCCCAGCGCGGGGTGCACGGCGTCGTGTCCGCCCTCCGGGGAGCCGATCGCCCACGGCACGCCGACGTCGTCCGCCGTCGGGGCGAGGGAGTTGTTGCGGCCCTTGCGGAACGTCGTCCCGATGGGGTGGATCGGCGGCAGATAGACGACGTCGAAGCCCATCGCGGCGATCTCCGGCAGCCGCCGGGCCGCCGTACGGAACGTGCCGTGCGGTACCTCCGGCGTCCCCTCCGAACGCGGGAAGAACTCGTACCACGAACCGAACAGGGCCCGCTCCCGCTCCACCAGCAGCGGCAACTCCGGGGAGGAGGTGACCAGTTCGCGCAGCGGATGTTCGGCGAGGACCGCGTCCACCTCGGGGGTGAGGGCGGCGCGCAGGCGTTCGGCGGGTGGCCGTGACACATCGCGCAGAGTCGCCACGGCGACCCTGAGCGCGCCGGAGTCGACGGGGACCCGCTCGTACAGCCGCGCCCCCTCCTCCAGCACCAGTTCCGTGTCGAGCCCGGCCGGGATCTTGATCCGGGCGTGGTGGCGCCAGGTCGAGACGGGGTCGCTCCACGCCTCGACGGCGTACGTCCACAGGCCGGGGGCGTCCGGGGTGATGTCGGCGCCCCACCGGTCCGTGCCGGGGGCGAGTTCGCGCATCGGGGTCCAGGGGCCGGGTTTGCCCCGGGGGTCCCGGAGGACGACATTGGCGGCGACGGCGTCGTGGCCCTCGCGGAAGACGGTGGCGGAGACCTCGAAGGTCTCGCCGGTGACCGCCTTGGCGGGCCTGAGGCCCCGCTGGACGACCGGGCGGACGTCCAGCACGGGTATCCGGCCCGTCACCGGGGGCGGTGGGGGGAGTGCCGGTGGGGAATCCGTCCGGGAACCGGAGGATCGCTCCGGCGCGGGGCGGGGTGTCGGGGGTGCCGACGGGCGTTGTGTGGCGGGCATGACCGCTCCTGTCCGCGTCAACGAGGGGTGGGCGCAGGGTGTGGGGAGGTGGGCCTGCGGGGTGGTACGAGTCGGATACCTGAGAAGTAGCGGGGTAGTACCGCAGGAGCCTTCCCACACTATTCGGGTGAGCAATCCGGCGCGCAGCTAACTACTCGCGCGTAGTCCAATACCTGGGTATACCGCCATTCAGGTGAAGGACGCCGGTCACGGCAGTCCTTCGCTAAGGTGCCGGAACCTGGAGCAATTTGTCCGGCGAACCCGTGCCACGGCCGGAAACCTTCCCGTTCACCGCGTCCCGGACGAGTTCTCCGGCGACCTGGGCGGGCGTGGCTTTCGGGTGATCCGCCAGATACAGCGCCGCCGCGCCCGCCGCGTGCGGCGCCGCCATCGACGTCCCCGAGTACACCGCCCGCCCCGTATCGCTCGCGTTCGACGCGGACACGATCGACCCGCCCGGTGCGAACAGGTCCACGCGCGAACCGTAGTTCGAATAGCTCAGCCGGGCATCCCACCGGTCGGTCGCCCCGACCGTGACCGCCTCCGCCACCCGCCCCGGCGAGTACCCGCCCACCGGCCGCCCGGAGTTCCCCGCCGCGACCGTGTACGTCACCCCCGCCCGGATCGAGGCGCGTACGGCGGCGTCCAGCGCCGCGTTCGCCGGTCCGCCCAGGCTGAGGTTGGCGACCGCGGGCCTCTTCGCATGGCGCGTCACCCAGTCGATCCCGGCGATGGTCCGCGCGATCGTCCCCGCGCCGGAGTCGTCCAGCACCCGCACCGACACGACCCGCGCCCTGCGCGCCACGCCCAGTGTCGACCCCGCGACCGTCGCGGCGACATGCGTACCGTGCCCGTGGCCGTCCCCGGCGTACCGGTCGCCGCCGACGAAGTCCCAGCCGTAACCGGCCCGCCCCGCAAGCTCCTTGTGGCTGATACGGATGCCCGTGTCGATCACGTACACCGTCACCCCCGCCCCCTGCGACGCGGGCGCCCGATAGGCGTCGTCCAGCGGCAGCGACGCCTGGTCGATCCGGTCGAGCCCCCAGCTCGCCGTCCCCGCC
Source organism: Streptomyces sp. 4F14 (assembly GCF_048159485.1). Taxonomy (NCBI): domain Bacteria; kingdom Bacillati; phylum Actinomycetota; class Actinomycetes; order Kitasatosporales; family Streptomycetaceae; genus Streptomyces; species Streptomyces sp. 4F14. Next base: position 380,000 of record NZ_JBLRVY010000005.1, read on the forward strand.
TCCGCGTTCACCCGCGTGTCCTGCACGACCGACGCGACCCGGGGATCCGCCGCGAGCCGCCGCGCCTGGCGCGGATCCGCGTGCACGGCGTACCCGTTCAGCGTGGCGGAGTAGGCGTGGGTCACGCTCGCCCCGTAGGCGGCGGCCACCGCGCGCCCCTCCTCGGCGCTCGTCCCCGCTCTCAGCGTGACCAGGTAACTCCCTTCCACCGAACCGGACATGCCCGCACCCGCCACGACCCCCTCGGGTACGGCGTGCGCGGTCGTCGAGACCAGCAGGGCCACCGCGACCGCGACCAGCCCCGAACTCCCCGCCCGTGTCCACCCCATGGCTCCCGTCCCCTCCGTGCCCGGCGCCCGCGAGCACCCCTCTCTCCCGCACCCTCTCGTGTGCCGCAGACCCTCACAAGGTGGCCTACGGGCAGGGAATCGGCCATATCGTCCGGAGCCGGACGAGCAAAGGGTTGCGGTGTTTTTCGGACGGGACCGCGGGGAGCCATTACCGTCGAGGAGACGACGAGACGCACATCGCGGTGTGTCCCCCCTCTGTACGCGCGACGAGGTGGAAATTGAAGGCGATACGTCGGTTCACCGTCCGGCCGGTCCTCCCCGAACCCCTGCGCCCCCTGACCGAACTGGCCAGAAATCTCAGGTGGTCGTGGCACGAGGAGACCCGCGAACTGTTCCGGGCCGTCGACCCCGAGCGGTGGGCCGCGACCGGCGACCCGGTCCGGCTCCTCGGCGGCGTCGGGCCCGAGCGGCTCGCCGAACTGGCCGAGGACCGCGGCTTCCTGAGGAGGCTCGACGCCGCCGCCGGGGACCTCGACGACTACGTACGCGGCGCACGCTGGTACCAGCGGCAGCGCGAGGCGGGCGAACTCCCCGCCGCCGTCGCCTACTTCTCGCCCGAGTTCGGCATCACCGCCGCCCTGCCGCAGTACTCCGGCGGACTCGGCATCCTCGCCGGCGACCACCTCAAGACCGCCAGCGACCTCGGCGTCCCGCTCGTCGGCGTCGGACTCCTGTACCGGCACGGCTACTTCCGCCAGACCCTGTCCCGGGACGGCTGGCAGCAGGAGCACTATCCCGTCCTCGACCCGCACGAACTCCCCCTCGCCCCCCTCCAGGAGACCGACGGCACCCCGGCCCACGTCAGCCTCGCCCTGCCCGGCGGCCGGCGTCTCCTCGCCCGCGTCTGGGTCGTGCGGGTCGGCCGCGTCCCGCTGCTGCTGCTCGACTCGGACGTCGAGGAGAACGACCCCGGCGAGCGCGGCGTCACCGACCGGCTGTACGGCGGCGGCAGCGAACACCGGCTCCTCCAGGAGATGCTGCTCGGCATCGGGGGCGTGCGGGCCGTGCGCGCCTACTGCCGGATCACCGGGCACCCGGCGCCCGAGGTGTTCCACACCAACGAGGGCCACGCCGGGTTCCTCGGCCTGGAGCGGATCGCCGAACTCCGCGCCGAGGGCCTCGACTTCGCCGCCGGGCTCGAAGCCGTCCGGGCGGGCACCGTGTTCACCACCCACACGCCGGTCCCGGCCGGCATCGACCGGTTCGACCGGGAGCTGGTCGCCCACCACTTCGGCACCGACGCCGAACTCCCCGCGATCGACGTACAGGACGTCCTCGGCCTCGGCATGGAGACGTACCCCGGCGGGGAACCCAACCTGTTCAACATGGCGGTGATGGGGCTCAGGCTGGCGGGGCGGGCCAACGGGGTCTCGCTGCTGCACGGGAACGTGAGCCGGGAGATGTTCGCGGGGCTGTGGCCCGGGTTCGACGCGGACGAGGTGCCGATCACCTCCGTCACCAACGGCGTTCACGCGCCGACGTGGGTCGCGCCCGAAATGCTGCGGATCGGGGACGTGTCCGGGGTGTCCGACGGTGAACTGTGGGCGCTGCGCAGGGAGTTGCGCGGGCAGCTGGTGGCCGAGGTGCGTGCGCGGCTGCGCGCGTCCTGGCGGCAGCGCGGTGCCGGGACCGCCGAACTCGGCTGGATCGACGGAGTGTTGGACCCGGATGTCCTGACCATCGGGTTCGCGCGGCGCGTCCCCTCGTACAAACGGCTCACGCTGATGCTGCGCGACCGCGACCGGCTGATGGAACTGCTGCTGCACCCGGAGCGGCCCGTACAGATCGTCGTCGCCGGCAAGGCGCACCCCGCCGACGACGGGGGCAAGCGGCTCGTGCAGGAGCTGGTGCGGTTCGCCGACGATCCCCGGGTGCGCCACCGGATCGTGTTCCTGCCCGACTACGGCATGGCGATGGCCCGCAGGCTCTACCCCGGCTGTGACATCTGGCTCAACAACCCGCTGCGGCCCCTGGAGGCGTGCGGGACCAGCGGGATGAAGGCCGCGCTCAACGGCTGCCTCAACCTGTCGGTCCTGGACGGGTGGTGGGACGAATGGTTCGAGCCCGACTTCGGGTGGGCGATCCCCACCGACGACGGGGACGGCGTGGACCCCGACCGACGCGACGACATCGAGGCGGCGGCCCTGTACGACCTGCTGGAGCAGCGCGTCACGCCCCGCTTCTACGAGCGCGGCCCCGCCGGACTCCCCGACCGCTGGACGGAGATGGTCCGCCAGACCCTCACCCGGCTCGGCCCGAAGGTCCTCGCCGACCGGATGGTCCGCGAGTACGTCGACCGCCTCTACACCCCGGCCGCCCTCGCCCACCGCGCGATGACCCCCGACCGCTCCCGCGAACTCGCCGACTGGAAGGGCCGGTTGCGCGCGGGCTGGCACCGGGTCGCCGTCGGCCACGTCGAGACGTCCACCGCCACCCCCACCCCCGAACTCGGCTCCACCCTCGCGCTGCGCGTCCGCGTCCGGCTCGGCGACCTCGGCCCCGAGGACGTCCAGGTGCAGGCCCTCGCCGGCCGCGTCGACCCCGAGGACCGCATCACGGACGCCACCCCCGTCGCCCTGAAACCGGTCAACGGGCCCGACGACGAAGGGGGTTGGACGTACGAGGGGCCGCTCGCGCTGGACCGGACCGGGCCGTTCGGATACACGGTACGGGTGCTGCCGTCGCACCGACTGCTCGCGTCGGACGCGGAGTTGGGGCTGGTGGCGGTGCCGTCCGAGGAAGTCGTGGAAGGGGGAGGCGTGTTGATGAGGTGACCTACTCGGACACCGGCGCGCACAGCCCCCTCAGCACCTTCCCGCACCTGCGCGCGTAGGCGAGTTGGAGCCCCCGCACCGCCGGACCCCCCGCCTTCGCGTACCACTTGGCCGCCCTGCTGAACGCCGTCACCGTCAGCCACACCGTGCCGTCCCCCGTGCGGTCCACGAGGAAGGACTCCTCGCCGCACTCGGGATGGCCGGTGAGCGTGCCGTAGGCCCAGCCGGCGCGGCGGGGTTCCTCCACTGTCCACACGATCCGGCAGGGCGCCTTGATGACCCCGGCGAGGGAGACGGTGACGTCCACGTCGAGGGCGGCGCGGTCGGCGGAGGCGTTGATGCCGACGCCCATCGCGCGGTGCATCTCCCAGGTGAGCACCGCCTCCGAGGCCCGCCGGAAGACCGCCTCGCCCTCGCCGAGCCGCGTGCGTTCACGCAGGTGGTGGAAGCCGGGAGGGCAGAACTGGGGGTCGCGGGTCGCGCCCACGTCGTCGTACGAGAAAGGCCGTTCGGACATGGGCGCAAGAGTAGAGCGGCACCCGGGGATGCCTTCGTCCCGGGTGCCGCCCTGTTCACCTGTCCGTGACCACTAGCTGACGTTCACGGCCGACCACGCGGCGGCGACCGTCGCGTACTCGGTGGAGCTGGCGCCGTACAGGGCCGACGCCGCGCTCAGGGTCGCGGTGCGGGCGCCCTTGTAGTTGGTCGTCGAGGTCATGTACGAGGTCAGGGCCTTGTACCAGATCTGCACGGCCTTGGCGCGGCCGATGCCGGTGATCGTGGAGCCGTTGGACGTCGGGGAGTTGTAGGACACCCCGTTGATGGTCTTCGCGCCACTGCCCTCGGACAGCAGGTAGAAGAAGTGGTTCGCCGGGCCGGACGAGTAGTGCACGTCCAGGTTGCCGAGGGTCGAGGACCAGCTGTCCCTGGACGAGCCGTCCTTGCTGGGCTTGTCCTGGTAGCGCAGCGGGGTGCCGTCGCCGTTGATGTCGATCTTCTCGCCGATGAGGTAGTCACCGGGGTCCGAGGCGTTGTTGGCGTAGAACTCCACGGCGGTGCCGAAGATGTCCGAGGTCGCCTCGTTCAGCCCGCCGGACTCGCCGGAGTAGTTGAGGCCCGCGGTGTTGGAGGTGACGCCGTGCGTCATCTCGTGGCCGGCGACGTCGAGCGAGGTCAGCGGGTCGGTGTTGCCCGCGCCGTCGCCGTACGTCATGCAGAAGCAGGAGTCGTCCCAGAACGCGTTGACGTACGCGTTGCCGTAGTGGACGCGGGAGTACGCGGCGACGCCGTCGTTCTTGATGCCGCTGCGGCCGAACGTGTTCTTGTAGAAGTCCCAGGTGACCTGCGCGCCGTAGGCGGCGTCGACGGCGGCCGTCTGGTCGCTGGAGGAGCTGGACGCGGTGCCGGTGCCCCACGTGTCGTCCGCGTCCGTGAACAGGGTGCCGGCCGAGGAGCTGGTCGAGCGGGCCTTGTTGTACGTCTTGTGGTTGCCGCGGGTGCCGTCGGTCAGGTTGTACGTCGAACCCGACTTGGTGGTGCCCAGGGTGACCGTGCCGGAGTACAGGCTCTTGCCGGTGCCGGTCTCGATGCCCTGCCACTCGTACAGCTTCTTGCCCGTGGCCGCGTCGGTGATGACGTGCAGCTCGTTGGGGGTGCCGTCGTCCTGGAGGCCGCCGACGACGGTCTCGAAGGCGAGGGTCGGGGCGGAGCCGTTGCCGGCCCAGATCACCTTGCGGGGCGCCGCGTCGGGCGCGGTCTCCGCGGAGCCGGCCGCCTTGGCGAGGCCGACGGCCTGCTTCTGGGCGGTGGCCGGGGTGACCTTCGGGGTCAGCGACGCGACCTTGATGGTGGCCGTGGTCGCCTTGGTGACGCCCTTCTCGGCGCCGGCCGGGGTCGCGTGGACGACGAGGTCGCCGCCGAGGACCGGCAGGCCCGCGTAGGTGCGCTCGTAGCGGGTGTGCGTCGTGCCGTCGACGTCCTTGACGACGTCGCGGACGACGAGCGCCTCCTTGGTGCCGAGACCTATCTGCTGCGCGGTCTCGCTCGCGTCGGCCTGCTTGTCCTGGATCAGCGCGGCCCGGTCGGGCGCGGACAGGGACAGCGGGGCGGCGGCGAGGGTCCGGGCGGCCTTGTTGGCGTCGACCTTGGTGTCGGTCGCGTTGGCCGTGGTCAGCCCGGTGGTCAGCAGCGCTCCGGCGGCGACCGCGGTCGCGATGGCCAGCGTGGTGCGCTTGTGACGCGTGTAGACGGGGGTCACACAAGCTCCTTCGTGGGGGAGTCCGGGTCGGCTTGGGGCTGCCGGCCGGAGTAGTCGTGAAGTTGTGCGGCGGGTGGGGGAAGAGTGACATCGGGGACGCGTACATGTCAGGACCCTGAATCGATGTTGGCCGAAAACCGCCTGTCCGGTAAACGTTTCTGGCATGTAAAACGGGCTGACCTCGGTAAAGACCCAACAGCGACTTGGCAACGCAACGGCAAAAAAGGCCAGTTGGTGAACGCCAGGTTTACGTCTCTCAGAAGCCCCTTACGGTGTCCTTACGTTGGCCTGTGTGCCGGAACGTCGCATTCCGGCCGCCCCGTTCACCCCTGCCGCCCCACCGTGAACGGCGAACCCCGCACTCCCCGGACCGCGTTGACCGGAAACGATCGGGCGCCGCCCCCGAGGGGACGGCGCCCGACGTTCAGGAGATCACCGGCTTACGGGAAGGTGACCTTCCAGCTGTTGATCTGCCCGGTGTCCCGCGCGGCCTGGTCCTGGACCCGCAGCTGCCAGGTCCCGTTGGCCGTCTCGGTCGACGCGTTGACCGTGTACGTCGCCACGACGTTGTCCGCCGAGTCCGAGGAGCTGAACGCCTTCAGCAGGTACGTCGTCCCGCTCGGCCCCACCAGGTTGACCGCCAGGTCGCCCCGGAAGGTGTGCGTGATGTCCACCGAGACCTGGAGGTTGGACGGCGCGTTGCCGGTCCGCCCGGTCACCGCGATCGACGAGGAGACCGCCGCCCCGTTGTCCGGGATCGCCACGACCGTGCCGTTCTCGAACGAGGTGCCGGTGCCGCCGCCGCCCGTCGAGCGTGCGCCGACCGCGATGCCCGCCCACGCGTCCTGCACGGCGCGGTACTCGGCCGACGTCGTGCCGTACAGCTCACCGGTCGCCGCCAGCGTGCCGGTGCGCGCGCCCGCGTAGTTGGTGTTCGACGTGAACTTCGTGGACAGCGCGCGGAACCAGATCTTCTCCGCCTTGTCCCGGCCGATGCCGGTCACCGGAAGCCCGTCCGAGGTGGCCGAGTTGTAGGTGACACCGTTGATCGTCTTGGTGCCGCTGCCCTCGCTCAGCAGGTAGAAGAAGTGGTTCGCGGGACCCGACGAGTAGTGCACGTCCAGGCCGCCGAGACCGGAGTACCAGCTGTCCCTGGACGAGCCGTCCTTGCTCGGCTTGTCCATGTAACGCAGCGGCGTGCCGTTGCCGTTGATGTCGATCTTCTCGCCGATGAGGTAGTCGCCCACGTCCGAGGAGTTGTTGGCGTAGAACTCGACGGCCGTGCCGAAGATGTCGGACGTCGCCTCGTTGAGGCCGCCGGACTCGCCGCTGTACACCAGGCGCGCGGTGTTCGCGGTGACGCCGTGCGACATCTCGTGCCCGGCCACGTCCAGCGAGGTGAGCGGCTTGTTGTTGCCCGCGCCGTCGCCGTACGTCATGCAGAAGCAGGAGTCCTGCCAGAACGCGTTGACGTACGCGTTGCCGTAGTGGACCCGCGAGTACGCCGCGACCCCGTCGTTGCGGATGCCGTTGCGGCCGTGGACGTTCTTGTAGTAGTCCCACGTCACCTGCGCGCCGTAGTGCGCGTCGGCGCCCGCGGTCTCCGCGTTGGACGGCAGCCCGTTGCCCCACACGTCGTCCGGTCCGGAGAACAGCGTCCCGGTGCCCGAGGAGCCCCGGTTCAGGTTGTACGTGCGCTGGTTGCCGCGCGTCGCGTCGGTCAGGTTGTACGTCGAACCCGACTGCGTCGAGCCGATCGTCACCGAGCCGCTGTACATCGTGTTGCCGGTGCCGTTCATGACGGCCTGGTACTCGTACAGCTTCTGGCCCGTGTTGGCGTCCGTGATGACGTGCAGCTCGTTCGGCGTGCCGTCGTGCTGGAGGCCGCCGACGACCGTCTCGTACGCGAGCGTCGGGGTGCCGTTCGCCGCCCAGACCACCTTGCGGGGGGCCTGCGCCGCGTCCTTGCTCGTCGAACCTTCCGCCGCCGCGCGCGACAGGGCCTGCTTCTCGGCCGCGCCGGCCGCGATCTTCGGGGTGAGGGAGGCGACCTTCACCGTCGCGTTCGTCGCCTTGACGACGCTCTGCGCGACGCCGGCCGCGTTCTCCTTCACGACCAGGTCGCCGCCGAGGACCGGCAGACCGGCGTACGTGCGCTCGTAGCGGGTGTGCGTCGTGCCGTCGCTGTCCTTCACGACGTCCCGCACGACCAGGGCCTCCTGGGCGCCCAGGCCCAGGCTCCTCGCCGTCGCGGCCTTGCCCGCGTCCGCGTCGCGCAGCAGCTCCGCGCGCTGGGACGGGGTCAGCTGCACGGCCTCGGTCTTCGTCGTGGACTTCTCGGGGGCGGCCGTCGCGGCGCCGGACTGGATCGCCGTCGCGACGAGAGCCGCCACGCCCATCAGGGCCGCGGCGGCTGTTCTGCGGTAGGGGGTACGTCTGGAGGTGGGGCTGCTGCTCACCACTGAACTCCTTCAGGGAGACCGTCGGTCAACTGGTGTGGTGGTGCTGTGGGGTTGCTGTGCAGCGGTTGGGGGAAGGGTGGCAGGAGAGTGGGGGTTATGTCAGGAGCACATCAACAAATTGGCCTGAACCCTTTGTTGACCATCCCTTGGGAATCTCTGTACGCGGACCCCCGGGCGGCCCGGGGTTCCTGGTGAGGCCCCGGAGAAACCGCAGGTAGTAGGACCATCGGACGAGTGTGCACCGGCCGAAACTCGGTGGGCGTTGTCAGTGCCGGTCCGTAGGCTCGCGAACGTGACGTCAGTGAAGCCAGCCCCAGAGGAACGGTCCCCGGAACAGCCGGCCGTACGAACGCTGCTACGGCTGTGGCCGTACGTACGGCCCGCGCGGGCGCGGCTCTTCACCGCCGCGTTCGTCGCCGTCCTGGCCTCCTGCGTCGGGCTCGTCATCCCCCTCGTCCTGAAGTGGATGGTCGACGGGCCCATCGCCTCCCGCGACACGGGCGGGGTCTGGCTCGGGGCGCTGTGGCTGCTGCTCCTCGGGTTCGCCGAGGCGCTGCTCTTCGGGCTGCGGCGCTGGCTCGTCGCCCGCCCGCTGTCCCACGTCGAGGCGGAGATGCGGGCCGGCCTCTACCGCCGGCTCCAGCGGCTGCCCGTCTCCTTCCACGACCGGTGGGCCTCCGGGCAGCTCCTCTCGCGCGCGACCACCGACCTCATGCTCCTGCGCATGTTCCTCGCGTTCCCGCTGACCTTCCTCTTCGTGAACGCCGTCACCATCGTCGTCGGCGTCGTCATCATGCTGCTCCAGGACTGGACCCTCGGCCTCGTCATCCTCGGGCCCGCGGTCCCCGTGGTTGTCGTCTGCGTCGTCTTCGAGTCCCGGTACGCGCGCGTGGCCCGTCTCGCCCAGGACCAGGTCGGCGACCTGACGACCGTCGTCGAGGAGAGCGTCCTCGGCATCCGCATCATCAAGGGGTTCGGGCGCCACCGCAGCCAGGCGCGGGCGTTCCAGGAGCTGGCGGGGACCCTGCGGGGCACCGAACTGCGCAAGGGCAGGCTGCTCGCGATGATCTGGGGCGTCATCGTCACGCTCCCCGAGGTCGCCATCGGGGTGGCGCTCGTCGTGGGGGCGGTCCAGGTCGCCGACGGGAACCTGTCGGCGGGGACGCTGGTGGCCTTCCTGTCGACCGCGCTGGCCCTGCGGTGGCCCGTCGAGTCGATCGGCTTCCTGCTCGCGATGAGCCAGGAGGCGGCCACCGCCACGGCCCGGTACTTCGAGGTGATGGACGAGGCGGCGGAGGGGGGCGCGGCCGGCGGGCTCGCGAAGGGCGCGACGGTTCCCTCGCGGAGGGTGGCGGACGACGCTGCGGCGAAGCGTCCGACGGCCGTCCGGGGCGCCGACGGCGGGGGAGGGGCCGACGGCTCGGCGGGTGGTTCCGTGCAGGGTGCGGCGGCCTCCGCCGGCGGGGCCCGGCAGCCGGGTGCGGTTCCGGCGGCGGCCGGGGACGCTCCCGCGAGCGCGGCCCGCGTGGAGTCTGCGGGCATCGGTGACGGGCTGCGCTTCGAGGGGGTCTCCTTCCGGTACCCCGACGCCGATCCCGAGTCGCCGCCCGTCCTCGGCCATATCGACCTGCACATACGGTCCGGTGAGTCCCTCGCGCTCGTCGGGGCGACCGGGAGCGGGAAGACGACGCTCACCGCGCTCGTGCCGCGCATGTACGACGCCACGAGCGGGCGGATCACCCTCGACGGCGAGGACATCGAGGAGATGACCCGCGAGGAGCTGCGCTCCCGGGTCGCCGTCGCCTTCGAGGAGCCCACCCTGTTCTCCGCCAGCGTCGGGGAGAACGTCCTGATGGGCGGCGCGGACGGCGACCTCGCGCGGGCGCTGGACGTCGCCCAGGCCGGGTTCGTGCACGACCTCCCCGGCGGCGTCGACACCCAGGTCGGCGAACAGGGGCTCAGCCTCTCCGGCGGCCAGCGGCAGCGGCTCGCGCTCGCCCGCGCGGTCGTCGGACAGCCGCCGTTCCTCGTCCTGGACGACCCGCTGTCCGCGCTCGACGTCCACACGGAGGCGGCCGTCGAGGCAGCCCTGCGGCACGTCCTCGCGGACACGACCGCCCTGATCGTCGCCCACCGCCCCTCCACGGTCCTGCTCGCCGACCGGGTCGCGCTGCTCTCCGAGGGACGGATCAAGGCGGTGGGCACGCACCAGGAACTGCTGCGGACGAACGCGGAGTACGCGCATCTGATGGCGGGGGCAGAGACGGAACCGGCTGCCGGTCCTGACGGAAATGCCGGTATCGACAGGCTCGCCGGTGCCGGTGATGCCGACGACTCGTACGCCGCAGGCCCGCCCGCCGGTCTCCCCGCCCCCGCCGAACCCCCCACCGCCCCCCTGGAGCAGGAGGACGCTCGCCGATGACCGCCCCCACGACCACCCCGGCGCCCACCGGCAAGGCCCCCGCGCCCGACCCCTTCGACCAGGACGACCTTCCCACGCCACCCGGCGCGACGGGCGCGCTGCTGCGGTCGCTGCTCGCCCCGATGAAGGCGCGGGCCGCGCTGACGGCGCTGCTGCTGCTCGTGCAGCAGGCGGCCGTGCAGGTCGGCCCGCTGCTGGTGGCGTACGCGATCGACACGGCCGTGCCCTCGTACCGGGACGGCGACAAGGGCCCGCTGATCGCGGCCGGCGTCGGCTATCTGGGCTGCGCGCTGCTGTCCGGCGCCCTCCAGTACGCGTTCATCAACGCCTCCGCGCGCGTCAACCAGGACGTCCTGCTGGACCTGCGCGGCAGGATCTTCCGCCACGCGCAGGCGCTGAGCGTCGACTTCCACGAGCGGTACACCTCGGGCCGGCTGATCTCCCGCTCCACGACGGACGTCGAATCGCTGCGGGAGCTCCTCAGCGAGGGCCTCCAGGAACTCGTGACGGTCATCCTCTCGTTCGTGTACATCTCGGCGATGCTGCTCTGGCTGGACCTCGGCCTCGGCGCGGTCGCCGTCGCCTCGTTCGGCCCGCTGTACCTGATGATCCGGATGTACCGGCGCCGGGTGGGCCGCGTGTACGCGAAGCGGTCGACGGCGATCGCCTCGGTCATCGTCAAGTTCGTCGAGACGATGAACGGCATCCGCCCGGTGCGCGCGTTCCGCCGCGAGGCCGTCAACGACGCCGAGTTCGCGGCCCTGAACCGTACGCACGAACGCTCCAACGGCGACGCCCTGCTGGAGATGGCCCGGTACGTCACCGGCTCCCGCCTGATCGCCAACACGGCCGTCGCGGTGATCGTCCTGTGGGGCGCGTACCGCGTCTCGGACGGCTCGCTCGAACTCGGCGTGCTCGCGGCGGCGGTCCTGTACCTGCGCCGCCTCTACGACCCGATCGACCGGCTCGGCATGTTCCTCAACTCCTACCAGTCGGCCGCCGCGTCCCTGGAGAAGATCGCCGGCCTGCTCGCCCAGACCCCGTCCGTCCCCGAGCCCGCCGACCCCCGCGAACTGCCCGTACGGCAGGGCGAACTCCCGGGCCGCGCCGTCGAGTTCGAGGGTGTCTCCTTCGGCTACCGCACCGGCGGCGAGATCCTGCCCCGCTTCGACCTGACCCTCCCGGCCGGCCAGACCGTCGCCGTCGTCGGCTCCACCGGCGCGGGCAAGTCGACGCTCGCGAAACTCCTCGCCCGCTTCTACGACCCGACGGACGGCCGCGTCACCCTCGACGGCGTCGACCTGCGCGACCTGCCCGTCCCCGAACTGCGGCGCGGCGTCGTCATGGTGACCCAGGAGGCGTTCCTGTTCTCCGGCACCGTCGCCGAGAACATCGCGATCGGCCGCCCCGACGCCGGCCGCGAGGAGATCGAGCGCGCCGCGAAGGCCATCGGCGCCCACGAGTTCATCAGCGCCCTGCCCGACGGCTACGACACGGACGTCCGCAAGCGCGGCGGCCGCATCTCCGCCGGCCAGCGCCAACTCGTCGCGTTCGCGCGGGCGTTGCTCGCCGACCCGGCCGTCCTCATCCTCGACGAGGCCACCAGCTCCCTCGACATCCCCGGCGAACAGGCCGTCCAGCGCGCCATGTCGACGGTCCTGCGCGGCCGTACCGCCGTCGTCATCGCGCACCGCCTGTCCACCGTCGAGATCGCCGACCGGGTGCTCGTCATGGAGCGGGGCAGGATCGTCGAGGACGGCACCCCCGCCGAACTCATCGCCGGGACCGGCCGGTTCGCCGGCCTGCACCGCGCCTGGCGCGACAGCCTGGCCCGCACGGGGGAGGGCAGGTGATCGACGCGTACGCGGACCCGGGGACGCCCGACTGCAAGGGCGGGCTCGGGTACCTCTGGTGGCTGACCCGGTGCCAGCCCGGCAGGGCCCTCGCCGGCGCGGCACTGGCGTCCGTGTGGATGGTCCTGCTCGCCGCGGCGCCCTGGATGATCTCCAGAGCGGTGGACGAGGGCCTCGAACCCGGCGACATGGGCGCGCTCGTCCGGTGGAGCATCGCCCTGTTCGTGGTCGGCGCGCTCAACGCGTGGGTCAGCATCATGCGCCACCGCACGATGACGCGGCTGCGCATGGACGCCAACTTCCGTACGGTGAAGGTGGTCGTGGGCCAGGCCGTCCGGCTCGGCGCTGCGCTGCCCCGGCGCACGGCCGCCGGTGAGCTCGTCACCATCGGCGTGGGCGACGTCCAGACCATCGCGTTCTCCCTGACCGCCCTGGGCCCGGGGCTCGGGGCGATCGTCGTGTACGTCGTCGTCGCGGTGCTCCTGCTGGACATCTCGCCGCTGCTCGCTGTCGTCGTCCTGACCGGCATGCCCGTACTCGCCCTGGTCGTGGGGCCGTTGATGGCCCGCCTCCAGGGCGCCGAGACCGAGTACCGCGAACGCCAGCGGCTGCTGACCGCGCGCGTCGGGGACCTCGCGGGCGGGCTGCGCGTCCTCAACGGCCTGGGCGGCAAAGGGCTGTTCGCGGACGCGTTCCGGCGGGACTCGGCACGCCTGCGCGAACAGGGCTACCGGGTCGGCGCGGTGACGAGCTGGATCCAGGCACTCGGGGTCGGACTGCCGACGCTGTTCCTGTCCGTCGTGACCTGGCTCGTCGCGCGCCTGGCCGCGCAGGGCGAGATCACGATCGGCCAACTCATCTCCGTGTACGGCTTCGTGGCCGTCCTCGTCGGCCCGGTGGGCTTCCTCGTCGAGGTGGGATACCAGACCAGCCGGGGGGTCGTCGCCGCGCGGCGCGTCGTCCGGCTGCTGGCCCTGGAGCCCGACCCCGACCCGGCCTCCGCCGAAGCTCCCCCGCACGCCGCCGAGTTGTACGACCCGGTGTCCCACGTGCGCGTCCTGCCGGGCGAGTCGACCGCCGTCGTCTGCGCCCGTCCCGCCGACAGCGCCGTGATCGTCGACCGGCTCGGACGGTACCTGCCGTCCGACGTGATGTGGGGTGGAGTCCGGCTGGACCGCGTGCCGTTGGCCGAGGTGCGGGCACGGATCCTCGTCGCCGACAACGAGGCCGACCTCTTCGCCGAGACCCTGCGCGAGATGGTGTCGGGGCGATCGGAACGGGACGTGGAGCAGATCACGCGGGCCGTGTGGGCCGCCGCGTCCGAGGACATCGTGCGCGGGCTGCCGGACGGCCTCGACTCCGCCGTCTCCGCACAGGGGCGCAGCCTCTCCGGGGGACAGCGCCAACGCGTGCGCCTGGTAAGGGCGTTGCTCGCCGACCCCGAGGTGCTGCTCGCCGTGCAACCGACGTCGGCGCTCGACGCCCACACGGAGGCGGCCATCGCCGCACGGCTGCGGGAGGGGAGAGCGGGGCGGACGACGGTGGTGACCTCCACGTCGCCGCTGCTGCTGGACCGGGTGGACCGGGTGCAGTACGTGGTGGAGGGGCGGGTGGCCGCCGTGGGGTCGCATCGGGAACTGCTCGAACGGGACGCGGGATACCGGGAGTTGGTGGCCCGGGACGCGGGAGAGGCGCAGCAGGTGCCGGAACAGGGCGTGGGGCACCGGGAGTTGGCCGGTCGGGCCGGTTCGGCGGAAGGGGACGTGCTGTGAGCGGCGACGGGGCCTTTGGGCGGCTGCCCATCGCCGGAGCGCGTGAAGTGCGGCGTGCGGTCGGGCGGTTGGTGCGCGCCGATCGCCGGGCGCTCGGGATCGTCGTAGGCGTCAACGTGCTCGCCGCCGTCGTCGGACTCGTGGGGCCGTGGCTGCTCGGGCGGATCATCGACGAGGTGCGCGGCGGCGCCGGGGTCGCCGTCGTCGACCGGCTCGCGCTCGGCATCCTCGTCGCCGCCGTCGTCCAACTGCTGCTCGCCCGCTGGGGGCGGTACGTCGCGCACCGGTTCGGGGAGCGGACGCTCGCCCGCGTGCGCGAGGAGTTCGTGGACCGGGCGCTCGCGCTGCCCGCGTCCGTCGTGGAGCGCGCCGGCACCGGCGACCTCACCACGCGCGGCATCGCCGACGTGGGCACCGTCGGGACGACCCTGCGCGACGCCGGGCCCGAGATCATGGTCGGCGGCGCGCAGGCCCTGTTCCTGCTGGCCGCCGTCTTCTTCGTCGACCCGCTCCTCGGCGCCGTCGCCGCGCTCGGGCTCGTACCGATCTGGGCCGGCCTGCGCTGGTACCTGAACCGCGCCCGCACCGGCTACCTCGCCCAGGGAGCGGCGGACTCCGACGTCTCCGAGATCCTCGCCGCGACCGCCGGCGGCGCCCGCACGGTCGAGGCGTTCCGCCTCGCGCAGCGGCGTACGGCGGCCAGCCGCACGGCACTCGACACGTCCCGGCGCACCCGCCTGCACACCCTCTACCTGCGCACCGTCTTCTTCCCGGTCGTCGAGGTGTCGTACACCCTGCCCGTGTCGGCGATCCTGATCCTCGGCGGCGTCCTGCACACGCACGGCGCGATCAGTGTCGGCGCGGTCGTCACCGCGACCCTCTACACCCGCCAGTTCTTCGAACCCCTCGACAACGTCCTCATCCGCGTCGAGCAACTCCAGTCCAGCGGCGCGTCGTTCGCCCGCGTCGAGGGCATCGCGCAGGCGCCGGGCACGGGCAAGGAGGACGCGCCGACCCCGGCCGACGACCGGATCGACGTCACCGGGGTGCGGTTCGCGTACGAGCGCGGCGGCGAGGTCCTGCGCGGGGTCGACCTCACCGTCCGGCCCGGTGAACGGCTCGCCGTCGTCGGCCCGTCCGGCGCCGGCAAGACGACCCTCAGCCGGCTGCTCGCGGGCGTGGACGCGCCCACGGAAGGGTCGGTCACCGTCGGCGGCGTCCCCGTCGCCGACCTCGGCCCCGAGCAGCTCCGCCGTCAGGTCGTCCTCGTCACGCAGGAGCACCACGTCTTCCTCGGCACGGTCCGCGACAACCTCCGCATCGCCGAACCCGGCGCGAGCGACGAGGAGCTGTGGGCCGCGCTGCACGCCGTGGGGGCGGGGGAGTGGGTGGGCGAGCTGCCGGGCGGCCTGGACGCCGGACTCGGCGGCGGGGCCCGCGCCCTGGACGGCTCCCAGGCCCAGCAGCTCGCGCTGGCCCGGGTGGTGCTCGCCGACCCGCACACCCTCATCCTCGACGAGGCGACGGCCCTCCTCGACCCGACGACCGCGCGCCACACGGAACGCGCCCTCGCCGCCGTCCTTGAGAACCGGACGGTCATCGCCATCGCGCACCGCCTGCACACGGCGCACGACGCGGACCGGGTCGCGGTGATGGAGGACGGCCGGCTGACGGAACTGGGGACACACGAGGAACTGGTCAACGCCGGGGGCGCGTACGCGGAGTTGTGGGGGACGTGGCACGGAGAGCGGGCGGGGGTGGACTGAGGGGGGCCGGCCGAAGACGGCCCGTGTCCATGGTCGCCTCCCGGGTCCTACCCGCGCATCAGCCGATCGGTTGATGCCGAACGGGTGAACGGAGGACCCGGGGTCCGGCTCTTCGGCCGATGCGGCAGGTGGGGGCGGTTCGGGACGCTGGAGCCATGCCCGTCATCGAAGTCACGGATCTGCGTAAGACGTACGGCGCCCACCGGGCGGTGGACGGAGTCTCCTTCGCCGTCGAGGAGGGGGAGATCTTCGGAGTGCTCGGTCCCAACGGGGCCGGGAAGACGACCACGGTGGAGTGCGTGGAGGGCCTGCGGGTGCCGGACGCGGGGCGGGTCCGGGTCACCGGCCTCGACCCGGTCGCCGAGCACGAGAAGGTGGCCCAGCGGCTCGGCGCGCAGCTCCAGGAGAGCGAGCTGCAGCCGAAGCTGACCGTACGGGAGGCGCTGGAGCTGTACGCGTCCTTCTACCCGCGCCCGGCGGACTGGCGCCCGCTCGCCGAACGGCTCGGGCTGACCGGCAAGCTGACGACCCGGTTCGGGAAGCTCTCCGGCGGACAGAAACAGCGCCTGTTCATCGCGCTGGCGCTGATCGGCAGCCCCCGGGTCGTCGTCCTCGACGAACTCACCACCGGCCTGGACCCCCGCGCCCGCCGCGACACCTGGGAGCTGATCGAGGACATCCGGGCGAACGGCGTGACCGTCCTGCTCGTCACCCACTTCATGGAGGAGGCCCAGCGCCTCTGCGACCGGATCGCCGTGATCGACAAGGGCAGGGTCGCCGCCCTCGACACCCCGGCCGGCCTGATCCGCCGCTCGGCGGGCGCGACGGTCATCAGCTTCACCCCCTCCGCACCCCTCGACGAGACCGACCTCGCCGCCCTCCCCGCGTTGGCCTCCGTCGAGCACAAGGACGGCCGCCTCACCCTCTCCGGCACCGACGAGACCGTCAACGCCGTGATCACCCTCCTCGCCCGCCGCCACGTCACCGCCCACCAGCTCCGCGTCACCGACGCGACGCTGGACGACGCGTTCCTGGACCTCACGAAGGGGGTGCCGGCATGAGCACGGGCCCCTCGAACCCGGCGGCCCCGCGCAACCGCACCTCCCGGAACCCGGCGTCCCCGCACCAGGCGCAGCCCCAGACCCCCGCCTCCCGTAAGGCAGCTCCCATGTTCCCCGCCACCCCCCTCGCCCCCACCTTCGACGGGGCCGTCGTCAAAGCCGAGCTCCGCCTCTTCCGCCGCGAACCCGGCGCCCACTTCTGGATCCTCCTCTTCCCCACCCTCCTCCTGGCGATCCTCGGCTCGATCCCCTCCTTCCGGCAGCCGGACGACTCCTTCGGCGGCCTGCGCCCCGTGGACGCGTACGTACCGGTGGCCGTCCTGCTCGGGCTGATCGTCGGCGGCCTCCAGTCGATGCCGCAGACCCTCACCGGCTACCGGGAGCGCGGCATCCTGCGCCGGATGTCCACGACCCCCGTCCGCCCCTCCGCCCTGCTGGCCGCCCAGATGCTGGTCTACGGCGTCGCGGCCCTCGCCTCCGCGCTGCTCGCGCTCGCGGCCGGCCGCCTGGCCTTCGACGTCACCCTGCCGAGGCAGCCGTTCGGATACGCCCTCGCCCTCCTCCTCACCCTGCTCGCGGCCCTCGCCCTCGGCGCCGTGATCTCCGCGCTGTCGCGGACGACGAAGGTCGCCGGCGCCATCGGCTCCGCCGTGTTCTTCCCGTCGATGTTCTGCGCGGGCGTGTGGATGCCGGTCCAGACGATGCCGCACGGCCTCGCGACAGCCGTCGGATACACCCCGTTCGGCGCGGCGGCCGAAGCCCTGAACCAGGCGGCGGCCGGCGACTGGCCCGGCTGGGGTCACCTCGGTGTGCTGGCCGCGTGGATCGTGCTGCTGACCGGCGCCGCCGCGCGCTGGTTCCGCTGGGAGTAGGAGACTGGGCCCATGACCGCGCAGGACACGCAGACCGACCGGCGATGGGAGCAACTGCACGTCTGGGGCCCGTACGCGATGCTCGGCATCAGCGTCGTCCTCTCGGCGATCGCCGCCGAGCTGATGGCGGGCCCCGCCGCGCGGTACGCCGCGGCGGGCCTGGTCGTCGTCGCCCTGCTGCTCCAGCTCTGGTGGCACACCACCCGCCACCGCCGTCCGAACCGCGGCCGGACCCCCTCCCCGGCCGGGACGGCGTACTACGTCCTGCGCTGGGCGCTCGCCTTCGTCCTCACCCTGCTCAACCCGTTCTTCGCGTTCTACGCGGCCACCGGCTACATGGACTCGGACGAACTGCTCCCCGGCCGATGGCGCAGGGCCGGTCTGTTCGCGAGCGCGGTTCCGGTGGCCGGTGCGCAGGCCGGGGGGCTGCCGCCGCGGAACCTGGGCCAGTGGGCGGTGTTCATGGCGCTGCTGCTCTTCCAGTTCGCGCTCCAGGCGGTGATCGCCCACCTCACCGAACAGGACGAGCGCCGCGCCCACGAACGCGCCGCGACCATCGCCGAACTCGAACGCACCAACGCCGCCCTGCAACAGGCCCTCGACGAGAACGCCGCGCTGCACGCCCAACTTCTCGTCCAGGCACGGGAAGCCGGAGTCGCCGACGAACGCAGACGCCTCGCCGCCGAGATCCACGACACCATCGCGCAGGGCCTCACCGGCATCATCGCCCAGCTCCAGGTGGTGACGAACACGCCGGACCCGGACGCGGCGCGCGAGCACACGGTCCGCGCGATGGACCTCGCCCGGCACAGCCTCGGCGAGGCCCGCCGCTCCGTGCACAACCTCGCCCCGGTCGCGCTCGCCGACGCGGGGCTCCCCGAGGCGCTCAAGGACACGGTCGCGGAGTGGGGTGAACGCACGGGCGTACGGGCCGAGTTCACCGTCACCGGAGCCGCCGAGCAACTACACGACGAGGTCTCCGCGACCCTCCTGCGCATCACTCAGGAGGCACTCTCCAACGCCGCCCGGCACGCGCGCGCCGCCCGCCTCGGCGTCACCCTCAGCTTCCTCACCGACGAGGTGATCCTCGACATCCGCGACGACGGCCGCGGCTTCGACCCCCTCGCCCTCCCCGAACGCACCCGCACGGCAGGCTTCGGCCTCGACGGCATGCGCGCCCGCGCGGAACGCATCGCGGGCTCCCTCACGATCGAGACGGAGCCGGGCCAGGGCACGGCACTCTCGGCTCGCGTACCGTTGGTCCGCCATGACCGATGATTCCCCGATCTCCCTCCTCATCGTCGACGACCACCCCGTCGTCCGCGACGGCCTGCGCGGCATGTTCGCCTCGGCGGCCGGCTTCCGCGTCCTCGGCGAGGCCGCGAACGGTGTCGAGGCCGTCGAGAAGGCCGCCGTCCTCGACCCCGACGTGATCCTGATGGACCTGCGGATGCCGGGCGGCGGCGGGGTCGACGCGATCGCGCGGCTCACCCGCGAGGGCGCCCGCGCGAAGGTCCTCGTGCTGACGACGTACGACACCGACTCCGACACGCTCCCCGCGATCGAGGCGGGCGCGACGGGCTACCTCCTCAAGGACGCCCCGCGCGACGAGTTGTTCACGGCGGTCAGGGCGGCGGCGCAAGGCCGTACGGTGCTGTCGCCGGCGGTCGCGACGCGGCTGGTCAGCGCCGTCCGCACCCCCGCGGCCGAACCCCTGTCCGCGCGGGAACGCGAAGTGCTCGCGCTGGTCGCCAAGGGCACGTCGAACCGGGAGATCGCGCGGGAGCTGTTCATCAGCGAGGCCACGGTGAAGACCCATCTCACCCACCTGTACGCCAAGTTGGGCGTCAGCGACCGGGCGGCGGCGGTCGCGGTGGCGTACGAACGGAAGATCCTCGGCTGACCGGCACACCAACGGCCGCACACCAACAGCCGTACACATCAACAGACTCGAAAAACCCCGGGACTACCTGTCCCCCACCCTCATCTCGAACCACGTCGTCTTCCCGCGCGGAAGTAAGTCGACCCCCCAGCGGTCCGACAGCTTGTCGACGAGGAACAACCCCCGGCCGCTGACGTCGAGTTCGTGGACCGGCATCAGGCAGGGCAGCCCCCGCGAGGGATCGCGGACCTCGATACGGATCCAGCCCCGGCGCCGCCGCATACGCAAACCGAAGACGCGGGCGCCGGTGTGCCGCACGGCGTTGCCGACGAGCTCGGAGACGAGGAGGACGGCGTCCTCGGCGAGCTTGGGGGAGAGGTTCCAGACACGCAGGACGACGAAGTGGGTGAGCCGGCGCGCGGCGGCGGCGGACTCGGGCCGGGACGGGAGCGGAACCTCGGCCTCCGTGGGATCGCCGAACAGCTCCACCGCTCTCAGTGCCCGCTCGTCCTCGACCGCGGGCGACCAGCGCGCCGCGTCCACACGCCCGTGTCCCCGCGGCTGTTCGAAACCCTCCAGCCCCGCCATGCCCCCATCATGGCCGCCCGGAGCGCCGTCCGTGGCCGTTCCGGGGGAATACGCCCCCCGCAAGCTCCCGGTACCCACCGGGCCGGTGGCATATGACGGTGGCAGGCCGGAGTCCGGCAAACCCCCGCTGAGCTGCGGCGACGGCTCGCTAGGAGGCAATCGACGGCTCCCTCGACACGGCTGACTTGTGGTCACCCCAAGGTTCCCACAAACCGCCCCATCGAGGGACCCGGATGAGACATCACGTCAATTACAAGAGGCCGTACGGGAATTCGGGCAGGGGATACCTCACAGGCCGATCGGGTTTAGCGATCGACACCCGCCTCCCGCCCGGCAACGCCCGTGCCGTCAGAGGAACTTCGCCTTCCCCGGACCCTCCTCCACGAAGCTCCGCATCCCCAGCTCCCGGTCCTGGGTCGCGAACAGCCCCGCGAACCAGGTGCGTTCCACGGCGAGCCCCGTCTCCAGGTCGGTCTCCAGGCCCGTGTCGATCGCCTCCTTCGCGGCGCGCAGCGCGATCGCCGGACCCTGCGCGAGCTTCGCGGCCCACGCGTGCGCCTGCGTGTACACCTCGTCGGCGGGGACGACCCGGTCCACGAGGCCGAGGGCGAGCGCCTCGTCCGCCTTCACCATCCGGCCGGTGAAGATGAGGTCCTTCGCCTTGGACGGGCCGATCAGCCGGGCGAGGCGCTGGGTGCCGCCCGCGCCCGGGATCACGCCGAGGAGGATCTCCGGCTGGCCCAGCTTCGCGTTCTCGCCCGCGAACCGGTAGTCCGCGCAGAGCGCCAACTCGCAGCCCCCGCCCAGCGCGTACCCGGTGATCGCCGCGACGACCGGCTTCGGGATCCGCGCGACGGCCGTGAACGCGTCCTGGAGCGCGCGGGAGCGCACCACCATCGCCGCGTGGTCCATCGCCTGCATCTCCTTGATGTCCGCGCCGGCCGCGAACACCTTCTCCCCGCCGTACACGACCACCGCGCGGACGTCGTCCCGCCGCGCGGCCTCCTCGGCCAGCTCCTTCAGCCGGTCCTGCGTGGCGGTGTCCAGCGCGTTCATGGGCGGTCGGTCGAGCCGCAGCGTACCGACGCCTTCGGCGACTTCGAGATTCACGGTCATGGGAGCAGGTTAATGGGGGCTAACGGCGGTGGCCTTGGTGCTGTGACTCACAGCACCAAGGCCACCTTCTAGCTACTGAAACGAATTACTTCGTCCACTCCGCCCACGACATGTTCCAGCCGTTGAGCCCATTGCTCGGATTCACCACGGGGTCCGTGGAGTTCTTGACGACGACGACGTCCCCGATCATCGAGTGGTCGTAGAACCACGCGGCGGCGATGTCGCTGTCGTACCCGCCCCGGACGTCCCGCAGCCCGATGCAGCCGTGGCTGGCGTTGTAGTTCCCGAACGCGTCGCCACCCCAGTAGTTGCCGTGCACGAACGTGCCGGAGTCGGTGAGGCGGACCGCGTGCGGGACGTCCTTGATGTCGTACTCGCCGTCGTAGCCGACGGTGTCCCCGTTCATACGGGTGACCTTGTACTTCTCGCTCATGACCATCTGCCCGTTCCACGTGGCGTACCCGGGCTTGCCGGTGGTCACGGGGATCGTCTTGATGGTCTTGCCGTCCTGCTGGACGGCCATCGTGTGCTTCTTGGCGTCGACGATGGACACCTGGTTGCGCCCGATGGTGAAGGAGACGGTCTTGACCTGCTCGCCGTAGACGCCCTTGCGGCCCTCGACGCCGTTCAGGTTCAGCTTGACGGTGACCTTCGTGCCGGCCTTCCAGTACTGCTCGGGCCGGAAGTCGAGGCGGTCGTTGCCGAACCAGTGGCCCTGGACGTCGACGGCCGGGACCGTCTTGATCTCGATGGCCTTCTCGACGGCGTCCGGCGCGGTGATCCCGCGCGTGAAGCGGATCGAGAACGGCATCCCGACGCCGACGGTCGAGCCGTCCTCGGGCGTGAAGTTGCCGGTGAACGTGTTCTTCGGGCTGAGCGTCGTGAACGTGGAGTCCTCGGCCGCCTGGCGGCCCGCCGCGTCCTTGGCGACCGCGTGCACCTGGTACTTCGTCGACGCGGCCAGGTGCGTGGCCGGAGTCCAGCCCGCGCCGTCCGCGGAGATCGCGCCCTTGACCGCCGTACCCTTCGGGTCCTTGACGACGACCTCGGTCAGCTTGCCCTTCGCCGCGGTCACCTTCAGGGTGCCGCTGGTGTTCACGGCGGTCGCGCCGTTCGCCGGAAGGATGCTGACGACCGCCTCGCTCTGGGCGCTCTGCGCGCTGTCGGCGGGCTTGTTCTTCGCCTCGTTCTTCCCGGAGTCGCCGGAGCCGGTGTCCCCGCTCCCGCCGCACGCGGTGACGGCGAGCAGGAGGACGCCGGACATCAGCGCCAGCCCCCGCTTCCGGCCTCGCAGCGACGCCCCCGATATCGGCCGCACGTTCAAGTCGTTCTCCCCTCGCGAGGCCCCTGGTCAGGCCCCCACCCCCGCGCTCGCCGCGCGATCACTGGCGCATCCTAACCGGCGGCATTTGACCATCTGGTCAGGTAAACGTCACCGTTTCGTCGCAAAGGACCCACACACCCTTCCCTACCCGACCGCACCCCCCGCGACCCACTCCTTCCAGGCCATGTTCCAGCCGCCCAGCCCGTTGTCCGCCGCCACCACCTTGTCCCGGCTGTTGACCACCTCCACCACGTCCCCGATCAGACTCCGGTCGAAGAACCACCCCGCCGGAGACTGCGACGAACCCCCCTTCACATCCCTCAGCCCCACACACCCGTGACTCACGTTCACCCGTCCAACGGCGTACGGCGCCCAGTAGTTCCCGTGCAGGAACGTCCCCGAGTCGGTCAGCCGCATCGCGTGCGGCACGTCCGGGATGTCGTACTCCCCGCCGAACCCGACGGTCCGGCTGTTCATCCGCGTCACGTCGAGCATCTCGGTGACGACCATCTTCCCGTTGTACGTCGGCGTCCTCGGCGAACCCGCCGTGATCGGCACGGTCGCCAGCAGCCGCCCGTCGCGCCGGACCTCCATCGTGTGGTCGGCGGCGTCCACCAGCGACACCTGGCTGCGGCCGACGGTGAAGGAGAACGTCTTCGACTGGAGCCCGTACACCCCGGGCGCCCCCTCGACGTCCCGCAGCCGCAGCGTGACCGTGACCTCGGTGCCGGGCTTCCAGTACTGCTCGGGCCGGAAGTCCAGCCGCTCGCCGCCGAACCAGTGCGGACGCACCTCCACCGGAGGGTTCGCGGTGACCTCGACGGCCCGCTCCACGTCCGCGCGGTTGACGATCTCCCGGTTGAACTCCAGCGACACGATCATGCCGGTGCCGACGGTCGAACGGTTCTCCGGAGCGACGTACCCGATGAACCGCTCGTCCGGCACGAACGTCGTGAACGTGCTGTGCCGCGCCAGCCGGTTGCCCGACTCGTCGCGCGCGACGACGTCCACCGTGTACCGCGCGGCGAGCGCGAGCCGGTCGTCGTCCGGCCGCCAACTCCCGCCGCCGTCCACGATCTTCCCGGGTACGAGGGTCTCCTGCGCGTCCTGCACGCGCGCCACCCGCACGGACTCCAGCCTCCCGAACGGCACCCGCACCCGCAGCTTCCCGTCCGCCCCCACCCCCTTCACCCCGTCGTCCGGCGTCACCCGGATCACGTCCTCGGCGGCCGCCGGCTTCCCGAGCAACCTGTCCATCCCACTGCGCCCGTCCCCGGCCGTGCACCCGGCGACGAGCCCTGCCACCACGACGACCAGCGCGGCACCCGCGCGTCTCTGTCCATACGTCACGCGAGTACAACGAGCGGATGCACCTCAGGGACACAGGCCCCAAAGGGAAACAAGAGTGCGACCCTCCGGTCTGGGCGCCGTGACCTCTGGGCAGAACAGGGGGAGGACGACGACCGCACGCCGGGGAGCCGCGCCGCGCCGTACCCGACCGGCGCGGCGGCCCGGCGGCGGACTGGACGAAGAGGGGCCGACCGGTGTCCAGCACAGCCGAACAGGAGCCAGCCGCGCCCCTGACCGAGGAGGCGGAGCACCGCCCTTCGGTGCCGCCCGTCTGGCCCGGCGCCCCCGTCCCCCTCGGCGCGCGCTTCCGCACCGGCCCCGGCGGGGTCAGCGGCACCAACTTCGCGCTGTGGGCGGGCGGCGCGGAAGCCGTCGACCTGTGCCTGTTCGACGACGACGGCGCTTCTGGTGCCGAGACCCGCGTACGGCTCACCGAACTCACCCACGAGATCTGGCACGGCTTCGTCCCCGGCGTCCGCCCCGGCCGCCGCTACGGCTACCGCGTCCACGGCCGCTGGGACCCCTGGACCGGCGCCCGCTGGAACCCGGCGAAGCTCCTCCTCGACCCCTACGCCCGCGCCGTGGACGGCGAGTTCGGGCTGCCGCCCGAGGTGTACGGCCACGTCCGCGACTGGCCCCAGCAGCACATCGCCGACACCGTCCGCGACGACCGCGACTCGGCACCCCACGTCCCCAAGGGAGTCGTCGTCCAGGACGAGGACGACTGGGCCGACGACCAGCGCCCCAAGACACCCTGGGCGGACTCGGTGATCTACGAGCTCCACGTCCGCGGCTTCACCAGGCTGCACCCCGGCATCCCGCCCGAACTCCGGGGCACCTACGCCGGGTTGGCGCACCCGGCGGCCATCGAGCACCTCGTACGGCTCGGCGTCACCGCCGTCGAACTCCTCCCCGTCCATCAATTCGCCCACGAGGACCACCTGTTGCGGAAGGGGCTGCGCAACTACTGGGGCTACAACTCCATCGGCTACTTCGCCCCGCACGCCGCCTACGCCGCCTCCGGTACGACGGGACAGCAGGTCGGCGAGTTCAAGCGCATGGTCCGCGCCCTGCACGCGGCGGGCATCGAGGTGATCCTCGACGTCGTCTACAACCACACCGCCGAAGCGGGCGAGTTGGGGCCCACGCTCTCCCTCAGGGGCATCGACAACCGGGGCTACTACCGCCTCCAGAACGACGCCCGCCGGTACGCCGACTACACCGGCTGCGGCAACACCCTGCACGTCGTCCAGCCGCACGTCCTGCGCCTCATCACCGACTCCCTGCGCTACTGGGTCACCGAAATGGGCGTCGACGGCTTCCGGTTCGACCTCGCGGCGGCGCTCGCCCGCTCCATGCACGACGTCGACATGCTCTCCCCCTTCCTCGCCGTGATCGCCCAGGACCCGGTGCTGCGGCGGGTGAAGCTCATCGCCGAGCCCTGGGACGTCGGCTCGGGCGGCTACCAGGTCGGCGCGTTCCCTCCGCTGTGGACCGAGTGGAACGACCGCTACCGGGGCGCCGTACGGGACTTCTGGCGCGGCGCGCTGCCCGACGTACGGGAGATGGGGTACCGGCTCTCCGGGTCCAGCGACCTCTACGCCTGGGGCGGGCGGCGGCCGTACGCCTCGGTCAACTTCGTCACCGCGCACGACGGTTACACGCTGCGCGACCTCGTGTCGTACGAGCGCAAGCACAACGAGGCCAACGGGGAGGGCAACCGGGACGGGAGCGACGACAACCGGTCCTGGAACTGCGGGGTCGAGGGGGAGACCGACGACGCCGGTGTACTCGCCCTGCGCGGACGGCAGTTGAGGAACCTCATGACGACACTCCTGCTGTCCACCGGGGTGCCGATGCTCGTCGCCGGGGACGAGATGGGGCGCACCCAAGGGGGCAACAACAACGCCTACTGCCAGGACGACGCGACGAGTTGGGTCGACTGGGGGCTGCTGGAGGAGCCCGAGTGGCGGTCGCTGGCCGAGCTGACCGCGCGGCTCATCGGGCTGAGACACCGTCACCCGGTGCTGCGGCGGCGGGCGTTCTTCTCCGGGCGGGCCCGGTCCGCCGACGGGATACGGGACTTGGCGTGGTTCACCGCGCGGGGGGCGGAGATGACCGACGGCGACTGGTACGCCCCGGCCGCCACGCTCGGCATGTATCTGTCCGGGCGGGACATCCCCGGGCGCGACGAGCGCGGGGAGCCGGTCGTCGACGACAGCTTCCTCGCCGTGCTGCACGCCGGGGCGGCGGAGGTGGGGTTCACGCTGCCGGGGGCGCCGTGGGCCGAGCGGTACGAGGTGGTGGTGGACACGGCGCGGGAGTCGGAGGGGCGGGTGTACGAGGCGGGCAGTGCGGTGACGGTGCCCGGGCGGACCGTGCTGTTGCTGAAGGTGCGTTCGTGAACACCGTATGAAACCGGGCGCCTTGGGGTTGATGGGGGGAGGTGCGAGTCCGCATCCTCGGGACGTTCCCCTTCGTGAATCCCTTGCCGAGGTTGACGTATGCCTGAGATGTCCCGTCGTGCGTTCGGTGGTCTGGTGGGCGGTGGCGCGGTCACGGCTGTCGCCGGGACGGCCGGCGAGGCTCAAGCGGCCTCTGCGGAACGGCCGTTCGGAGCCGTGCGCCGGGCGGGGGGACGGCGGCCCAACCTCCTCGTCATCCTCGGCGACGACCTCGGCTGGGCCGACCTCTCCTCGTACGGGGCGCCCCACATCAAGACGCCCCACCTGGACCGGCTCGCCCGCGAAGGGGTGCGGTTCACCGACGCGTACTCCGGGTCCGCGACCTGCTCGCCGACCCGGTTCAGCCTCTACACCGGTCGCTATCCGGGGCGTACGCCGGGCGGGCTCGCCGAGCCCATCGGGAACCGTACGCAGGGGCTCGCGCCCGGACACCCCACGCTGGCCTCGCTGGTGAAGGACGCGGGGTACGCGACCGCCCTCATCGGGAAGTGGCACTGCGGCTGGCTGCCCGACTACAGCCCCACGAAGTCGGGTTGGGACGAGTTCTTCGGCAACCACGGGGGCGTCCTGGAGTACTTCTCCAAGCTGGGTCAGCTCGGCGAGTACGACCTCTTCGAGGGGGACGCCGAGTACAAGGACCTGCGGTACTACACGACCGTCCTCACCGAGCGGGCCGTCGAGTACGTGTCCCGCGAGCACGCGAAGCCGTGGCTGCTGAACCTCAACTT
Organism: Streptomyces sp. 4F14; assembly: GCF_048159485.1. Lineage (NCBI taxonomy): Bacteria > Bacillati > Actinomycetota > Actinomycetes > Kitasatosporales > Streptomycetaceae > Streptomyces > Streptomyces sp. 4F14. Next base: position 407,042 of record NZ_JBLRVY010000005.1, read on the forward strand.
CACGACTCCGCACTGGCCTTGGCTCGCCGAGGGGGACGCGGGGACCGGGGCCGAGATCGCCGCGAAGATCCGGGCGGCGAAGAGCCAGGCCGACGTCGTCGCCGCCCTCAACCACTACGACGGGGGTTCCGTCGCCAAGTACACGGAGATGGTGGAGAGTCTGGACGCGGCCGTCGGCGAAGTCCTTGCCGCACTGCGCCGTTCGGGCCAGGAGGACAACACGGTCGTCCTCTTCGCCAGCGACAACGGCGGCGAACGCTACTCCTACAACTGGCCGTTGAGCGGCCAGAAGTTCCAGCTCCTGGAGGGCGGCATCCGCGTCCCCACCATCCTGCGCTGGCCCTCCCGCATCGACCCCCACCAGGTCAGCCACGAACCGAACTTCTCCCCCGACTGGACGGCCACCCTCCTGGAGCTGGCCGGCGCCCGCCCCGACCCCGCGTACCCCCTCGACGGCACGAGCCTCGCCGGTTACCTGCTGCGCGGCGAAGTCGTCCCGGAACGCGACCTGTTCTGGCGAGTCCGCGCCAACAAGGCGTTGCGGCGCGGCGATTGGAAGTACTACCAGGACAAGGACAGGGTCGACCACCTCTACAACCTCGCGGCCGACTCCCGCGAACAGGCCGACCTCGCCCCGGACGAGCCGGAGTTGCTGGCCGAGCTGAAGGCGGCGTGGGAGAGGACGGCGGCGACACTGCTGCCGTACAGCTAGGCGCTTCGCCGGGGTGGTCATGTGTTCGTCGCATGGTCGGTCGAGATGCCGTGCCGCGTCCGGTGGCCTCCCCACCTCCTCGCCCCCGGGCGGGTGAATCACCCGTTTTTGGTCATCAACCCCCTTAAATGGGCCAGGTGACTTCGACCGATCGTCGTGCCGCGTTGCGAGCCGGTGCCGGGCTCGTCGCCGGGGGTGTGTTCGTCGCCGCGTGTTCCGGGCGCGGTGAGCCGGACCGCGCCGAGCCGTCCCGTCCCGCGCCCGCGCGCCCCCTCACCGTCGTACCCACTCCCCGCGCCTTCCCGCGCGAACCGGCGCAGATCGCGGCCGGGCCGCGTACCCGCCCTCAGCTCGCCCTCACCTTTCACGGTGCCGGTGATCCGGGGATCGCCAGATCGGTGCTCGGGGAGGTCGAGCGGGCCGGGGCCCGGGTGACCGTGCTGGCTGTGGGGAGCTGGCTGGACGAGTTTCCCGGGATGGCCCGGCGGGTGCTCGACGGGGGGCACGACCTGGGGAATCACACGCAGCGACACCTCGGGATCAACGACATGTCCGAGGCCGAGGCGCGCGCCGAGATCGGCGCGTGTGCCGCGCGGATCAAGCGGCTGACCGGCGGTGTGGGGAACTGGTTCCGGCCGTCGCGGGCCGCGCGCGCGTCCCCGCTGGTCGTACGGCTCGCACGGGAGGCCGGCTACCCGCACGTCCTGTCGTACGACGTCGACTCGCTCGACTTCACCTCACCCGGCGCCGACCAGGTCGCCCGGACGGTTCTCGGCGAGGCCCGCGCGGGCTCGGTCGTGAGCCTGCACTTCGGTTACCGCGACACGGTCGCCGCCCTCCCCGTCGTACTGGAAGAACTCGGCCGCCGCGGGCTGCGCGCGGTCACCACCACGGAGCTGCTCAGTTGAAGAGTCGTCCTGCGTTTGTCGCCCTCGCCCTCGCCGCGGCCCTGGCCGGCTGCGGCACCCAGAGCGGGGACCAGAAGGCCACCGGGGCCACGAAGGCCGCCATCCCCGCGCCGGTGAAGAAGGCGGTCCCGCAAGGGCTGCCGGGCATGCCGCCGGTGCTCGACCCGAACGACGTGTACGCCGCCGACCGCCCGAACCGGCTGTCCCCGGTCGTGAAGGACTTCCCGTCCCGCGTGTACGTCCCGAACACCGAGTCGGACACGGTCAGCGTCATCGACCCGAAGACGTACGAGATCATCGACACCCTGCACGTCGGCCGCCAGCCCCAACACGTCGTCCCCTCCTGGGACATGAAGACCCTGTGGGTCAACAACAACCGGGGCCACACCCTCACGCCGATCGACCCGCGAACCGGCAAGGCGGGCAAGCCCGTCGAGGTCCACGACCCGTACAACCTGTACTTCACGCCGAACGGCAAGTACGCGGTCGTGATGGCCTCCCTGGACCGCGAGCTGGTGTTCCGGGACCCGCACAGCATGAAGCGGATCAAGACCGTGCCGGTGACCTGCTACGGCGTCAACCACGCCGACTTCTCGCTCGACGGCCGCTATTTCATCGTGAGTTGCGAGTTCAGCGGCGAACTCCTGAAGGTCGACACGGAGAAGATGGAGGTCGTCGGCCAGCAGAAGCTGCCGTTCGACGGCGCGATGCCGCAGGACGTGAAGATCTCACCGGACGGGAAGCGCTTCTACATCGCCGACATGATGGCCGACGGCATGTGGATCGTCGACGGAAAGACCTTCGGCAAACCGGAGTTCCTGCCCACCGGCAAGGGCTGCCACGGCCTGTACGTCAGCCGCGACTCCCGCGAGATGTACGTCTCCAACCGGGGCGAGGGCACCATCTCCATCTTCGACTTCACCCGGAACAAGCTGACGAAGAAGTGGCACCTCCCGCAGGGCGGCAGCCCCGACATGGGCGGCGTCTCGGCGGACGGCAAAGTCCTGTGGCTGTCCGGCCGTTACGACGCGGAGGTGTACGCCATCGACACCAGCACCGGCAAGCAGCTCGCCCGCGTCAAGGTCGGCTCCGGCCCGCACGGACTCGCCGTCTACCCCCAGCCGGGCCGCTACTCGCTGGGCCACACCGGCATCTTCCGCTGAACCCTCCTTGACCGAGGGTCAGTTGACTCGCCGCCGTACGGGTGAAGATCCCCCACCCCCGGGAGCCGAGCCGTCAGGCTGCCGGGCATGATCATCACCTCCCTGCGGCGGCGAGCCGCTGCCGCCGCCCTCTGCCTGACCGCCGTCCTCGCGACGACGACCGCGACCCCCGCCACGGCCGCACCCGCGCCCAAGGACTGCTCCGTCCAGTACGACGACCCGATCAAGGCCGCCGTCGAGCGTGTCGACGTCTCCCGGATCACCCCCGCGCCGGTCTGGCGCAAGACCTGCGGCACCCTCTACCGCGCCGACGGCCGGGGCCCCGAGATCGTCTTCAACGAGGGCTTCAAGCCCAAGGACGTCAACGGCCAGTACGACATCGAGAAGTACGTCCTGGTCAACCAGCCCTCCCCGTACGTCTCCACGACCTACGACCACGACCTGTACAAGACGTGGTGGAAGTCCGGCTGGAACTACTACATCGACGCCCCGGGCGGCGTCGACGTCAACAAGACCATCGGCGACACCCACAAGTGGGCCGACCAGGTCGAGGTGGCCTTCCCCGGCGGGATCGACCGCAAGTACGTCATCGGCGTCTGTCCGGTGAACAAGAACACCAAGGTCGAGATCATGAGCGGCTGCCAGAGCAACCCGCACTTCGAGGCATGGCACGGAGTCATCCAGCGCTGAGCATCAACAGCTCCGACCCCACCGGCAGATAGCCTGCCGCCAGGAACGCCCGCTGACTGCGGGCGTTCCCCGGCGCCACCTGCGCCCACACCGGCTCCCCGGCCAAGTACCGTGCCGCGTCCACGAGTTGCCGCCCGATCCCCCGGCCGCGCACGGACTCGTCGACCTCCACGGACACTTCGAGCCGTCTGCCGATCCCGCGTCCCAGGACCAGGACACCGCCGTCCGCCCGCCAGACCCGTACGTCGTCCCGCCGCTTGCGCGCGTACGCCACCCGCGGGTGCCCGGCGTCCGTGATCTCCCGCAGCGGCAACGGGAGTTCACCCTCGCGCGGCTGGGCCACCAGCATCGCGTCGACCGTCTCGGCCGTGCGGCCCGTGTGTTCCAACAGGGCGGTGAGGAAGGCGGGGTGGGTCGGCGCCGAGTACATGTCGCAGTCGACGCGCCGGAGTTGTGCGTACACCCAGTCCGGGTCCTCGTCGAGGAACACGACCGCGTGCGCCGTGAAGTTGAGGACGCCCGCGTCGCGCCGCGACATCTGGGGGACGACCGTCGTCCGGCCGTCCGGCGGTGGGAAGACGCCCCGCGCCGCGCCGTCGAGAATGTCCCGCAAGGTCTCCACCGGAGGTCCTCTCTCGCACCGCTTGAGTCTCCACCCACTGGAAGGCCCAGACTCCGACACATGATCGACCACGGTACGGGGCTGTTCACCATCGGCGAGCTGGCCCGCTCCAGCGGACTGTCCGTCCGCACCGTCCGCTACTGGTCCGACGAGGGCGTCCTCGACCCCGTCGGCCGCTCGGCGGGCGGCTACCGGCTGTACGACGCCGAGGGCGCCGCACGGCTGGAGCTGATCCGCACCCTGCGCGAACTCGGGCTCGGGCTCGACGCGGTGCGGGAGGTGCTGGCGGGGGAGCGGACCGTCGCGGAGGTGGCCGCGACGCACGTCGCCGCCATCGACGTACAGATCAGGTCGCTGAAGGTCGTCCGGGCCGTGTTGTCGAGCGTCGCACGACGGGGTTCCACGACGGAGGAGATGAAGCTCATGCACAGGCTGGCGAAGTTGTCCGCGGTCGAACGGCAGCGGATCATGGAGGAGTTCGTGGCGGAGACGCTGCACGGGCTCCCTGAGGTCGACCCGGACGTCCAGGAGCGGATCCGGCGGACGGCCGTCGAGCTGTCCGACGATCCGACGCCCGAACAGGTGGACGCCTGGGTGGAGTTGGCGGAGATGCTGCAGGACCCGGCGTTCCGGGCGCAGATGCGGCGGGCGGTGGAGTTCAACGCGGCGGACCGGACGGCGAGTTCACCGCCGGGTGAGACGGTGTGGTTCGCCAGACAGCTCGTCGAGCGGGTCGCGCCGCTGCGGGAGCGGGGGGTCGCGCCGGACTCGGCGGAGGCGCGCGAGGCGCTGCGGGAGCTGTTCGGCGACGGTGACCTCTCCGGCGTACTGGAGCGGATGACGGCCGGGTTCGACGAGCGGCTCGCGCGCTACCGGGAGCTGATCGCGGTGATCAACCGGCAGGCCGCGCCACCGCACGCCGAGGACTTCGCGTGGGTGGTCGCCGCACTGCGCGTCGCCGCGGGCGGTTAGTCTGACCTGCGTCAGCAGGACAGCAAGCAGTGGATAAGGGGCGGATCGGTGGCCAGCATCGAAGAAGCGCGCAAGGAATTCGACCGGATCGACACGGACGGTGACGGCGAGATCACCGCGGCCGAGTTCAAGACCGCCCTCGCGCAGGGTGGCGACTGGAACGTCACCGAGGCCGTCGCCGAGTCCATCATCAAGAGCCGGGACCTCGACGGGGACAAGAAGCTGTCGTTCGACGAGTTCTGGGCGCACCTGAGCAAGTAGCGCGTTTTCGAGGGGCGCCGCCTTGAGGGGCGCCCGGCTCAGTGTGTCGGCCGCTGGATGCGTACGCTCCAGCGGCCGTCGTCGTGCCGGTCCAGGGCCAGGGGCAGGTCGAAGCACTTGCCGACCAGGCCGGCGGTGAGGACCTCGGGCGCCGGGCCCTGCGCGAGGGTGCGGCCGTCGCGCAGGAGCAGGGCGTGCGTGGTGTGCGGCGGGAGTTCTTCGAGGTGGTGGGTGACCAACACGGTCGCCAGGTCGGGGTGGTCCTCGCCGAGGGTGCCCAGCGCGCCGATCAGCCGCTCCCGGCCGGGCAGGTCGAGGCCGGTCGCCGGTTCGTCGAGCAGCAGCAGGCGGGGGCTCGGCATCAGGGCGCGGGCGATCAGCGTACGGCCGCGCTGGCCCTGTGAAAGCGTGGGCCAGCGGGCGTCCTTGAGCGGGCCGAGGCCCAGGGTGTCCATCAACTCCTCCGCCCTGTCGCGCTGTTCGGGGGTCGGCCGCCAACGCGGGAGCGGGGCCACCGAGTTGGTGACGCCGGTGAGGACCACCTCCCGGGTGGTCAGCGGGTCGTGCAGGGGGTGCCGGGGGTCCACATGTCCGACGTACGACCTCAAGTCCCGTACGTCCACCCGGCCCAGGCGGTTTCCGAGGACGTCCACCGTGCCGTGCGTCGGGTGCACGCGGGCGCCCAGCAGGCCCAACAGCGTCGACTTTCCCGCCCCGTTGGCGCCGAGGAGCGCCCAGTGCTCGCCGGCGCGGACCTGGAGGGTGACCTCCTGGAGGATCGGGCGGCCGTCTCGTACGACGTGGGTGTTCTCGGCGTGCAGGACTAGGGCGGCGCGGGGGTCGTGGGTGTCGAGGGGGTCGGGCATGGCCGGTACGCTAGTCACTCCTCAGGTCCTCAGACAAGTTGCCGGAGTCGATCATGCCGCTGGGCCCCGTCCGTCCCAGTCCCCTCGTCGAGCAGGCGACCGAGCGGCTGCGGGCGCAGATCGTCGCCGGGGAGTGGGCGGTGGGTGCGCGGCTGCCGGGGGAGACGACCCTCGCCGCCGAGCTGGGGGTGGGGCGGTCCACCGTCCGGGAGGCGCTGCGCGGGCTCGCGGGGGAGGGGTTCGTGCGGGCGCGGCAGGGGGCCGGGGTGTTCGTCGTGTCGGCCGAGCCGGTGGGGGAGGAGTGGCCGGCCCGGCTGCGGAAGGCCGCGGTGCGGGATGTGTACGAGGTGCGGATGGCCGTCGAGACGCATGCGGCGCGGCTCGCCGCGGAGCGCCGTACGGAGGCCGACCTGACCGCGATCGAGGCGGCGCTCGCGGGGCGGCGGGCGGCTGCCGCCGAGGGGGACCGGGCGCTCGTCGAGGCGGACATCGCGTTTCACGCGGCGGTGGTGGGGGCGGCGCACAATCCGGTGCTGGCGGGGTTGTTCGCGGATTTCGTGCCGGTGCTGCGGGAGGGGTTGGTGGAGCTGCTGGCGTTGACGCGGATGCGGGAGGGGGATCCGGGGGCGCGGGACGGGGCGCATGAGGCGTTGGTGCGGGCTGTGCGGGAGGGGGACGGGGCGGGGGCGGCGGAGGTGGTGCGGGGGGAGCTGGAGGATCCGTTCGGGGTGGCTCCGGGGTAGGGGGGGGTGTTACGGCGGGTGGGGGTGGTCGGGGTGGGGGTGCTACGCCGGGTGGGGGTGGTCGAGGTGGGGGGTGTTACGCCGGGTGGGGGTGCTTGGAGCTGGGCTTCTTCGGGGTGGGGTGATACCGAGGGGCTATGTGGAGCAGAGCCGGAATAGGGGGCGGGGGGATGCGGTTGGCCCTGGTGTATGCATGTGCATCCATCTGGAGGGTCTCTCATGAAGATCGGCATCATCGGGGCGGGCAACATCGGCGGCAACCTCACGCGGCGGCTCACCGCGCTGGGGCACGAGGTGTTCGTCGCGAACTCCCGGGGTCCGCAGACGCTGGGCGAGCTGGCCGCCGAGACCGGCGCGACGCCGGTCGCCGTCGGGGACGCGGCGAAGGGCGCCGAGATCGTCGTCGTGACCATTCCGCTCAAGGCGATTCCCGGGCTGGCCGACGACGTCCTCGCGGGGGTGGCCGAGGGGGCGGTCGTCGTCGACACCAACAACTACTACCCGCGTGAGCGGGACGGGCGGATCGGCGAGATCGAGGACGGCGGGATCACCGAGAGCCGGTGGGTCGCCAACCACCTCGGGCACGACGTGGTGAAGGTGTTCAACGGGACCTACGCGCAGGACATCCTGGACCGGCACCGCCCGGCGGGCGACGCCGAGCGCATCGCCGTACCCGTCGCCGGCGACGACCCGGCCGCCAAGGCCAAGGTGCGGGCGCTGGTCGAGGAGCTCGGGTTCGACACGGTGGACTCCGGGACGATCGACGAGTCGTGGCGCCAGCAGCCGGATACGCCGGTGTACGGGCTGCGGGGGGATGTGGACGCGGTGACGAAGGCGCTGGCGGAGGCTTCGCGGGAGCGGCCGGAGGCGTTTCGGGGATAGCGCGGAGGTGGTGCGGGGGTAGGGCGGAGGCGTTGCCGGGACAGCGGGGACTACCCGGGTACCCCTCAGGGGTGAGCTGTCGTTCCGGGGAAGGGCGGCTCGTGCCGCGTGGGGACTACCCGGGTACGCCTCAAGGGTGACCCGCCCCTCCCGGCGCGGTCGCCCCGTGCCCCGCGCGTACTACCCGTGTACCCCTCAAGGCTGATCCGGCCCCCGGGGTCCGCCCCCTCCGGGCCCTGCCTGCCGAGAGGCTGTTCCGGGCGGTCGTATCCGGCCATACTGGGCGTCCTCCGGCGGGGAAGGGGCGGCTCCGTGGCGGCCAGTGGTGACCTTTTCGAACCGAACCCCTCCCCGGTCGCCGGGCGCGGCGCCGAACTCGGGGTGCTACGGGAGGCATGGCGGCGGACCTTGAGGCTGCGGCCGACGGTCGTGGTCGTCGAAGGGGCGCCGGGGATCGGGAAGTCGGCGCTGGTCGCCGCGTTCCTGCGGGAGGCCGCGCCGCCGCTCGTCGCCCGCTCGTACGGGGACGAGGCGTGGGAGCGCCGGCCCTGGGAGGTGCTCCGGCAGGTCGTCCAGGGCCTCCCGGGCGCGCGGGGCGGCGAGTTGACGGAGGAGGCCGATCCCGCGCTCGTCGCCCGCGCCCTCGCGGAGGATCTCGCGCGGGTGGGGCCGGTGGTCGTCGTGGTCGACGACGCGCACTGGGGTGACCGGGCGTCCATGACCGCACTGCGGCTCGCCGCGAGGTCGCTGCGCACCGAACCCGTACTGCTCGTGCTGGCGCACGTCCCGATCGACGCGGCGGTGACACGGGGCCGGTCGTGGGGGCGTGCGCAGGAGGGCCTGCACGAGGGGTGGCGGCGGCTGATCGAGTCGGGCGAGGGGGACGTCGTACGGCTGACAGGGCTCCCCGCGGACGCGCTGCTGCGGCTCGCACCCGCCTGGGGACAGCCCCGTCTCTCCCCCGCCGGGGCGGCCCACCTGCACGAACTGACCGGCGGAAACCCCCTGCACGCAAGGCAGTTGCTGCAACAGGTCGCCCCGCACACCCTTGCGTACGGCCAGGGCCCACTGCCCGCGCACCGGTCGATGCCGCTGACCCTCATCTCCCGGTTGGGTTCCTGCGCCCCGGCGACACGGGATCTCGTGGCGGCCGGGGCGGTACTGGGCCGGAGGTTCCTGCTGGCGCAGGCACGGGAGTTGGCGGGGCTGGGGGTGGGTGGCGGCGACCCTGCCACCGACGTGGGCGAGGCGCTCGACGAGGCCGTGCGGGCAGGGCTGTTGGTGGAAGTGCCCGGCACCGGAGGGCGTGCCCTCGCGTTCCCCAACGGGGTGATCGGGGACTACGTCTACAGCGACATGAGCCCGGGCCGGCGCCGCCGACTGTACCGTGCCGCCGCCGGGTTCGGGGGCCCGGACGCGCTGTGGCACCGGATCGCCGCGGACGAGGGCCGGAACGAGGACGTCGCCCTCGCCGCCGAGCAGGAGGCACGCCGCCAACTGTCCCTCGGCAACCTCAGGTTGGCCGCGGTGTACGCCGGGCACGCCCTCGAACTGACCCCGCCGGGCCCGCATGTCCGCGCCCGCCTCCTCACGGCCGTCGAGACACTCCTCGTGAGCGGCGACGCGTCCACCGCGCGGCGGTACGAGGGGCAGTTGGGGTCGCTGGCGCCGGAGCCGTGGGTGGACTACGTGAACGGCTACCTGGTGCTGCTGGGCGGACGGATCGCGCAGGCGCGGGCGTTGTTCTTACGGGCGTTGGAGGTGGTCCGGGCGGAAGGCTCGCCGGGGAGGCCAACTCCCTTGGACGGAAGGCGGCTTCAGGGCAAGGAGGCTCTCGTGGACGCCGCACCTCTCGCCGATGCCATGGACGCCGCGCCTCCGAAAGACCCGACGGCCACCGCCCCCGCCGACCTCGAAGCCCGCATCGCCACCCAGCTGGCCATCATCGGCGTCGTCCAACTCGACTACCAGGACATGGTGTTCTACGGCGAGGCGGCGGTCGCCGCCACCACGCGGGAGCCCTGGGTGCGGGCGTTCGCCTGGTTCGCGAAGACCGTCGGGACCGCCCTCGCGGGCGACGCGGCAAGGGCGCTCGGGGAGTTGGGTGCGGTGCACCTGCCGGGGGCGCCGGCCGGGCTGGACGGTCTGGTGGCGCGCGGCATGATCCGGCTGTGGACGGACGACCTGGACGGCGCGCACGCGGATCTCGGCAGCGCGGTGGAACGGGCCACGCGCGGCGAGGCGTTGCGGATCGGGCAGGGCCTCGGGTTCCTCGGGGAGGCCGAGTACCGCAGGGGGAACCTCGCCGAGGCGGTCCGGCTGACGGCGTCGGCGATCGGGGACGCGGCGGAGAACGGGCGCGTCTGGGACTACCCCCTGTTGCACGCTCTGGCCTGCTATCCCCTTGCCGCGCAGGGCAGTTGGGAGGAGGCGGCCCGGCATGCGCGGGAGGCCACGGACTGGTCCCAGCTCCTCGCCAGCCCGATGAGTTTCGCGTTCGCGGCGGGCGCCCGCGCGGCCATCGCCCAGGCCGCCGAGGACCATCCCGGTTTCCTGGCCGCCGCCGAGGCGATCGAGGCGCACTACTCGTCCCGGGAGCCCGGCGCCCACCTCTTCGGCCCGGTGCGGGCGGACGCCCTCTCCCGGCTGGGCCGCACGCAGGAAGCCGCCCTGGAACTCGCCGAGTTCGTCGCCCGGACCCGCTGCGTGGACCGCGTCTCCGCCCACCTCGCCGTGGCCCGCGTCCGCGCCCAGATCCACGAGGCCGAGGGCGAACCGGCCGCCGCCCTCGCGTCCTGCGAGGAGGCCCTCACCCTGGCGAAGGAGGCGGGCCTGCCCCTGGAGGGCGCCCGCGTGCGCCTCCTGATGGCCCGTCAATCAGCGGCACTGGGCCGAGGGCTGGCGGCGGAGTCGGCGTTACGGGAAGCCCTGCACACCTTCACCGAATCCGGGGCTCACGCCTACGAGGCCCAGACCCGGCGCCTCGCCGACGAGTTGGGCCTGCGCCTGACCGGCCCCGTCTCCGCGCTCGCCGCCCTCACCCCGCGCGAGCGCGAAGCCGTACGCCTCATGCGCGCCGGCCTGTCCAACCAGGGCATCGCACGCCGCCTCGGTGTCGCCGGGAAGACCGTGGAGACCCATCTCCAGCACGCCTACGACAAGTTGCACCTGAACCGGGACCAACTCAAGGCGCTGAGACTGGACGACGACTGACCGTCCCGGGGGCGGCTCCCCGGTTTCTCGGGGGTCACTCCCGACGCGCCCCCCGAACTCCCTTCCTACCGTGGCAAGTCGGCCCCCCACGGCGAACGGAGCCCGACGTGCTGATCCTCATCGAACTGCGCAGGTCGCCCGAGGGCCACCTGGAGGGGACGGTGAAGTCCGGCCCCGAGGACCGGGGGCACCCCTTCCACGGCGTCGTCTCGCTGGTCTCCGCCCTGGAGGCCCACCTCGACGACACCCGGTTCTCGGGAGGTCCGGACGCAGAACCAGGGGGCGACCCCTGAGGACACCGCGCGGGCCCGCCCGTACGTTGTGAGGGCGGACCCGGGGAGCCGGATGCGGGGCCCGCGCACAGGGGAAAGGGCGCGAGCGGCGCCCGGGGCCGGCCGGCGGGGAGCCGTGGGAACACGGCATCAGGGGACCCCGTCCGGTCGGCCCGCGCACGACGAACGGTCACGACAGGTCCACGGCGCACCAAGAACGGTCATCGGCGCACGGACCGGGCGGACCGGTGCGAGAACAGTCCCCACAGGACCATCGACGGCGCACCACGGGGGCGTGCACATGGACACCGAACTGACGACACTCGCGGCGAGCGCCGCGAACGCGCTCGTGGGCGCCCTCACCACGGAGACCTGGGAACGCGCCCGCGCCCTCCTCGCCCGCCTGCGCCGCACCCCCGACACCGACCGCCTGCCCCTCGAACTCGACCGCGACCGGGCCCTGTTGCTCGCCGAACCGGCGGACCGGCGGACGCGCGACGACCTCACGGCGGCCTGGCGGCTCAGGTTCAGAAGACTGATCGAGGACGACCCGGACGCCGCCCGCGCCCTCCTCGACCTGGTCGCCGAACTCGCCCCGCACGCCGCCCCGCAGCCGGGCCCCGTCTTCAACGCCGAGTCCCACGACCGCTCCCGCATCTACCAGGCCACCGGCGACATGAACTTCGGCCAGGCACCCAAGCCATGAAGGACCGTCAGGAAAAGGTCGCCCTCACCCTCACCGCGTGGGCGTCCGGCGACAGCCTCGTCCTCCAGGCCGGCGGCGACATCTCCGTCCACCACTACGGCGACGGCACGACCGCCTACGACGACACCCTGTCCGCCGTGGACGAGTGCCCCTACCCCGGACTGAAGGCGTTCGACCGGGAGTCGGCGCGCTGGTTCTTCGGACGGGTCGGCCTGGTCGCCGAGTTGGGGCGGACCCTCGCGACATGCCTGGACGAGGGGACACCCGCGGCGGTCGTCGCACCCTCGGGCGCGGGCAAGTCCTCGCTCCTGCGGGCGGGCCTGCTCCACGAGCTGGCGAAGGGCAGGATGCTGCCGGGCGCCCAGTACTGGCCCCAGCTCCTGCTGAAACCGACCGAGGACCCCGTCGGACAGCTCGCGGAAGCCTGCGCCCGCCTGACCGGCACCGAACCCGCCGCCGTACACGCCGCGTTGGACAACGGCCCCGCCACGTTCCGCGAGTTGCTGCGCACCAGCCTCCAACTGCCGCCCGGCAGAAGGGTCGTCATCGTCGTCGACCAGCTGGAGGAGCTCTTCACCCAGTGCCACGACGAATCCGCCCGCACTCGCTTCGTCGACGCCCTCGCCGCCCTCACCCCCCTCGCCCTGGTCGTCTACGGCCTGCGTGCCGACCGCTACGGCGACTGCGCCCCCTACCCGCACCTGCGGGCCGCCCTGCGCAACGACGTGATCGTCGGCGCGATGACCGACGACGAGGTCCGCGCGGCGATCGAGGGCCCCGTCAGCAGGGTGGACGGCCTCTCGATCGACCCCCAGCTCGCCGACGTCATCGTCCGCGACCTGCGCACGGGCGCCGCCCAGCGCGACGCCTACCCGCCCGGCCGCCTGCCGTTCCTCTCCCAGGCCCTGCACTCCACCTGGCAGCAGCGCACCGGCGACCGCCTCACCCTCGCCGCGTACCGGACGGCGGGCGGCATCGACAACGCCGTCAACACGGCGGCCGAGAAGGTGTACGAGAACCTGACGGAGAGCCAGAAACCGGTGGCACGCGCTCTGTTCACCGGACTGGTCCGGGTCGACGAACGCGGCGCGACCACCTTCCGCCGCCGCACCCGCCGCGAACTCCTCCAGGAGGCCCGTGACCCGGCCCAAGTCCCGCCCGTCGTCGACGCGTTCACCGAGGCCCGCCTCCTCACCCAGGACGGCACCCGGCTCGGCGAGACCGTCGAGATCACCCACGAGGCGCTGCTGAGAGGCTGGAAGAAACTCGACGAGTGGATCGCGCCCCGCGACCGGGACAGCCTCGTCCGCCAGGAGGTCTGGGAGGCCGCCGCCCGCTGGTCGGCGGGCGAACGCCCCGACAAGGACGCCCTGTTCAGAGGGGACCGGCTGCGCCGCGCCCGGTCCTGGGCGGCCGTCGCCGACCCCGCCGACGTCACCCCGCTCGCCGCCGCGTTCCTGCACGCCTCCGGCGCCCAGGAACGCCGGGCCCGCCGACTGCGCCGGGGCGCCGTCGCCGTCGTCTCCGTCCTCGCCCTCATCGCCTCCGCCCTCGCCGTCTACGCCCTCGACCGCCGCCGCGAGGCCGTCGAACAGCGCGACGAGGCGATCTTCAACCGGGTCACCGCCGAGGCCGACCGGCTGCGCGCCACGGACAGCGCGCTCGCCGCCCAACTCGACCTCGCCGCCTACGACATGAGGCCCACCGAAAGCCTCCGCACCCGCCTGCTCGCCGAGTCCGCCGCGATCCTCCCGCAGACCCTGCCCGGCCGGTACGGCCTCGTCCACACGGTCGCCTTCGGCCCCGGCGGACACCTCATGACAGCCGCCTCCGTCCCCACCGACAGCCTCGGCCGGCTGCGCCTGTGGAACGTCCCCCGCACCACCACGCCCACCCCGCTCACCACCGAGATCCGCACGGGCACCAAGGCCGGCGGCATCCAGCCCGTCGTCCACGACAAGCGCAACAACCTGATGATCTGGGGCAGTTCGGACGGGCTGATCCGCGTCCTCGACGTCTCCGACCCGGCCCGCCCACAGCCCCTCTCCGCACCCGTACGGCTCTCCCAGGGCACGGTCAACGCCCTCGCGCTCAGCGCCGACGGCCGCACCCTCGCCGCCGGCCTCACCACCACGAGCCTGGCGAAGCCCGGCGCCCCCGCCGCCCAGACCGGCGAGGTCGAGCTGTGGAGCCTCGCCGACCCGCGCACCCCGCGCCGCCTCAGCCGCGCCCTGAGCACCCAGGGCCAGGGCGTCGTCTCCGTCGCCCTCAGCCCCGACGGCAGGGTCCTCGCGGCCGGCGGCGGCACCGCCCAAGGAGGCCAGGGCGCCGTCCTGTTGAAGCTCTGGGACACCTCCGACCCGGCCCGCCCGAAACCGCTGCCCGACCCGAAGGGCGGCCACGCCTCCGTCATCAACCAGCTCGCGTTCAGCCCCGACGGGCACACCCTCGCCACCGCCTCCAGCGACTACCGCGTCCTGCTCTGGAACCTCACGGACCCCCGCCGCCCCACCCCCGCCAACCAGCTCATGCTCAACTCGGCGGCGGACTCGGTCGCGTTCAGCCCCGACGGCAGGCTCCTCGCCACCGGTGACACATCGGGCGGCGTCAATGTCTGGAACGTCCGCGCACCGGAGCGCGCCCGCGCCATCACCCCCACGCTGCGCGGCCATTCGGGCATGGTCGGCACCCTCGCCTTCGGCCCCGACAGCCGGACGGTCGTCAGCGGCGGCTCCGACGGGCTCATCCGCCTGTGGCGCCTCCCGAAGGCACTGATCATCGGCGACGAGGTGCTGGCCCTCGCCGCGAGCCCCGACGGACGCCGTATCGCCGTCTCCACGGCCAACCACGTCACCCTGTGGGACGTCTCCGCGCCCGACAGGCTCGTACGCCTCGGCGAACTCCCGGCCCACACCGGCTCGGTGAACGCGCTCGCCTTCCGCCCCGGCCCCCAACAGATCCTGGCCACCGGGGAGTTCACCGGCACGGTCCGGCTGTGGGACGTCGCCTCACCGACGCGTCCGGCCGCCCTCGGACCGGCCCTGACCGGCAGCGGCGACCCGGTGTCGGCCCTCGCGTTCTCCGGCGACGGCACCACCCTCACCGCCGGATACCTGGAGGTCCGCAACCGGTACACGGGCGGCCTGCGCGCCTGGAACACCACGGACCCCGGCCACGCCAAGGCACTTGGCGGCAACATCGGCGGAATCGCCATGCCCGTACGGGCGTTGGCGGCCGACTCCGCAGGCGGCAAGATGTACTCGGGGGACATGATCGGCCTCCTGCGGTCCTGGAAGGCCGGCCGGGGCGCCGCACCCGCGATGACCGGGTACGCGCTCAGCCCGCAGCTCATCTTCGCGCTCGCCCTCAGCCGGGACGGCCGCCTCCTCGCAACCGGGGGCGGAGACAGCCGACTTCAGCTGTGGAACGTCTCCGGCACCGGCGCCCCGCGCAAGACCGGCGCCCCCCTCACGGCCGGGGCCGGCCTCAACTCCACCGCCTTCTCACCCGACGGCCACCTCCTCGCCAGCGGCGACATGGGCGGCGAGATCCGCCTCTGGAACACCGCCGACCCCGGCCGCCCCGCCCTCTACGGCGCCCCCGTCCCCGGCCATGTCGGCCCCGTCTCCGGCCTGCGCTTCCTCCCCCACGGCGCGCTCGTCAGCACCGGCAACGACGGCACCGTACGCCTCTGGCAGACCGACGTCCCCCGCGCGCGGGCACAGATCTGCGCCGTGACGCGCTCGGCCCTGACGAAGGAGACGTGGCGCGAACACGTCTCGGCGGACCTGCCGTACGAACCGCCGTGCGGCTGACGGGCGTTGCGCTTACCGGTCAGCGCCGCCACAGGGACACGGTCCCGTCCGGGCCCGCCGTCGCGACCAGGCGGGAGTCCGAGCTGAACGCGACGGCCCTGGCCGGGAGCCGGACCGGGTTGCCCAGATGGCGCGGGCGGTCCGGGTGGGTGACGTCCCACAGGCGTACGACGTCGTCCCTGCCGATCACCGCGAGGAGCCCGGCGTCCGCGCTGAACGCGAGGGCGCGGGGCAGTCGCGCGCCGGTGTTCAACTGGCGTCCCCTCGGGGTCGGTTCGTAGTTGCGGGTCAGGTCCCAGAGCTGGACGTTGCCCAAGTCGTCCGCGAGAGCGAGGGTGTTGCCGTCCGGCGAGAACCGCGCGGCATGCGTGGCCTGCGCGAAACTCGCCGTCGTCACGAAGTCCCCACGGGCGGACCCGTTCGTCGCGGCCTCCTGGAGCACGGTCAGGGTCCGCGAGCGGCGTACGACGATGTCGAGGCTCTCCGTCCGCTTGCGCAGGGCCTTCACTCCCTTTACCGGGGGCGCGAGTTGGAGCCAGGAGAGGATCTCGGACCCCTGCATCCAGGTGAGGAGCCGCTCGTCGGACGCGGCGAAGACCGTACGCCCGTCGGCGTCGATCCCCAGGGCCGACACCGGCCCCGTCTCCGGCACCCGCGAGCGGTACAACAGCCTCGGGCGCGCGGTGTCCGACACGTCCCACGTCTCGACGCCGTCCTCCCCGATCGCGAGCAACTGCCGAGGGTCCAGGGAGCAGAAGGTCATGTCCCCGACCCCCGACCCGAGTTGCAGCTTGCCGAGCGCCGACCACCGCTCCTGCGCGGCGTCTCGGCCCGGCGCCGGCCTGTCGATCCACGGCGTCGGCAGCACGCCCTGCGCGGCGGCTGTGGTCAGGCAGGTCAGGACGAGCGCGAAGGTGGTGAGGAGACCGGGCACCCAGTGGGGGCTGGGCCGGGAGACCGGAGGGAGGCGGGGAGGGGCCGGCCGCGCGCCGAGCGCGAAGGCGAGCCGGTCGTGAAGTCGGCGGGGTGCGGGGCGGGTCGACCGTCGGCGCCCATTCCGCCGTGCAGGTCCGCCGCCAGCGCCCGCGTCCACCTCCTCAACGCGTGTCAACGCGGCCGTCTCGTCGGTGAGATACCCCGCTGCCCCGAGCCCCGGACCCGCGAACCGTCGCAGCGCGACGGCTACCGGCATCACCGGCCGGTCGGCCCTGCTGTGCCACGGCCACCGCCGCTTCCGGCACGGGCCGACCGGTCGCATGGACGCGGAAGGATTCAGCGCTCCCGCGACACCGCTTCCCTGTAACCCCCAGAGCGCGGCTTGCAAGCGTCTCTGATTGGCTTAGTGATCCCTGGTGTTGATCAGGGATGCGAGCCGATCGCCTGCGTGCCCTGGTGCTGGACGACGGAACCGCCAGCCCTCGTGGCACGTCCCTCCGGACGCTGATCGGTGAGGTGTTGCGACCTCGCCGAGGAGGGTGCCCGACGTCGCCTGGGCGCCGAGCGGGTAAGCGGTACGTTGCCACGGGATCACTATGTTTCGCCAATTCGATCAGAAAGCTTGCCACGACACGACGGTAGCGGAGTGTGTGCAAGTCATGTCACACAGTGGGTGAAGTGCCATCTTCTGCCTCCCTGCCGCAGGTCAGGAACTTGTGGATACGATTTCGGCAACGGCGAGTTGGGGAGACCTGCGTGTCAGTGTTGATAGGGATGGCGACCGCGGCTGTCAGCACGGTCGCCTCGGGTGCCTTGTCCGGCGCGGGCGGCGAAGCGGGGCGCCGGATCTCCGAGCGGCTCTACGGCCTGCTGAACCGCGTCCGCCCCGGGGAGACCGCCACTTTGCCGGTCACCGAGGACCAATGCGCCGACGCGGTCCGGGACTTGGCCGAACTCTCCCGCAGATCAGGCGAGTTGGCCGAGGAAGTGAGCGCGTGGCTGCGGGAGGCGACCCTGTTCGCACAGCGGATGACGCCAACTGCCCTGGCCCGACCCCGGATGCTGCCGCCGTCGACCTCCGTGTTCACGGACCGCGAGGACGTCGTGGAGTGGATCGAAGCGCTAACCGGCGAAGGCGAGGGTCCGTTCGTAGGGGTGCTCACCGGCCCCGGCGGCATCGGCAAGACCGCCGTGGCCGTCCGGGGCGGCGGTCGGCTGCGTGAACTCTTCCCCGACGGCGACCTGTTCGTCGATCTCGCCGGAGACTCCGCCGCCACCGCCCTCACCCCCTCCGATGTCCTCGCCCGCTTCCTCGAAGCCCTCGGCGTGGCACCCGACCGCGTCCCCGGCGACGAGGCCCGTCAACGCGACCTCTACCGCACCCTCACCGCCGACCGCAGCCTCCTCGTCGTCCTCGACAACGCGCACGACGACGCCCAGGTCATGCCCCTGATCCCCGCATCGCCCACGTCGTTGACCCTCGTCACGAGCCGCCACCGGCTCCCCCGCCTCACCGCCCACTACGGCGCCCGCCCGCGCGCCGTCGGCCCCCTCTCGACCGAGGACGCCATGGACCTCCTCGTGCGTACGGTGGGAAGAGCCGCCCCGGACACGGCAGTTCGAGCCGTCGCCGAGGGCACCGGCGGCTACCCGCTCGCGGTGTGCACGACCGGGGCGGGACTCGCACAGCGCGAACACCTGAGCTGGGAGAGGGTGGCCCAAGACCTACGACGGGAGGAAGCCACACCGATGGCCGACAGCCCCGTACGCCTCGCCTACGACGTCTCCTACCGCGAACTCCCGTCCGGCACCGCCGCGTTCTACCGCGCACTCGGTGCCGGAGCGTGGCCGACGATCACCCTCCAGATCGCCACCGCTGCCGCCGGGGTCCCCGAGGACACGGCACGTGAAGAGCTCGAACACCTCGCCCGCGTCAGCCTGTTGACGGAGGTCGAGGAGGAGCGGTACCGCTTCCACGACGCGGCCCGCGCCCACGCACGGGAGTTGGCCCACGCCGAGGGCGGCCTCGGGCGAACCGCCGCCGCCGTACGGCGCGTTGCCGTCGCGGTGCTCAAGTCGACCGCGAGCGCGGATCACCGGGTGATGCCGCTGCGGTGGCGGCTCGGCCCCGCCTATCGCGGGTTCAGTGCTCGATCGGCCGACGCCAAGCAGGCGTTGGAGGAGTTGAGCCGCGAGCGGGAGAACATCGCCGCCGTGATCCGGGCCGCCGCGCACCACGGATTCGACGAGCTCGTCTGGCAGTTGTGCGAGGCGACCTGGAGTCTGCACCTGCGGCTCGGGTTCCACGCGCAGTGGATCGACACGCACCTGCTCGGTGTCGAGGCCGCACAGCGGCAGGCGGAGGAGTTCGGGGATCGCCGCGCGGTGGGACGCATGCGGGTCCAACTCGCCTTCGCCTACATGGGAGTCGGGCGGGCCGACGACGCCGCGCGGGAGCTTGCCGACGCCGTCGCCGCCGACCGGTCCTGCGGCCACCACCGTGGCGAGGCCAGCGCGGTCGAGACCGCCGGACTGCTCCGACTCCGGTTGTGGAAGTGGCGCGAGGCCGCCCAGTGTTTCCAGGAGGCACGGGCCATCTGGGCGCGTGTCGCCGACGGGGACGACGGCTTCCAGGACAAGGAACGTGCCATCGCCCTTCTCGACCTCCACACCGGCCGGGCCGAGACCGGCGCGGGCGATTTCTCCAGCGCCCTCACCCGGCTCAACGGCGCGCTCGTGGGCTTCCGTTCGCTCGGTGAATCTGGTGACCGCCACAACGAAGGGCGCGTCTACACCTGCCTCGGCGAGCTGCACCGCAACGCCGGAGACCTCGAACAGGCCCTCGTCTGCCTCGACAAGGCCGTCCGGATCATGGCCACCGAGGGGGCCTGGCCGCAGCACGCCGACGCGGTCGAACTGCGGGCTGACGTGCACCGGAGGGCCGGGCGGGACACCGAGGAAGCCGCCGATCTGGAGATCGCCGCCGAGTGGTACGAGCAAAACGGGGATCTGGCCGGCGCGGGACGGGTCCGGGAGCGGCTGGCCGAACTGTCCGGGTGAGACGTCGGGGCTCGGGCGATGTACCCCCGAAGGATGACTACCGGAGGGGGTACTTCAGGGGTAGCTCCTGAGGCTGACCCGGTGCGCCTCCGTCCCCGTCCACACCGTCAACTCGTCCGGCATCCGACCAGGCTGTTCCTCGTCGGCCAGCCACGCGTACAACCCCGACGCGTACGCCGCCGGGTCACACAGATCCACCCGGCCGTCCGGCCCAGGCGCCGCCGTCAGCCGTACGACCCGTCCGTCCCGCGTCCCCACGACACACCGGCCCGGTCCGTCCACGTACACCGCCATACCGCAGTAGGGGTAGCGCGCGAGTGTCTCCGCCGTCCACGACGCGGGCGGGCCGAGGCGGGGGTCGTCCTCGGGGGCACGGCGTACGACGACATCGGCGAGCGTGAGGCGGCCGGTCTCCCGGGTCTCCTCGTCGACGACCGTGTGCGCCGCGTCGGACTCGACGTGCGGGTCGGGGGCGTCGCCGGAGACGGCGTGCCGGGTGACCTCGACCGACGGCGGGGCGGTGTCCTTGCGGCGCGTGAACACGCGGACCGGGGCGGTGAGTTGGGCCGGGGTGTACGGGGGAAGGGGCAGGGGGTCGAGGAGGGGCGGGTGGGTCTCCGGTTCAGGGAGGTCCAACAGGCCGTAGAACAGGCGCCGTAGGAGCGCTGCCGACTCGCCCGGCGTCGAACTCGTCTGCTCCGCAAGCTCCTTGTAGTGGGCCGGGTCGTGTGTGGTGATCGCGCGGTCGATCTGTGCGCGGAGGCTGCCGTGCCGGGTCAGGTGAGGGGCCGTGCGGCCGAGGGCCGCGACCGGGGAGTCCGGGGCCAAGTCCTGCTGAGGGAAAGCGCCGAGGAGGACGGGGACACCGATGGCCGCCGCGTAGTACGTGACGCTGGAGTGGTCGCCCAGCACGCAGTCCGCCGCGATCAGGGCCTGCCGCCAGCCTTCGAGGGGGTCGACCGTCTCCAGGCCGGCCCTGCGCGCGGCGTCCAGCCAGGCCCGTACCTGGCCCGGGCCGTGACCGTGCCAGATGTTGGGGTGCAGGACCGCCACGGCACGGTACTCGTCCGCCGGGAGGTCCGCCGGGAGGCGGGACAGGAGCCAGGGGAGGAGATCGTCACCGTTCCGTGTGTCGCCGCCGAACAACGACCTCGGCGCCCAGGTCGAGCTGACGACGATCAGCTTCTGCCCCGGCGCGACTCCCAACGCCCGTCGGAATCGGTCACGTTGAGGGAGCGCGGCGAGGATCCGGTCGTAACAGGGATCCCCAGCGAGAACCGCCGTGGGCGCCGCCTCCGGGACCGACTCCCGCAGCCTGGCGAGCTGTTCGGGATGGGACAGGACGGTCGCGGCGGCGAGGGGAGTGCCGTCCGGGCGGAGCAGCCAGTCGGGGGAGAGCCCGAACACGGGCGCCTCGCCGGGTATTTCGGACGTTGAGGCGTTGAGGTGTTGAGGCGTGGCCAACCTCTTGTTGTATCCGACCCCGTGTGACAATACGACCAACTCCGCCCGTATCTCCCCCAGTTCACCTCCATAGCTGGCCGAGACGGCGAGGTCGAACTCCGTCTCCTTGGCCTGCTCCCAAGGCACCACCGGCACCCCCACCCCCGCCAGCAACTCCGGAACCCCGGCGAGAAACGGCGACGACCCCGTACACGTCGCGAACAACTGCACCCGCACATCGCTGTGGAACAGCGGCAGCACATCCAACAACCGTGTCGCGGAGGTGA
This sequence comes from Streptomyces sp. 4F14, assembly GCF_048159485.1. NCBI lineage: Bacteria > Bacillati > Actinomycetota > Actinomycetes > Kitasatosporales > Streptomycetaceae > Streptomyces > Streptomyces sp. 4F14. The sequence continues at coordinate 428,593 of NZ_JBLRVY010000005.1, forward strand.
CGTTGTGGACGACGAACAGCACACTCCGGCACCCGGTCCGCGTCACCCACCGCTCCGAGTCCTCCCCGACGGGCACCCGCAACCGCCCCGCCCCGCCGCCCAGCAACCGCCCCGCCCCCTAGCCACTCGCCCGCCACCCGCCGTTCAGCGGGAGATCATCCGATGCTATCGGGCGAGGCCCGGAGCCCAGCCGTCAGGCGGGGTTCTCGACCGTGCGGGCCAGGATGCCGAGGGTCGCGCGCAGGGCGGACTCCTGGAGGATGGGGAAGACGCCGGCGGCACGGTAGCGGTCGTGGATCATACTCCAGTCGTAGTACGAGGTGACGTGCGTGCCAGTGGGCGTAGCTCTCAGGAGGTACCCGTACCGGTGGTCGATGTCCGGCTTGAAGCCCGGGGAGGTGGGGGTCCACTCGATCAGCGTGTCCTGGTCGTACGCGGTGATGACCACGGTCACGTCGTACCGCCCCATCGGCCGGTCGTTGAGGGCCTCGCGGTCCATGTGTACGACGAAGGAGTCACCGGTCTTGGACACGCGCTCGCCGTCGGCGGACTGGAGCATGCCGGAGCTGTCGATGGACACATGGCCGCGCGGGTCGGTGAGGACGGCGAAGATGCGGGCCGGGGGCGCGGCTATCTCGCGGGTCACCTCGAAGCGCTCGTCGGACATGGTCTCCCTCGTTTCTGTAAGCGGTTGCTGCGGGGGCTCTCGTGGGGCCGCTGGATCTTGAGGTCCCCGGAATCCTATGCCCCGGCCCGCTCCAGGCTCGCGACGGTCTCCCGGACCGTCGGATGCCGGTAGAGCTCCCGCAGCCGGACGGACGGAAGCCCCTGTTCCCGCAGGGCAGCGGTGATGCGTACGGCGAACAGGGAGTTCCCGCCGAGTTCGAAGAAGTCGTCGTCGGGTCCGACGGGCGTGCCGAGGACGTCGCTCCAGATCCGGGTGAGGCGGGCGGCGAGATCGTCGGCAAGCGGTTGCTGCCGGGGCGGCGCGGGCGGGGCCGTGGCGAGCCGCGCCGCGTCCAGCTTCCCGTTCGCCGTCAACGGCAGCGCGTCCAGGACGGTGACCGTCGCCGGCACCATGTGCTCGGGCAGCAGCTCGGCCGCCCGCGCGCGTACGCCGCCCGCGTCCCCGCCGTCCAGGACGACGTACGCGTCGATCCGCGCCCCGGCCGCGTCGCCCTCCCGGTGGACGACGACGGCGGCCGTCCGTACGGCGGGATCCTCCAGCAGCACGTTGCGGATCTCGTCCAACTCGATCCGGAAACCCCGGATCTTGACCTGGCTGTCGATCCGCCCGAGGTGGTCGAGCCGCCCGTCGGGCCGCAGCCGCCCCAGGTCCCCGCTGCGGTACAGCGTGCCGGCGGCGTACGGGTCGGGCACGAACCGCCGTGCGGTCAGCTCGACTTGGCCGAGATACCCGAGCGCGACCCCGGCCCCGCCCACCCAGATCTCCCCGGCCACCCCGGGCGGCAGCAACTCCCCGTCGGGGCCGGTGACATACAGATGCCACCCGGGCAACGCCCGCCCCACGGACCGCGTTCCGGCGAGCGCCGCACCCCGCGTGAGGGTCTGCTCGGTGACATGGACGGTGGTCTCGGTGATCCCGTACATGTTGACCAGCCGGCACGCGGGATGCCGGTCGAGCCACGGCAACACGCCCCGTGCATCGAGGGGTTCACCCCCGAACACCACCAACCGCACCTCCACGGCGGCGTGTTCGAGGCCCGTTAGCTGTCCGAAGGCGGACGGGGTCTGGCTGAGCACGCTGACCTTCTCGGACACCAGCAGATCGCGGAAGGCGTCCGGCTCCCGGGACACGAAGTACGGCACCACGACCAGCCGCCCCCCGGTCAGCAGACACCCCCAGATCTCCCAGACGGAGAAGTCGAAGGCGGCGGAGTGGAACCACGTCCACACGTCCCGCGAACCCAGCCCGTACTCCTCGCGCGTCGCGTCGACGAGGGCGAGCACGTTCCGGTGCGGCACGACGACCCCCTTGGGCCGCCCGGTGGACCCCGACGTGTAGACGACGTACGCGGGACCGTCCCCCGGCACTGGCAACTCGCCCCCCTCGCCGACGAGTTCATCGGGCGAGACCGCGTCGGAGAACCCCGCCGACCGCGTCACCATCACCCGCACCCCGGCATCCCGGGCCGTGTACGCGATCCGCTCCGCCGGATACGCCGGGTCCACCGGCACATACGCCGCCCCGGCCTTCAACACGGCGAGCAGGACGACGACCAGCTCGGCGGTACGGTCGAGACACACCCCCACCCGGTCGCCGGGGACCACACCACGCCGGACCAGACCCCGCGCAAACTCGGCTGCCCGCGCGTCGAGTTCCCCGTACGTCAGATGCTCCGCGCCGTCCGTCACGGCCACCCGGTCCGGTGCCCGCCCGGCGATCCGCGCGAACGCCTCCACCATGCTCACGTCTCCCGGACCCGGCGCCACCGCCCGCCCCGAACGCCCGAGCGCCACGACCCGCTCCCGCTCACCGGCGTCCAGCAACTCCACATCGTCGAGCGGAACTTCGGCGAGAACCTGGCGATGGACATGTGCGAGATGCCGTACGAACTGGGCGGCGATGTCCCCCGAGAAGTGGCTCCCGAGGTGATCGCACCGCAGCCGGAGCCCCTGGTCGTCCCGCACGACCGACACCGTCAACGGGAACGGCGGTGCGAGGCACGGGACGTACTCCCCGGCCCGCTCGACGTCGCTGAAGAGGAGCCCGGCGAGGACGGGGCCGGTCGCGGGAACGGGCTTCGCGTCACGCAGGACGTAGGCGCCGTGATCTGTTCCGAGGAGCGCGTCCTGCGAGCCGTAGCGCGCGAGCGTCGCTCCGAGAGCCGTCAACCAGCTGGTCTCGTCGCCGAGTTCAGCTACGGACAAGGTGTACGGGGTGCCCGGAGTGCCGTCGGGGAGACCCCACGAGGGTGGGGGCGCGCTCTCCGCCGTCCCGACTCGATCCTCATCCTCACGCGGCCCGACGACGATCAGATCGCTGCCGCCGTCCGCGTACCGCAACAGCACCCTCCGCACCCCCTCCGAGGCCCGCGCCAGCTCAACCGCCCGACGCCGAACGGCGATCGGATGACCGGCGGGCACGTGCACCTCCTCGACCCAGACGTCCGGTCCGGCGGCGGACGGCGACGGGATCCGCAGGGCATGGCAGCGCGCGGCAAGGGACGACACGGGGCAACTCCTCGGTGTTCTGGGGGTGTTCAGCGGGCGCTGAAGCCGCCGTCGACGGTCAGTACGGACCCGGTGACCTGCCGGGAATCGTCGGACGCGAGGAACACGACCGCCCCGGCCACGTCCTCCGGCTCGATCAGCGCGTTCATCGGCTGCGCCTGGACGAACGTCCGCTCGTGCTCGTGCACCGGCACCTCCAGCGCCCGCGCGATCTCGGCCAACATCCGCCCCTCGGCGCGGGGTTCGTCCCGGACGGACCCCGGGCAGACGGCGTTCACCCGCACCTTCGTCGGCGCGTAGTCCAGCGCGGCCGCCTTGGTCAGCCCGATCACCGCGTGCTTGGCGGCGACGTACCCGGCGAAGTGCCGGTACCCCACCAGCCCCGCCGTGGACGACACGTTGACGATGCTCCCCGACCGGCGGGCACTCATCGCCCGGCCCACCTCCCGGACCACCCGCCAGGCACCGGACAGGTCGACGTCGATCATCAGCGCCCACTCGTCCTCGTCGATCTCGTGCACCGGCTTCCCCGAAGGCGCCGCGATCCCCGCGTTGTTGACGGCCACGTCGATGCGCCCGAACCGCCCCTCGGCGATCCGCACCCCCTCGCGTACGGCGAGCAGGTCCCGGATGTCGGCCTCGACCGTCACCACCGCCGACCCCGCCTCGCGGCACAGGTCGGCCGTGTGCTCCAACTGCCCCCGCGTGCCCAGTGGATACGGAACCCCGGGCAGGTCCGCGCAGATGTCCAGCAGAGCCAGATCGGCCCCCTCGGCGGCACAGGCCACCGCGATCACCCGACCCAGACCCCGGGCCGCCCCGGTGACGAGGACCGACTTGCCGTCGAGACGCATACGGAAACTCCCTGACTACGAAACGGACTTGAGCCGGTCGGTGATCGCGCGCAGCAACTCCGGCCCCGACTCGGTGAGATACATGTGTCCGCCGGGCACCTCGACATGGTCGAAGTCACGGCTGGTCGCCTTGGACCAGGAGGCCGCCTCGTCGCGGCTCACCAACTCGTCGTCCACGCCCCGGAACACGGTGATCGGCGCGTCCAGCGGAAGGCTCGTGCTGCGGACGTAGTTCTCGTGCATCTCGACGTCCGCCCGCAGCGTCGGCAGCAGCAGCTCCCGCATCTCCGGGTCCTCCAGCGCGGGATGCCGGTACCCGGCGAACTCCCCGACGCGGTCCAGGAATTCGTCGTCGGACAGCCCGGTCGCCCGGCGCTCCCGCCCGAGATCGGGTTCCGGGGAACCGCTCACGAAGAGGTGCGCGACCTCCACGCCGGGCAGTGCGACGAGCCGGTGGGCGAGTTCGTAGGCGAGGACGGCCCCGAGACTGTGCCCGAAGAGCGCGAACCGGCCACCGTCCAGGTCCAGTTGGTCGAGGAGACCGGCCACGGCCTCGTGCACGTCCCGGTACGGCTCGTCGTCGATCAACCGCTCGCGGCCCGGCAGTTGCGGCGCGAGAATCTCCAACTCGCCGCCGGTCCAGGGGCGGTAGAAGGAGGCTCCGGCACCGGCGTAGGGCAGACAGATCAGCTTGGTCACGGTCACTGTCCCATCGCGTCGATCAGGCTCTGCGGGCGCATGTCGGTCCAGTGCTCCTCGACGTACTCCAGGCACGACGTCCGGCTCGCCCGGCCGTGCACGACCGTCCACCCGGCCGGCACCTCGGCGAACGCGGGCCAAAGGGAGTGCTGGTTCTCGTCGTTCACCAGGACGAAGTGCTCGATCGAGTCGTCGTCGAAGGGGTTGGTGGTCATCTCTGCTCTCTCCTAGGCGAGTTGCTCGGCCAGTACGGGACCGATCCGGTCCAGTGCCCCCGGGCGGGTCATCTCCCCGTGGGCGCAGGGGATTTCGTGGTCGACGACGCGACCGGTGACGTACGGACACCAGTCGCCGTACCGGCCCGGCACGGCGCCCGGGTCGCCGGCGGCGGTGAACACCAGCAGGTCGCCGTCGTACGAGGTGGGCGCGAACTCCTGGAGCAGCCGCCCGTTTCGGGCCGTCACGTCGACCAGGGCCGCGAGTTCGTCGTCCGTGAGCCCGCCGGCCATGTCGGGCACGCTGCGGATCAACTCCGTGAACTCCTCGTCGGTGACCGGGACGTCGGGTACCGGGCGGCCGAGGACGGTGAGGATGCTCCGCAGCAGCGTGGGGCGGTCGGCCGGGGGTGCCTGGCGGATCCATGACCCGGGGAAGGCGTCGAGGACCGCGAGCAGGGCCACCTTCTCCCCGGCGGCCTGGAGCGCGACGGCCACCTCGTACGCGACCAGCCCGCCCATCGAGTACCCGAGCAGGTGGTACGGCCCCTCGGGCTGCCGCTCCCGGATACGCGCGGTGTGCTCGGCGACCGCCTCGGCCAGCGTCGCGGCAGGAGCCTCGCCGGGGACGAGCCCGCGCGACTGGAGCCCGAACAGCGGCCGCCCCGGGGCGAGATGACGTGCGAGCCCGGCGAACCCCCACGCCAGCCCGGACGCGGGCGGCAGACAGAACAACGGCTCGCGGTCGCCCCGCTCCCGCAAGGTGAGGAGCGGACCGAGCGGCGCGGCACCCGCGTCGACCGGACCGTGGGCCAGCGCGGCGACCGTCGGCGCGTCGAAGAGAGACCGCAGCGAGGGCTCGACGCCGAGTTCCGCCCGGATGCGGGAGGTGAGGCGCGGGGCCAGCAGCGAGTGCCCGCCGAGGTCGAAGAAGCTGTCGTGGACGCCGACTTGGGCCGCGTCCAGGTTCAGGACCTCCGCGAAGACGTCCCGGATCCGAGCCTCCCGCAGGGTGCGCGGAGCGGCCTTCCCGGCGAGGGGCGCGTCCGGCGCGGGGAGCGCCTTGCGGTCCGACTTCCCGCTCGCCGTACGGGGGATGGCGGGGACGGTGACGTACGCGGACGGCACCATGTGGGCGGGGAGCGTGCGGGCGACGTGCTCGCGCAGGGCGTCGGGGGAGACCGGCCCGGCCGCCACGACGTATGCGACGAGCCGCTTCTCGCCCGGTGCGTCCTCCCGTACCGTCGCGGCGGCCTGTGTGACCGCCGGATGCGTGGCGAGCGCGGCCTCGACCTCGCCCAACTCGATGCGGAAACCCCGGACTTTGACCTGCTGGTCCGCGCGGCCCAGGAAGCGGAGCTGTCCGTCGGGCTCGCGGACCGCCAAGTCGCCGGTGCGGTAAAGGTGTTGACCCGGGTCACCGAACGGGTCGGCGACGAACCGCCCGGCCGTCAGCGCCGGTCGTCCGAGGTAGCCGCGCGCGGGGCCGCCGCCCGCGACGTACACCTCACCCACCGCGCCGTCCGGGACCAACTGGAGGGCGTGGTCGAGGAGATGGATCCGGTTGCGGGCCAAGGGGCGGCCGATGGGCGGCTCTTGAGTGTGGGCCTTGGCGTCCGTGCTGGGAGTGCCGTCCTCGTCGGACCGCCACGCCGTCGCGTAGACCGTCGCCTCCGTCGGGCCGTAGAAGTTGACCAGCAGCGCGCCGGGGAAGGCGTTCCCCAGGCCGGTCCGCAGCTGGGCCGGGATCGGCTCGCCGCCGAGGGCGATCGTGTGGGCCGTGACGGCGGGCCCCTCGGCCAGGACGCTTGCCATGACCGTGGGAACGCCGCTGATCAGGCCCGCCGACCTGGGTGTGCCGTCGGCCAGCGCGAGCAGGTTCTCGACGATCTCGACCCGGCCGCCGCAGGTCAGCGGCGAGAAGAGTTCGAACACCGACACGTCGAAATTGAGCGAGGTGGAGAACAGGACCTCGGCCAGCCGCTCCGGGCCGAACGCCGAGTGCGTCCACTCCACGAACTCCACCGCGTTGCGGTGCGTCGCCAGAACACCCTTGGGGCGACCGGTGGAACCGGAGGTGTACGTGATGTAGGCAAGGCCGTTGGGCAAGACGGGAGTTGAGGCCACCCGGTCTTCGGGACCAGCCGTACGGGTACGGGCGGGATCGAGCGTCGGCGTCCCTTCGGGCAGCGCGCGGGCGGTACCGTCCTCCGTCGCCAGCACCACGACCGGACGCGCGTCCCCGACGATGTACGCCAGCCGCTCCGCCGGATACGCCGGGTCCAACGGCAGGTACGCGGCACCCGACTTGAGTACGGCCAGCACCGCGACGACCAGCTCCGCCGTACGCGGCAGCGCGATCCCCACCACCTGCTCGGGCCCCGCCCCGAGTTCGACGAGCCGTCCGGCCAACTGGGCTGCCCTGTCGTCGAGTTCGCGGTACGACATACGGGTTCCGCGATCGAGTACGGCGTCGGCGTCGGGAGTCGCCGCCACCTGCGCCGACCAGAGATCGGTGAGCGTCCGGCACGCGGGGGGCGGCAACGGGGCCTGGACGGGCCGGTCTTCGAGCGCGATGAGGCCTTGGGGCCGCTCCGGGTCCGCCGCCATCGCCGTGAGGATCCGCACCAGCCGGGCCAGGGTGGCGTCCGCCCATTCGGACGTGAACAGGTCCGGGCGGTAGGCGAGCCGGAAGCGCGGACGGGGTCCCGGGAGGGCCACGAGCGTCACCGGGTAGTGGGTGGCGTCACGGCCGCTGGAGCCCGCCAGCCGCAGGCCGTCGCCCGAAGTCCCCACGTCCGCCGGGTAGTTCTCGAACACGAGGAGCGTGTCGAAGAGTTCGGGGACTCCAGCTGCCCGCTGGATGTCCGCGAGGCCGAGGTGATGATGGTCGAGGAGCGTGGCGTACGTGTCGCGCACCTCACGCAGGAGGCGGGCCGGGGAGTCCGCCGGGCGCAGCCGCACCCTTGTCGGCACGGTGTTGATGAACAGGCCCACCATGCTTTCCACGCCCGGGAGTTCGGGCGGGCGGCCCGACACCGTCGTACCGAACACGACGTCGTCGCGGCCCGTCAGCCGGCCGAGGAGGAGTCCCCAGGCCGACTGGACCAGGGTGTTGAGGGTGACGCCGAGGCGTCGGGTGGCCGTGGTGAGTGCGGCGCCCGTCTCCGGGGACAACTCCACTCTGGTCTGCGCGAGTTCACCGGCTCCCGGGGGTGCCTGGGGGGCCAGGCGGGTTGGCTCGGTGACTCCGGAGAGCGCCTCCCGCCAGGCGTCCTCGGCGGCGGCGCGGTTCTGGCGGGCCAGCCACTGGAGGAAGGTGCGGTACGGGGGGACCGGCGGCAGCTCGGTGCCCTGGTGGAGGGCGAGGAGCTCACGCACGAGGACGGCGACCGACCAGCCGTCGAGCAGGATGTGGTGGTGGGTGATGAGCAGGCGGTGGCGGTGCTCGGAGAGGCGGGCCAGGGTGCAGCGCAGGAGGGGCGGACGGGTCGGGTCGAAGCCGGATTCCCGGTCTCTGTCCAGGAGTTCGGCCCACGCCTTCTCCTGGTCGGCGGCGGTGAGGTCGGTCTCCGTCCAGGGGAGGGCTGCGCGGTGGGGGACCACCTGCACGGGCTGCCCGCCCCGGCGGCGCCGGAAGGCCGCGCGGAGGTTGGGGTGCCGGTCCAGGAGGGTCTGCGCGGCGGCGTGCAGGCGGTCCGGGTCGAGCGGGCCCTCCAGCTCGAACACCAACTGGACGACGTACACGTCCTGTTCGCCGCGCTCGTGCTCGTAGAGGGCGTGGAAGAGAAGGCCCTCCTGGAGCGGGGTGAGGGGGAGGACGTCGGCCGGTGCCGGTCTGGGGGTGGTGGGGGGAGTCACCGGTCAGTCGTCCAATCCGTCGGTCAGCTCGGCGAGTTCGTCGTCCGAGAGGGCCAGGTCGTCGAGGTCGTCGGGGGTGGTGGGGGGCCGGTTCGACGAGGTGAGGGCCGTCGTACCGGAGCGGCGCTCGCCGGCGTCGGCGTTCGTGTCCGCGTCGGTTCGGGAGGCGAGCGCGGTGACCTCCGTACGCCACGCCTCCGCCAACTCCCGTACCTCGGGCTCGGTCAGGACCCCTTCGGGCCACGACCAGTCCGCCACCAGGACGGGGCCCGCGTCCGTGTCCCGCACGACCGCGTTCACCTCCAGGGCGTGGGCGACGGCGAGTTCGGGATCGGTGCCCTTCGCGAGGGACGACGACTCCGGGGCGAACGTCCACGACTCCGCGTCGGGAACGGTGAACCGGCCCAGGTAGTTGAACCCGATCGCCGGCGTGGGTGCCTTCGCCAACTCGTCGGCCGTGTCGGGGTTGAGGTAGCGCAGCAGCCCGTATCCCAGCCCGTTGTCCGGCAGTTCACCAGACCGCTCACCCGACACACCTTTCCGCACCGGATACAGCGAGGTGAACCAGCCGACGGTACGCGACAGTTCGACCCCGGGCACCACTTCCTCCCGGCCGTGCCCCTCGACGTCGACCACGACCTCCGGGCATCCGTACCGCTCTCCGACAGCCGCCGCGAGCCCGGCGAGCAACATGTCCTGGACCCCGGCACGACCGATCAGCCGACCGGTCACCCCGGCTTCGAACTCCAGCCGCACCACCCGTGTCGTGGCAGCGGTGTCCTGATCGGGATCGACCGGCCGCGCCCCCAACGGCGCCCCCGCCATTCCCCGCCACACCTCGGCCTCGTCCCCCCGAGCCGCCGCCTGCTCCTGAAGAATCCCGGCCCACCGCTTGAACGACGTCCCGACGGGCGGCAGTTCAGGCTTCCGCCCACCCTTGACGGCCTCCCACGCCGACCTGAGGTCCGGCAGGATGATGCGCCATGACACACCGTCAACCACCAGATGGTGTACGACGATCAGGAGCCGCCCGTCGTGCTCGGGACCGGCGTCGAACCACACCGCGCGCAGCATCGTCCCGCCGGCCGGGTCGAGCAGGGCGACGGCCCGCTCGGACTCCTCGGCGACGGCGGAGCGGAAGTCGTCCGTGTCCGAGACGTCGCGCCGGACGATGAGCTCGGCCGCGTTCACCGCACCCACCGGCGGGACAGTGAGCCCATCGGTGGCGAACGCGGCGCGCAGCATGTCGTGTCGGTCCAGCAGAACCTGAAGTGCCCCGGTGAGGTGCATGAGTTGGGCGTCCGACGGCACGGTCAGCAACACCGACTGGCTGAACCGGCCGATGGGGCCGCCCCGTTCGAGCAGCCACCGCATGATGGGCGTCAGCGGAACCAGGCCGGTGCCGTCGTCGGCGCGCACGGTCACCGGACCCCGGGCCACCGCCGCCAGCTCCCGTACCGACTGGTGCTTGAAAACCTCCCGCGCCGTGATCACCACCCCCGCCTCGGCCGCCCGGCTGACCAGCCGGATCGCCGCGATGCTGTCCCCGCCGAGCGCGAAGAAGTCCTCGTCCAGGGGGACTTCGTCCAGCATCAGCAACTCGCGGTAGAGCCCGGCGAGGACACGCTCGGCCGGAGTACCGACCGCCTCCGGCACCACCTGCGGCTGCGGCGCGGTCGGCACCGGTTCGTGGCTCGCCTCGCGCACGGGCCGTACGTCGTCCCCGTGCAGGTCCACGTCCTCGATCCGCACCCCGGGATCCGCCACGACCGCACCGAGCAGCCGTACGAACGCCCGCGCGAGCCGTTCACCCGTCTCCGCGTCGAACAAGTCCGTGCTGTACTCGGCGATTCCGTCGATCCCCGCCGGGGTGCCGTCCCCGGCACGGCGCTCGCCGAGGTAGAGCGACAGGTCGAAGCGGGCGGCACCGGTCTCGACGATCTCGCGGCTCGCCTCGATCCCGGGCAGACTCAGCGAGGTCTGCTCGCCGTGCCCGGTGAACGCCAACACGACCTGGAACACGGGGTGATGGGCGAGCGTGCGCCTCGTGCCGAGCGCGTCCACCAGCACGTCGAACGGCACGTCCTGATGCGCGTACGCCGCTAGCCCGAACTCCCGTGCACGGCTGAGAAGTTCACGGAACGTGGGGTTGCCCGAGGTGTCGGTGCGCAGCGCGAGGCTGTTGACGAAGAAGCCCACCAACTCGTCCAACCGGCTGTCAGGGCGTCCGGCGACCGGAGTCCCGAGCGTGACGTCCGTCCCCGAACCGAACCGCGTGAGCAGGGCGGCGAGCCCCGCTTGGACCACCATGAACAGGGTGGCCCTCGACTCGGCCGCCAGTTTCACCAGGCCCGCGTGGAGGTCCGCGTCGATCGTGAACCCGGCCCGGTCACCCTCCCCGGACGGCTCGGCCGGACGAGGGCGGTCGGTCGGCAACGGCAACTCGGCCCGAGCACCCGCCAACGCGCCGCGCCAGAAAGCGATGTCACGGCTCATCAGGCTTGCGCCATCCGCCGCGTCCCCCAGCACCTCGCGCTGCCACTGCGCGAAGTCGGCGTACTGGAACGGGAGGTGCGTGAAGCCCGGCTCCGCGTCGGCGACCCGGGCCGCGTACGCCGTCTCCAGGTCCCGCATCAGCGGCGCCATCGACCAGCCGTCCACGGCGATGTGATGCGCCACGAGCGACAGCACATGCGTCTCCGCGTCCAGTACGAACAACGTGGCCCGCAACGGGAGTTCGGACGCCAGGTCGAACCGCTGCCGGGCGGCCTCCGTGAGCCGCGCGGGAAGCTCCCCGGCCGTCGTCGGGACGATCGCCAGGTCCATGTCCCGTACGTCCACGATCCGTTGGTACGGAGTCCCCTGGAAGTCCGGGTACAGCGTGCGCAACGACTCGTGCCGGGCGACCAGGTCACCGAGGGCCGCCCGCAGCGCGTCCCGGTCCAACGGGCCGGACAGCCGCAGCGCCCATGGCACGGTGTACGTGCCGTTGCCCGCGTCCAGCCGGCTCAGGAACCACAGGCGCTGCTGGGCGTACGACAACGGGATCGGCGCGTAACCCCTCTCGTACGCGGCGAGTTGAGGGCGCTCCTCGGACAGTTCCTGTTCCGCCCGCAGCCTCAGGGCGAGCGCCGCCGGTGTCGGCGCCTCGAACACCGCCCGCACCGGCAACGCCGTACCGAACGCGCCCCGCACCCGGTCCGTGAGACGCATCGCCAGCAGCGAGTCACCGCCCAGGTCGAAGAACCCGTCGTCCACGCCCACTTGATGCACCGCGACACCGAGCAGTTCCGCGAACACCCCGCACAGGATCTCCTCCTGCGGCGTACGCGGCGCCCGGCCGTCACCACCACCCGTGGTCACCGGCTCCGGCAGAGCCGCGCGGTCCAGCTTCCCGTTCGCGGTCAACGGCAGCCGGTCCAGGGGGAGCACGGCTGCCGGGACCATGTGCTCGGGGAGCGTCCGAGCCGCGTGCCGACGCAACTCCTCGGCATCCAGGCCCTGTCCGACGACGTACGCGACGAGCCGGCCGTCCTTCACGACCACCACCGCCTTGCCGACGCCCTCCCTCGCCGTGAACGCGGCCTCCACCTCGCCGAGTTCGATCCGGAACCCGCGCACCTTGACCTGGTGGTCCGCCCGACCCGCGTACTCCAGCTCGCCGTTCACCGACCAGCGAGCCAAGTCCCCGGTGCGGTACATCCGTTCACCAGCCCCACCGAACGGATCCGCCACGAACCGGCCGGCCGTCAGCCCCGCCCGCCCCACATACCCCCGCGCGAGCCCGGCCCCGGCGACGTACAACTCCCCGGTCACACCCGGCGGTACGACCCGCAGCCCGGCGTCCAGCACATACGCCCGCAGGTCAGGTATCACCCGACCGATACGCGCCCCGCCGTCCCGCACGATGTCCTCGGTCAGCGGGAGCCCGGTCACGTGGACGGTCGTCTCCGTGATCCCGTACATGTTCACGAGAACCGGCGCGTCCTGCGGATGCCGGCCGAACCACTCGGCCACCGAGGCCGGGTCCAGCGCCTCCCCGCCGAACACGACATACCTCAACGCCAGCCGCCCCCGCAGCTCCGGCGCCGCCGCGTCCGCACGGACCAGCTCCCCGAACGCCGACGGCGTCTGGTTCACCACCGTCACCCGCTCCCGCGCCAGCAGCCGCAGAAACTCCCCCGCGTCCCGGCTGACCCGGTAGGGCACCACGACCAGCGTCCCGCCGTGCAGCAACGCGCCCCAGAGTTCCCACACGGAGAAGTCGAACGCGTACGAATGGAACAGCGTCCACACGTCGTCCGGTCCGAAGTCGAACCAGCGGCGGGTGGCGGAGAACAGGCGGACGACGTTGCTGTGGGGGACGGCGACACCCTTGGGGCGGCCGGTGGAGCCGGAGGTGTAGATGACGTAGGCGGGGGTGGACGGGTGGCTGAGCCACTGGGCCACGGGGGGTGTGGGCGGCGGTGGGGGAGTGGGCGAGTGGCTCAGCCACTGATCCACCCCGCCGCTATCCACCGTGCCCCTGCCCTCGCCCCCACTGGACGACTGGCTCAGCCACTCATCCACGGGCCACTCAGCCACCGCCCCGACCCGCACCACCGGCACCTCGCACCCGGCCGGCACCTCCACCCCTTCTCCCGCGACCACCAGCACCGGCCGCACGTCGGCGAGCATGAACGCCAACCGGTCCGCCGGATACGCCGGGTCCATCGGCACGTATCCGGCCCCCGCCTTCAGCACCGCCAGCACGGCGACCACCAGCTCGGCGGAGCGGGGCAGTGCGAGGGCCACCAGCCGCTCGGGGCCGGCGCCGTGGGCGGCGAGGAGGGCGGCGAGGCGGTCGGAGTGTTCGTCGAGGTCCGCGTAGGTGAGGCGGGTGTCCTCGTACACGACGGCCGTGGCGTCGGGGGTGCGGGCGGCCTGCTGGGCGAACAGTTCGGGGAGCGTGGCCTCGGGCGGTTCGGTGGCGTACGGCTCGGACGTCAGGAGCCGCTCGCGTTCGCCGGGCAGCAGCACCTCGATCTCGCCGACCCGCCGGGACACGTCGCCGGCCAGCGCCGAGAGGGTGACGGCGAACCGGTCGAGGAGGCGGCGGGCGCCGGACTCGTCGTAGGCGTCGGGGCGGTAGGAGAGGCGCAGGGCCAGGCGGCGGGCGGGGAGGACGGCGAGGGTGAGGGGGTAGTGGGTGGCGTCGCGGCCGGTCAACTGGCGTACGGGGGAGTCCCCTTGGGCGCCGGGATGGTTCTCGAAGGCGAGCAGCGTGTCGAAGAGGTCCCCGACGCCGGCGGCCCGGCGGATGTCGGCGAGCCCGAGGTACTGGTGCGGCAGCAGCGCCGCCTGCCGGGACTGGAGCCCGGTGAGGAGGTCGGCGACGGTCCCCTGATCGTCCCAACACACCCGCAGGGGAACAGTGTTGATGCAGAACCCGACCATCGAGGCGACGTTGCGCAGTTCCGGCGGACGCACCGACACGGTCTGCCCGAACACCGCCTCGGAGCGCCCGGTGAGCCGCCCGAGGAGCACACCCCAGGCGCCCTGCACCAGGGTGTTGAGGGTGACGCCGAGCGAACGGGCCGTGCGTTCCGCCTGGTTGGTGAGGTCCTCGGGCAGTTCCACGATCACCTCGTGCGGCAGCACGGGGGCCGTGGGAGCGCCGGGAACGAGGAGGGTGGGCTCGTCGAGGCCGAACAGCTCGTCGTGCCACGCCTGTTCGGCGGCCGGACGGTCCTGGCGGGTCAGCCACGCCACGTAGTCCCGGTACGGCGGGACCGGCGCGAGCGCGGTCGGGTGCTCGCCCGCGTACAGGGCGGCGAACTCGCGGGTGAGGAGCTGCTTGGACCAACCGTCCAGCAGAATATGGTGGTTGGTGATGATCAGCCGGTGCAGCTCCGGCCCGAGCCGGACGAGCAGGTACCGCAGCAGCGGCGGCCTCGCGAGGTCGAAGCGCCGGGCCCGCTCCTCGTCGAGGAGGCGCAGCCAGGCCGCTTCCCGCTCGGAGTCGCCGCACGCGGACAAGTCGGCCTCGGCCCACGGGAGTTCGACGTCCATGGGAATGATCTGCATCGGCGCCCCCGCCTCCCGGCGCCGGAAGCAGGCGCGCAGGTTGGGGTGCCGGTCGAGGAGCGCCTGACCGGCGGCGCGTACAGCGGCGGCGTCGACCTCTCCGGTCAACTCCAGGACCTGCTGGGCCGCGTAGACGTCGGGGCTGCCCTCGTCGTCGTACAGGGCATGGAAGAGGAGCCCCTCCTGCAACGGCGACAGGGGCAGGACATCCGAGATTCCGGACCGGGTCACCGTGGGTTACCTCCACTCGCTGCCGAACTCGGCTTCGAGTTCGTCGATCTCTGCTTGGGACAGGGACACCAGAGGCAGGTCGGACGGCGTGTGCCCGCCCGCCGAACCGGTGCGGCTCAACTCGTCGAGCGCCGTGCACCACAGGTCGGCGAGCGCACCGACCTCGGCCTCGGACCAGACGCCGGGCGCCCACGACCACACGGCCCGCAGCCCGTCGTCATCGGCGACGACGGTGACCTCCAGGCCGTGCGCCAGCGGGAGTTGAGGATCGTGCGCGGCGCCGAACGCCAGCTCGCCGGGGAGTTCGTCCGGGACCGACGCCCAGTCGTCCGTGGGCCGTTCGCGTGACGTACGGCCCAGGTAGTTGAACCCGACCTGCGGCACCGCGAGTTGGGCCAGCTCCGCGCCCGACACCGGGTCGAGGTGACGCAGCATGCCGTACCCGATCCCGTGGTCCGCGACGGCCCGCACCTGCTCCTTCACGGCCCGCAACGCCCCTGCCGCGTCGGCGAGTTCAACCCCGGCGAGGTCGAGCCGGGCCGGGACGACACTGGTGAACCAGCCGACCGTGCGCGACAGGTCCACGTCCTCGAACAGGTCCTCCCGGCCGTGCCGCTCGACGTCGACCAGCAGCGCAGGCCGCCCGCCCCGACGGGCGAACGCGAGGGCGAGAGCGGTGAGGAGGACATCGTCCGGACCGGCGTGGAAAGCGGCCGGGACCGTGGTGAGCAACTCGGCGCTCGGCCCGGTCGGGAGGGTGCGGGTGAGGTGACGGACGGTGCCTACGACGTCCCGGGCCGGGTCGCAGGAGCGGTCGTCCGGCGTGGGGGCGTCCAACAGGTGCCGCCAGACCTCCAGTTCGGGACGGCGCTTCTGCGCCTCTTCCTCCAGGAGCCGCGCCCACTGCCGGAACGGCGTCCCCGTGGGCGGGAGTTGCTCACCGCGCCAGGCTGCCGCGAGGTCGGTGCGCAGGATGCCCCAGGAGACACCGTCAACGGCGAGGTGGTGCACCGTGAGAAGCAGCCGCCCCTGTCGGTCGGGCCCGGCGTCGTACCAGACCGCCCGAACCAACTCGCCACGTTCCGAGTCGAGTTGGTCGGCCTTGAGCTCCGCCCGATCGGTCACCCGCCGTACTCCCGCAGAGGCGGTGCCCGGCGCCGGGATGTCGGCCGACCAGTCGGCGCCGACCCGCATCCGCAGCGCGGCATGGTGATCGACGACGGCCTGGAGCGCGGCGGTGAGGCTGTGCTCGTCGGCCCCGACGGGCGTCACGAGCACCACCGACTGACTGAACTGGCCGATGGGGCCGCCGCGTTCACGCAGCCTGTGCATCGCCGGAGTGAGCGGAACGCCTCCCGTCGCCGGCTCCTGAACGGGCCCGCGCGAGGCGGTCGGCCGTGAGTCGGCGACCGCCGCGAGAGCCGCGACCGTACGGTGCTCGAACACATCCCGAGGGCTCAGCCGCAACCCCGCCGCGAGCGCCCGGCTGACCAGGTGGATGGACGCGATGCTGTCCCCGCCGAGGTCGAAGAAGCCGTCGTCCAGGCCGACTTCACGGCCCAGCACCTCGACGAAGAGCTCGCGCAGCACCCGCTCCGCCGGAGTGCGCGCGGCACGGTCGCCACCGCTCTCGGCCACCGGTGCCGGAAGCGCGTCCCGGTCCAGCTTCCCGTTGACCGTCATCGGCAGCGCGTCCAGCACCACGAACGCCTCGGGCACCAGGTGCTCGGGCAACCGCCGGGCCGCATGTGTCCGCACGTCCGCCGGATCCACCCCGGCCGCGCCCACGAGATACCCGACCAACCGCCGTACGCCCGGCCGGTCTTCACGCACCACCACGGCGGCCTGTTCGACCCCGTCGTACGACGCGAGCACGCCCTCGATCTCCCCGGGCTCGATCCGCAGCCCCCGGATCTTGAGCTGCCCGTCCGAACGTCCCCGCAACTCCAGTGTCCCGTCGGCACGTTGCACCGCGAGATCGCCTGTGCGGTACATCCGGCTCCCCGGCGGGCCGTAGGGATCGGCCACGAAACGCTCGCCGGTGAGGGCGGGCCGGTTGTGGTAACCCCGCGCCACCTGGGCGCCGCCCACGTACAACTCGCCTTCCACGCCTGCCGGTACGGGGTTCAGGCGCCGGTCCAGCACGTACGCCCGCGTGTTCCACATCGGCCGCCCCACCGGCACCGGTCCCGACGGGAGTTCGTCGCCCGGCTCGATACGGTGGTCCGTGCAGCCCACCGTGAGTTCGGTCGGGCCGTAGTGGTTGATCAGCCGGACATCCGGGTGCTCGCGGCGCCAGGCCCGCAGCGCCTCACCCACCAGGGCCTCGCCGCCCAACATGAACTCCTCGGCCGGAGAGATGTCGTGCGGCAGCGCGGGGAGGAGCGCGAGGTGGCTCGGCGTGGCCTTGAGGAACGTCAACTGCCGCTCGTCCGCCTCGTGTACGGCTGCGATGTGCACTTGGCCGCCCGCCGCGAGCGCGCCGTGCAGCGTCGTCACCGTCGCGTCGAACGACATCGTCGCGTGCAGGAGCGACGTCCCCTTGAGGCTCGGGTACTCCTCGACGCAACGGGCCACGTAGTTGGTGAGGTTGCGGTGCTCCACGACAACGCCCTTGGGGCGACCGGTCGTTCCGGACGTGTAGATCAGATACGCGGCGTCGGCCGGGTGGAGGTCCGGCAACTCGCCCTTGTGAGCGGTGGCTTCGGGGCTCACGACCGGGCAGTCGACGTCCAGCCGGTCCCGCGAGATGACGCACACCGGGTCCGCGTCGGCCAGCAGATACGCCGTCCGGTCCGCCGGGTGGTCCGGGTCGAGCGGCAAGTAGGCGGCGCCCGACTTGAGTACGGCCAGGACAGCTACGGCGACGTCCGCCGAACGGGGGAGCGAGAAGGCGACGACACGACCCGGGCGAGCGCCGGAGCCGATCAGAGCACGCGCCAAGTCGTCCGAGGCCGTTGAGAGTTGTCGATACGTCAGAACACGCCCGACGTCCGTCACCGCGACCGCTTCGGGGCGCCGGGCTGCCTGCTCCTCGAACATGTGCGGGAACGTCGTCGCCGGGATGTCGCGTGCGGTGTCGTTGAACTCCTCGACGATGCCCCGGCGTTCGTCACTTCCCAGGATCTCCAGCGCGCCGATCGGGAGGTCCGGGGCGTCGACTGCCGCCCACAGCAACCGTTCCAGCCGCACGACGATGCCCTCGGCCGTACCTCGGTCGAACAGGTCCGCGCTGTACTGGAGGAACCCCTCGATGCCGTCCGGGGAGCCGTCCAGGGCCCTCAACTCGCCGAGATTGAACGTCAGATCGACCTTCGTGGCACCCGTCTCCACCGGGATCTGCGTCGCCGTGAGACCCGGCAGCCTCAACTCCGGTTCGCTCGGCCGGAATGCCAGCATCACCTGGAACAGCGGATGCCGGGCCAGTGAACGCGGGGGCGCCAGTGCCTCGACCACCTGTTCGAACGGCAGGTCCTGGTGGGCGTGTGCCGCGAGGTCGGTCTCCCTGACCCTCGCCAGCAGCTCCCGGAAGCCGGGGTCGCCCGAGGTGTCGGTCCGCAGCACCAACGTGTTGAGGAAGCACCCCACCATGTCGTCGAGCACCTCGTCCGGGCGCCCCGCGACCGGGGTTCCGATCGGGATGTCGGTCCCCGCGCCGAGCCGGGTCAACAACGCGGCGAGCGCGGCTTGGACGACCATGAAGGGGGTGGTCCCCGTCTCCCCGGCCAACTTCCTGATCCGCCTGTGCAGTTCGGCACCGAAGCGCACGGCCGCGTCCCCACCCAGATGCGAGGCCCTGGCCGGCCTGGCCCGATCCGCCGGCAACACCAGCTCATCGGGCATCCCCGCCAACGTCCGCGTCCAGTACTCGACCTGCGGCCCCACGACCTGCGGGTCCCCCAACAACTCCGCCTGCCACACCGCGAAGTCCCCGTACTGCACGGCCAACGGCGCCCACCCCGGCACCCGCCCCGCCGCCCGGGCCTCGTACGCATCCGCGAGATCACGCGCCAGCGGCCCCAGTGACTGCCCGTCGGCGGCGATGTGATGCAGCACCAACAGCAGAACGTGCTCCTCCGGCCCCACCACGAGGAGGTGCGCCCGTATCGGCAACTCCTCGGCAAGCCGAAACTCCCGAGCGGCAAGCGCGGAGAGCCGAGCGGAGAGGGTGGCCGAGTGGCTGATTGGCTGAGCCGCTGAGCCAGTGCTCGCCCCGGCCGCCGCCCTCGCGCCGGCCGAGCTGGCCCACTGGCCGAGTGGCTGATCCACTGCGCCGGCCCTCGGCTGAGTGGCCTGGTGGCCGAGTGGCTCAGCCACTGCGCCAGCCTCTGCTCCAGCCCCCGTCTCCGCGCCGGCCGAGATGGCCCAGTGGTCGAGTGGCTGATCCACTGCGCCGTCCCGCGGCGGAGTGGTCTGGTGGCCGAGTGGCTGATCCACTGCGCCGACCTCCGGCAGAGTGGCCCGGTGGCCGAGTGGCTCAGCCACTACACCAACCCCAGTCCCAGTCCCAGCCCCCGCCCCACCCGAAGTGGCCCACTGGCCAAGTGGCTCAGCCACTCCCCCCACCACCTCAACCCCCACCCTCACCCGAGCCCTCCCCACCCCCACCACCCGCTGACAAGGCACCCCACCCCCCGCCGGATAAACCGTCCGCAACACCTCATGCCGCCCCACCACATCCCCCAACGCCTCCTCCAGCACCCCCACATCAACCCCGCCGCCCACCAACCGCACCGCCAACGGCACGTGGTACGCCGCCCCCGCCCCCTCCAGCCGGTCCAGGAACCACAACCGCCGCTGAGCCGAGGACAGCGGAACCTCCGTCGCCCCACCTCGACGGATGGGCCGGGAAGCCGTAGGGGCAGCCGCGCCGCTCACCCGTTCGGCCAACCTCGCGGGTGTCGGCGCGGTGAACACGTCCCGCAGGGCCAGCGTCACCCCCAGAGCCCCCCGCACCCGCCCCACCAGCCGCAACGCGAGCAGGGAATGCCCGCCGAGGGCGAAGAAGCTGTCGTCGGCGGCTACTTCGGGTACGTCGAGGACGTCCGCGAAGAGTCCGCAGAGGGTCTCCTCCAGCGGCGAGCGGGCCGCACGCCTCGGGCCGGTGGAGAGGACCGGCTCGGGCAGGGCGCGGAGGTCGACCTTGCCGTTGGTGGTGAGGGGCAGGCGTTCCAGGGGGACGACGACGGCGGGGACGAGGTACTCGGGGAGCCGGTCGGCCAGGTACGCGCGCAACTCCCGCGCCCCCAGCGGCGATACGGCGTACCCGACCAACAGCTCACCCCGCACGACCACCACGGCCTGTGCGACCCCGGGATGCCCCGCGAGGACCGCCTCGACCTCGGCCGGCTCGATCCGGAAGCCGCGCAGTTTGACCTGGGAGTCCGAACGCCCGTGGAACTCCAGCTCGTTGGCGTCGGTCACGCGGACCCGGTCGCCGGTCCGGTACATGCGCGAACCGGCGGGCCCGAAGGGGTCGGCGACGAAGCGTTCGGCGGTCGCCCCGGCCCGCCCGAGGTAGCCCCGGACGACACCGTCCCCGGAGAGGTACAACTCCCCGACGATTCCCCGGGGTACGGGCCGCAGCGCCGAGTCGAGGACGTACGCGCGCACCCCGTCCAGCGGCCGCCCGACGGGCAGCGACTCCGGCACCGAACTCCCGTCGACGCAGGGCCGGTTCGTGGCGAAGGTGGTGGTCTCGGTGGGCCCGTACCCGTTGGTGACGGTCACCCCCGGACACGCCTCCAGCACCCGCCGCACGGCCCCCGAGGGCACCGCCTCACCCCCAGCCCACACCTCCCGCAACCCCGCGAAACACCCGGGATCCTCCTCGGCGGCGAGCCGGAACAACCCGGCGGTGAGCCAGATGCCGGTCAGACCATGACGCTCCGTCAACTGTCTTACGGTAAAGGCGTCGACGGTCGGCCCGTCCTCGGCGACAACGGCGGTCCCGCCCCCGAGGAGCGGCACCCACATCTCGTACGTCGACGCGTCGAAGGCGACCGGCGAGTGCACGAGAACCCGCGCATGGGCCCCACCCGCGAACGCCGAGTCGCGGGCCAGGGAGACGACGTCGTGATGGGTGACGGCGACCCCCTTGGGCGTCCCGGTCGACCCCGACGTGTTGCTGACATAACAGAGTTGACGGCCCATCACCCGTACATCGGGCCGCCGGTCCGACTCGTCCAGCAGTGAAGGGTCACCCGTCACGACGACCCGCAGCCCGTCGCGCAAAGCCACGTCCGTGTCGGTCAACAGCAGCCGCGCACCGGTCTCTTCGAGGATGTGCAGGGTACGCGCGCGGGGCGCGGACGCGTCCAGGCCGACGTACGCGCCGCCCGCCTTGAGGACGGCCAGCAGCGCGACGATGAGATCGCCGGAGCGGCGTACGAGGACGGTGACCCGGTCCTCGGGCCGGACGCCGAGACGCAGGAGCCGGTGGGCCAGCCGGTTGGAGCGGCGGTCCAACTCGGCGTAGGAGAGGGAGAGGTCGCCGTGTACGACGGCCTCGGCGTCCGGCGTCGCGGCGACCCGGGCCGCGAACACCTCGGGCACACTGCCCCCGCCGCCGGATGCGGGGGCCCCGGCGAGGGTCGACTCCTCACTCGGCGACGTGATGGCGATACGTCCGACCAGGGCCCCCGGCGTACGCACGGCCTCCGCGAACCGTTCCAGGAAGTGGACGAACCGGTCGTGATGGGCGGTGAGTTCGGTGTCCGGGTACTGCTCGGTGCCGGCGTCGAAGTCGACGCGTACGCCGTTGCCGTCGGCGCGGTCGTAGACGTTGACGGCGAGGTCCTCGACCGGGCCCGTGGACAGGTTGTGCCGGGTCGTCGGGAGGGAGCCGAATCTCAACTCCGGCCCGAACGCCATGATGTTGACGACCGGACCGAAGAACCGGCGCCCGCCTTCGGGCCAGTTCAGCTCGCGGCACAGCTCCTCGCCCCGGTACCGCTGGTGGGCGAGCAACTCCCGGGTGGCGAGGGCGGTTTCGCGGACGAGGTCGGCGGCGAGGGCATCGGGCCGGACGGTGATCCGCAGCGGGAGGACGTTGGACGCCATGCCCGGCGTGGCGAGTTCGGCCGGGGAGGTGCGGGCGGTGACGGCGAGCCCGAGGACGATCTCCTCCGCGCCGGTCATCGCGTGGAGGTACGCGGCGCTCGCCGCGAGCACGACCCGGGACCAGCGGGTGCCGGTCAAGTCGGCGGCGGAGTGCACGAGTTCACCGGTGACGTGGCTCGTCCGCCGCAGGAAACGCCCGGAGACACGAGGCGGCCGGGACGAGAGGCTGACCGCTTCGGGCCGGTCGGCGAGAACACGGTTCCAGTACGCGCGGTCGCCTTCGGCGTCGTACGCGTCGTCGGCGGCGAGCAGCGGCCCGAGCGGCGCGTCCGGAACGGCGGCAACGACGACGTCCCCGGCTCCCCCCTTCACAACGCCCTCGGCTTCCCCCTTCACAACGCCCTCGGCTTCCCCCTTCACAACGCCCTTGGCGCCCCCCTCCACAACGCCCTCGGCGGAAACTCCCGCCTCCCCCAACGCCGTGTACGCCGCAGCCACCCGCCCCGCGATGAGCGAACAGCTGAACCCGTCCACCGCGATGTGGTGGTACGCCTGGTACCAGACCCAGTGCCCGTCCCCCGCCCGCAGCAACGCGTACCGGAACAAGGGCCCTTGCTCCAGATCGAACGGCACGGCGAAGTCCCGAGCCATCCACTCCCGAGCCCCCTCGATCCCAGCGACCTCCACGACCGGCATCGAGCACCGGAGCTCCGGCTCGACCAACAGCCCCACACCGTCGGCGTCTTCGACGAACCGGGACCGCAACGTCTCGGTGGCCGCGACGACTTGCCGTACGGCCGCCAGGAGCAGACCGGGATCGACGGCGCCGTGGATCTCGGTGAACTCACCGACGTTGTACGCCGCACCACCCCCGTCGAGCCGCGCCCCGAACCACATGGACCGCTGAGCGGAAGACGGCACGAGACGCACGGTCATCGACGAACTCCCCTGAGAGGACGGGCCATAGGAAAACCGCGAGATCAACGATCCGCCCCCGACTGCGCTGCCCCCGAACGCACCGACTCCGAAGCCACTGCCTCCGACCGCGCCCCCCAGGAACGCGCCGCCCCCGAATACGCCGCCCCCACCGAAGCCTCACCCACGAGCCCCGCCACAAGCCGAGCCCCACCCTCACCCCCATCAGGCCAAGCCACCCTCAACCACGGCTCAGCCGCGACGAGTCGCAGATCCCGCCCCTGCCGAGCCCGCCCCCCACCCGTGACATTGAGCAGCACCACCTCGTCCCGCCGCACCCTCCCCTCCCGCACCGCCTCCGCGAGCGAGGCCAGCGCCACCCCCGCCCCCGGCTCGATGTCGATGCCCTCGGTCTCCTCGTAGAGCGCCATGGCGGCCAGCGCCGCGGAGTTGTCGACGCACAGCACGTCACCCCCGCTCTCGACGAGCGCTTCCCGCACCCCACCGCGCACCGTGAACGGCGGCCGCCGATTGGTGAGTTCACGGGCGAGAGGCTCACGCTCGCGGTCGGCAGGAGCGGCACCCCGCCCCCGCCAAGCCTCGAACAGCGGGGCGAACGGCGCGTTCTGACACATCATCAGCCGGGGTGCCTTCTCCCGCCCCGCCCGCACCCGCCGAGCCGCTTCGTGCACCCCGAGTGCCCCCGTACCGCTGCCGACCGCCTGGACGTACACATCCGGCAACCCCCCGATCGCCTCAACTGCCGCGAGCAGCACACTCCCGAGCCCGTCCCGCCGCCCCACGTTGCGCGCACCGCCCTCCGCCCGATGGCCGGGGAGCGCGGAGAGGAGTTCGGCGCAGGCGATGGTGTCGCTGTAGGTGGCGGGCCCGTCGAGGACGACGATCCGCACGCAGGGATCGAGCGGCCCGGGGAAGCGCATGCCGTCGAGCGCGGGCGCGGGGACGACGATCAGACACGGGACCCGGTACAGGGTCGCCGCCCAGGCGAACGCGGCGGCCGTGTTGCCCGCCGAGGGGATCACCAGGACGGGCGGGTCGGCGGGCAGCCGGCCGAGTACGGTGTACGCCTCAAGATCCTTGAACGTGCAGGTCGGAAGGTAGGCACCGCGCTCCGGCCAGTGCCCGTTGAACGCGGTCCACAGCCGGTCGAGACCGAGCGCGCGCCCGAGTTTCTCCGCGCGCAGGACGACCGGCCCGGGTACGTCGGGGAAGGTGCGGGCGACGGGCAGCAGCGAGGCGAACCGGAACAGCCCGGTGCGCGGGGAGTCGAACGGGGACTCGTACTCCGCCCGCAGGAACGCCGGTTCGTGCGGGCGCGCGCAGTCGAGGAGCAGCCCGTCGTCCGCGTACCGCGCCCCGCAGGAGGAGCAGACGAGCGAGTAGTGCCGATTTCCCGCGTGTACTGAGGGGCGTACTCGGGACATTCCATTGCCTTCCGCAGGTCGTGCTTCGCCGCCCCATTGCATCCGGGACTCAGCAAAGAAGGGGAGGACCCGGAATTGCGGTTGGCCCAACGGTCGGTTGACATCAGGTGCTTGGTCAAGAACTGGTATAGACCGGCCGTTTGTTCAGGTCCGCTTCATTTCCCCTTCTCAGACGGGGAGTCGAGGGTGTGTTAGCTCTGGCCCGACATGGTTCCTTGGCGAGAGGACGGCGGCGAAATGGGCGACAGGCCGACACGATCGGGAACGCCGTGGCTGCCATCCGAAGATCCGGTTCGTTTTCTCCCGCGCAGGGGAGAAGCCGACACGGGCGAATGGTTCTCCGGGAACGCGGACGGGGAATACTCCCTGCCCGCACCGGAGTTGCTGCGCAGCGCCTACCGGAAAATGGTCGTCGGCCGCCGCTTCGACGCGCAGGCCACCGCGCTGGCCCGGCAGGGCCGGCTCGCGGTCCACCCCTCCAGCCTCGGCCAGGAGGCGTGCCAGATCGGCGCCGCCCTCGCCCTGCGCCCCACCGACTGGCTCTTCCCCACCTACCGCGACTGCGTCGCCCTCGTCAGCCGGGGCATCGACCCCGTCGAGGCACTCACCCTCCTGCGCGGCGACGCCCACTGCGGATACGACCCCGTCGCCCACCGCACCGCCCCCCAGTGCACCCCGCTCGCCACCCACACCGCCCACGCGACGGGCCTCGCCCACGGCGAACGCCTCAAAGGCACCGACACCGTCGCCCTCGCCCTCCTCGGCGACGGCGCCACCAGCGAGGGCGACTTCCACGAAGCGCTGGGCCTGGCAGGGGTGTTGAAGGCGCCGGTGGTCTTCCTCGTGCAGAACAACGGGTACGCGATCTCCGTGCCGCTCGCCGCGCAGAGCGCCGCACCGGCCCTCGCGTACAAGGGAGTTGGCTACGGCGTCCGCTCCGAACAGGTCGACGGCAACGACGCGGTCGCCCTGATCGCCGTCCTGCACAAGGCCGTCGAGAGCGCGCGTACCGGCGGCGGGCCCTGGCTGATCGAGGCCCACACCTACCGGATGGCGGCGCACACCAGCGCCGACGACCCCTCCCGCTACCGGCCCGCCGAGGAGGCCGAGGCGTGGCGGGACCGGGACCCCGTCGAGCGGCTGGAGACCTGGCTGACGGAACGGCAACTCCTCACACCCGCCGAGGTGGAGGAGATCGCCGCCGAGGCGGAGGCGTACGCGGCCGACGTACGCGTGCGGCTGGCCGAGGATCCCTACGTCGACCCCAGCGGCCTCCTCGACCACGTCTTCAGCGCGCCCACACCCCAACTGACCGAGCAGCGAACCGTGTTGGAGGGCCGCTGAGATGACCGCCACAACCATGACAACCGCCACGACCATGACAACCCCCGAGACCATGACAACCCCCGCGACCACGGCGACGGCGGCGACCAAGGCGACGGCGACGGCCCCACCGACCCCGACGACCATGGCGAAAGCCCTCAACACCGCCCTCCGCGACGCCCTTTGCGCCGACGACCGAGTCCTCGTCTTCGGCGAGGACGTCGGCAGGCTCGGCGGCGTCTTCCGCGTCACCGACGGTCTCGCCGCCGACTTCGGTCAACACCGCTGCTTCGACACGCCAGTTGCCGAGTCCGGCATCGTCGGCCTCGCCGTCGGCCTCGCGATGGCCGGCTTCCGCCCGGTCGTGGAGATGCAGTTCGACGCCTTCGCCTACCCCGCGTTCGAGCAGATCGCCTCCCACGTCGCCAAGCTCCGCAACCGTACGCGCGGCGCTCTCTCCCTGCCGATCGTCCTGCGCGTCCCCTACGGCGGCGGCATCGGCGGCGTCGAGCACCACAGCGACTCCAGCGAGGCGTACTACGCCCACACCGCCGGGCTGAAGGTCGTCACCCCGGCGACCGTCGGCGACGCGTACGCCCTCCTGCGCGAGGCGATCGACGACCCCGACCCGGTCGTCTTCCTCGAACCCAAACGGCACTACTGGACCAAGGCGGACGTCGAACTCCCCGTCACCGCCGAGCCGTTCGGCACCGCCGCCGTCCGCCGAGCCGGGACCGACGCGACGCTCGTCGCCTACGGGCCCGCCGTCCCCGTCGCCCTCGCCGCCGCCGAGGAGGCCGCCGCCGAGGGGCTGGACGTCGAGGTGCTCGACCTGCGGACGATCGTCCCCCTCGACGACGCCGCCCTCACCAAGTCCGTACGGCGCACCGGGCGTTGTGTCGTCGTCCACGAGGCGCAGGGGTTCGCCGGGGTCGGCGCGGAGATCGTCGCCCGCGTCCAGGAGAGGTGCTTCGACGCGCTGCGGGCGCCGGTGCTGCGGGTCACCGGGCTGGACATCCCGTACCCGCCGCCGCTCCTCGAACACGCCCATCTCCCCGACGCGGCACGGGTGTTGACGGCTCTGCGCCGCGTGGCTCCGGAACCGGCGCCCCGCACCGTCCACACCTTCCACCTCCCCGACCTGGGCGAGGGGCTCACCGAGGCCGAGGTCGTCGAGTGGCTCGTGCGCGTCGGGGACCAGGTCACCCACGACCAGCCCCTCGCGGAGGTCGAGACCGCCAAGTCCCTTGTCGCGCTGCCGAGTCCGTACGCCGGAGTCGTGACCGCGCTGCACTGCGACGCGGGGCGGACGGCCGAGGTGGGGGCGCCGCTGGTGTCGATCGGCGAGCGGGCGGCCCCGGAGAACCGGCCTCACCGAACCGCCCACCCCGAGCCCGACACCCCCACCACGGACGCCGATTCAGGAGCCGTCCTCACCGGCTACGGCACGGGCCGCACCCCGAAGAACACCGCCCCCAAGAGCGCCGCCCCGAAGAGCCCTGCCCCGAACAACCCCACCCCCAAGACCCCCACCCGCACCCCCCTCGACCAGTCCACCGCCGACAAATTCCTCCGCACCCAACGCGACACCCCGGCCGTCACCATCTGGACCGACACGGACGCGACCCCCCTCCTCGCCCGGAAACAGTCCGAAGGAACCACCCTCCTCGCCCTCTTGGCGGAAGCAGCCGTCAAAGCCTTGGAGGAATACCCCGAGTTCAACTCAAGGATCGACCCCGACCGCCACGAACTCCTCCGACTCCCGCACATCAACCTGGCGTTCGCGGCACAGACCCCGAAGGGCCTGGCAGTCCCCGTCGCGAAGAACGCGAACACCCTCCCCCTCAAGGCCCTGTCCGCGGAACTGACCCGCCTGACCACCCTGGCCCGCACCGGCACCCTGCCCCCCGACCACCTCACGGGAGGCACCTTCACCCTCAACAACTACGGCCCCCTGGGCGTGGACGGCGCAACCCCGCTCCTCAACCACCCCCAGACGGCGATGCTCGCGGCGGGCCGCCTCGCGGACCGCCCCTGGGCGGTGAACGGCGAGGTCACCGTCCGCCCGATCCTCCCCCTGTCCCTGACGTTCGACCACCGGACCTGCGACGGCGCGACAGCGGCGGCGTTCCTCCAGCACACCATCGCCACACTGACACAAGGGAGTTGAGGCCCCCGGGGCCCCGGCCCCCAGCCGCTCCCGAGCCCTCCAGCCGCTCCCGAGCCCCCCACCCGCTCCCGAGCCCCCTCAGCCGCTCCCGAACCCCCAGCCACCCCCGATCCCCCCTCAGCACTCGATGATGTTCACCGCCAGCCCACCCCGAGCCGTCTCCTTGTACTTCACCGACATGTCCGCCCCCGTCTCCTTCATCGTCTTGATGACCTTGTCGAGGGACACCTTGTGCGACCCGTCCCCCCGCATCGCCATCCGAGCGGCGGTCACCGCCTTCACCGCGGCCATCCCGTTCCGCTCGATGCAGGGAATCTGCACCAGCCCGCCCACGGGATCACAGGTGAGCCCGAGATTGTGCTCCATCCCGATCTCGGCCGCGTTCTCGACCTGCTCGGGAGACCCGCCGAGCACCTCGGCCAACGCCCCCGCGGCCATGGAGCACGCGGAACCGACCTCGCCCTGGCACCCGACCTCGGCCCCGGAGATGGACGCGTTCTCCTTGAACAGCATCCCGATCGCCCCGGCGGCCAGCAGGAAGCGGACGACACCCTCCTCGTCCGCGCCGGGCACGAAGTTGATGTAGTAGTGCAGGACGGCGGGGATGATCCCGGCGGCGCCGTTCGTGGGCGCGGTCACCACGCGCCCGCCCGCCGCGTTCTCCTCGTTCACGGCCATGGCGTACAGCGTGATCCACTCCATGGAGCGGGCCAACGGATCGCCCTCGGCACGCAGTTGACGAGCCGTCATGGCGGCCCGGCGCCGAACGCGCAGGCCCCCGGGGAGAATCCCCTCCCGGGACATGCCCCGCGACACGCACGCCCGCATGACATGCCAGATGTCGAGGAGCCCGGCACGGATCTCGTCCTCGGTCCGCCAGGCCCGCTCGTTCTCCAGCATCAGCGAGGAGA
The DNA here is from genome assembly GCF_048159485.1 of Streptomyces sp. 4F14. Taxonomy (NCBI): domain Bacteria; kingdom Bacillati; phylum Actinomycetota; class Actinomycetes; order Kitasatosporales; family Streptomycetaceae; genus Streptomyces; species Streptomyces sp. 4F14. The sequence continues at coordinate 457,540 of NZ_JBLRVY010000005.1, forward strand.
TCGACAGCCCCGTCTCCTTGGTGAGACGCAGGAGTTCGTCCCCGGTACGGAAGGGGTACTTCAGGGCGGTGTCGTCGAGCTTGATCCGGTCCGCGCCGACGGCTTCCTCGTCGACCACGAACCCGCCGCCCACGGAGTAGTACGTCCGGGTGAGGACCTCGGCGCCGGAGGAGTCGTACGCCCAGAGGGTCATCCCGTTCGCGTGGTACGGAAGTGCCTTGCGCCGGTGCAGGATCAGATCGTCGTCGAACGAGAACGGGATCTCCCGCTCGCCCAACAGCCGCAGCGAACCGGTGGACTTGATCGCCTCGACCCGCTCGTCGGCGCCCTCCACGTCGACCGTGCGCGGCGAGTTCCCCTCAAGTCCGAGGAGTACGGCCTTCGGCGTGCCGTGCCCGTGCCCGGTCGCCCCCAGCGACCCGTACAGCTCCGTCCGCACGGACGCGACCGAGTCGAGCACCCCGTCGCTCCGCAGCCGCCGCGCGAACATCCGCGCCGCCCGCATCGGACCGACCGTGTGCGAACTCGAAGGACCGATGCCGACGGAGAACAGGTCGAACACAGAGATGGCCACGGAGACTCCAACCAGAAAGGACGAGGACACACGCCATCGAGCGCCCCGCCGGGGACTGCGAAAACGGGACAGGGGCGGCCCCGAGGACCCGCCCCCACCCCACCCGACCTACTTGCTCACTTGCCCAGCGCCGGATACAGCGGATGCTTGTCCGCCAGCGCCTTGACCCGCAGCCGCAGCTTCTCGGCGTCAGCCGAAGGCTCGTACGACGGCTTCAACGCCTCCGCGATCACATCCGCCACCTCCGCGAAGTCCTCGGCGCCGAACCCGCGCGTGGCGAGCGCCGGCGTCCCGATCCGCAGCCCCGACGTCACCATCGGCGGCCGGGGATCGTTCGGAACGGCGTTCCGGTTGACGGTGATCCCCACCTCGTGGAGCCGGTCCTCGGCCTGCTGCCCGTCGAGCGCGGACTCCCGCAGGTCGACGAGGATCAGATGCACGTCGGTCCCACCGGACAGCACGTTGACCCCGGCCTCCCGCGCGTCCTCGGCGGTGAGCCGCGAGGCGAGGATCCGCGCCCCCTCCACCGTACGCCGCTGCCGCTCCTTGAACTCCTCGGAGGCGGCGACCTTGAACGACACGGCCTTCGCGGCGATGACGTGCTCCAGCGGACCCCCCTGGAACCCGGGGAACACGGAGGAGTTGAGCTTCTTCGCGAACGACGACTTCGCGAGGATGATCCCCCCGCGCGGCCCGCCCAGCGTCTTGTGCGTCGTGGACGTCACGACATCCGCGTACGGCACGGGGTTGGCGTGCAGCCCGGCCGCGACGAGCCCGGCGAAGTGCGCCATGTCGACCCACAGGTACGCCTCGACCGCGTCGGCGATCCGCCGGAACTCGGCGAAGTCCAGCTCACGCGGGTAGGCGGACCACCCGGCGATGATCACCTTGGGCCGGTGCTCCAGCGCGAGCCGCTCCAGCTCCGCCATGTCGACGAGCCCGGTGTCGGGGGACACGTGATAGGCGACGACGTTGAACTGCTTGCCGGAGAAGTTGAGCCGCATCCCGTGCGTGAGGTGCCCCCCGTGCGCGAGGTCGAGACCGAGGATCGTGTCCCCGGGCTGGGCCAGCGCGAAGAGAGCGGCCTGGTTCGCGGAAGCGCCCGAGTGCGGCTGGACGTTCGCGTACTCCGCCCCGAACAGCTCCTTCACCCGGTCGATGGCGATCTGCTCGGCGACGTCGACGTGCTCGCACCCGCCGTAGTAGCGCCGCCCCGGGTACCCCTCGGCGTACTTGTTCGTCAGGACGGACCCCTGGGCCTCCATGACGGCCAGCGGAGCGAAGTTCTCCGAGGCGATCATCTCCAGGGTCGACTGCTGCCGCCCCAGCTCCGCGTCGACGGCGGCGGCGATCTCCGGGTCCAGCTCGTGCAGGGACGTGTTCAGGACAGACATCGGTACGACTCCTCAGCCGGCGGTGGTGTAGGCGGTGTACTCGTCGGCGGACAGCAGCTCGCCGGGCTCGTCGGAGACGCGCACCTTGAAGAGCCAACCCCCCTCGAACGGCTCGGAGTTGACCAGCGACGGGTCCTCCGTGACGTCCGGGTTGACCTCGGTGATCTCACCGTTCACCGGCGCGTACAGCTCGCTCACCGACTTGGTCGACTCCAGTTCGCCGCAGGACTCGCCCGCGGTGACGGTGTCGCCGACCGTCGGGAGCTGGACGAAGACGACGTCACCGAGGGCGTTCGCCGCGTGCTCGGTGATCCCGACCGTCGAGACGCCGTTCTCGGCGGCCGAGATCCACTCGTGTTCCTTGCTGTACCGCAGGTTCTGGGGGTTGCTCATGGCCTGAATTCTCCTGTACGCGGGGGAGTGCTGGTGAATGGGGGACTACGGCAGACGGACGGGCCCCAAAAGACCCGGAAGACCCGTGACGCCGGGAAGCGTCACTTCTCGCGCTGGTAGAACGGCAGAGCCACGACCTCGTACGCCTCGTGGCTCCCCCGGATGTCGACGCCGACCCCGGCCGTCCCCGGCGCCGCGTGCGCCGCGTCGACGTACGCCATCGCGATCGGCCTGCCCAGCGTGGGGGAGGGGGCGCCCGAGGTGACCTCGCCGATGACCGCGCCGCCCGCGACGACGCCGTACCCGGCGCGCGGCACGCGCTTCCCGGCGGCGATCAGCCCGACGAGCACCCGGGGCGGCTCGCGCTCGGCGAGCGCGGCGGCCTCGGCGAGGGCCTCGCGCCCCACGAAGTCACCGTCCTTGCCGAACTTCACGACCCGCCCGAGCCCGGCGTCGAAGGGCGTCAGGGACGTCGACAGCTCGTGCCCGTACAGGGGCATGCCCGCTTCGAGGCGCAGGGTGTCCCGGCAGGACAGACCGCAGGGCACGACACCCGTGGAGGCGGCCAGCGCCTCCCAGAGCGCGACCGCGTCCGAGGGCGCCACGAACAGCTCGAAGCCGTCCTCGCCGGTGTACCCGGTGCGCGCGATCAGCGCCGGCACCCCGGCGACCGTCCCCGGCAGCCCGGCGTAGTACTTCAGACCTACGAGATCGGCATCCGTCAGCGCCCCGACGATCCCCGCGGCCTCCGGCCCCTGCACGGCGATCAGCGCGTACGCGTCCCGGTCGTCGCGCACGAGAGCGTCGAACCCGGCGGCCCGTTCGGTCAGCGCGTCCAGCACGACCTGCGCGTTCGAGGCGTTGGCGACGACCATGAACTCGGTCTCCGCGAGCCGGTAGACGATCAGGTCGTCGAGGATGCCGCCGTCGGCCCGGCAGATCATCGTGTAGCGGGCCCGGCCGACCTTGACCGCCGCGAGGTCGCCGACCAGGGCGAAGTTCAGCAGGGCGGCGGCCTGCGGGCCGGTGACGGTGATCTCGCCCATGTGCGAGAGGTCGAAGAGGCCCGCGCGGGTGCGGACGGCGGTGTGCTCCTCGCGCTCCGAGCCGTAGCGCAGCGGCATGTCCCAGCCGGCGAAGTCGGTCATCGTCGCGCCGAGCGAACGGTGCACGGCGTCGAGCGCGGTACGGCGCGGGGTGGCGGAACTGCTGGTCATCGGGCGTTCGTCTCCCAGGTGCGACGGGTGGGCAAAGGGCTTCCCGTCCAGGAACAGGAAGATCCTCCCCATCTGTCATCGGAACCTGAGAGGTTCGCCGTGACCCTCGCGGGGAACACGGCTTGCACCTTGGGTGGGGCCACCGGAGGCGGCCCGCTTTTCAGATGTGCCTCGCCCACGCGGTAACGGTGCCTGAGAGATTCAAGGGAGGGACTTGCTCCTTCGGCGCCCCAGCGACACACAAGGCTGGGAACTCTCCCGCGCGGATTCGAACGGCCGGTATGCAGTTGGCGCGGCCATCATCGCACGCCGACCCCGCCGCGCGGCAGGTCACATCTGTAACGGGGCTGTGGCAGGAAGCGCACCAAATCGCGAGACAGATTCCATTACCTTCTCTTTACTGTCTATGGGGAGACCCGTAACTGACGGGACTGCTCCAAGGGGAGGACGATCAACGGTGAACAGGACAACGGCGTACGCGACGGCGCTGCCCGCGCAGCCGGCGGCACCCGCGCGGGAGAGCCGCGCCGGGCACCCCACCCCTGTCGTCCGCGACCTGCGCGACCGCGCCGGCCACAGCCCGCACGCCCTCCTCTTCGGCCCCCGCGACCTCGTCGTCGTCACCGGCCTGCCCGGCAGCGGCAAGTCCACGCTGATGCGCCGCGCGGTCCACGGCACCCGGATCGACTCCCAGGACACCCGCGACCGCTGGGACGCCCGTACGCCGTCCTGGCTGCCGTACGCCGTCTACCGCCCTCTGGTCCGCCTCGCGCACTACGCGGGCCTGTGGCGCTCCCTGCGCTCCGGGGAGGGCGTCGTGGTCCACGACTGCGGCACCCAGTCCTGGGTCCGTTCCTGGCTCGCCCGCGCGTCCCGCCGCCGCGGCGGCACCCTCCACCTCGTCCTCCTGGACGTCCCCGCGGACACGGCCCTGGAGGGCCAGCGCGAACGCGGGCGGGGGGTCTCCCGCTACGCCTTCCTGCGCCACCGCCATGCCGCGTCCCGCCTGATCAGGTCGGTGGAGAAGGGGTCGCTCCCGGACGGCTGCGGGGCGGCGGTCCTGCTGGACCGGCAGGCGGTGGACGTGTTGAGGAGGATCGCGTTCACGCGAGGCTGACCCCCGTCTAAGCTTCTCCTCTTCAGACAGCGGTTCCCAGCAGGCGGTAGACAGCGATGGACTTCCCGACCGACTTCCCGGCCCCCGCACACCCCCACTCCCACGGCGGCTGGCCGGGGAACGAGCTGGAGGAGGTGCTCTCCGCCTCCCTGGGCGTGCCCTCCGCAGGAGCCCGCATCGTCGAGGTCCTCGCGCGCAGCTTCGTCTGGATACCCCTCCCCAACGGCGGCGGCCCCCGCACCGGCCCCCTCGACCTCCCCACGGTCGACATCGCCGGCCAGGTGTACGTCCCGGTCTTCACCTCCGAGGAACAGTTCCGCCAGGTCACCGGCGCCCACATGTCGTACACGATCGCCCCGGCGGTCGAGTTCGCGCGCGGCCTCCCCCCACAGGTGGGCATCGCCCTCAACCCCGACGGCGTCGTAGGCGTCCCCCTCCCCCCGCAAGCGGTCGCCGACCTCTGCCGCGCAGGCCGTACCCCCCTCGACGGCACGGCTTCAGGCGCCCGGGTCCGCCTCTTCGAGCCCAACTGGCAGGACGACCCGATGGACTTCCTCACGGAGGCGTCCAAGGAGTTCGAGGCAACGGGCGTGGTCCTCACGGCCCGCCGCTGCCTGGCAGCAATAGAAACAGCGGACCCGGTGATGTTCGTAGGAGTCGAACTGACCCACTGGGAAGGCGAGTTCGGCGAACGCCCTTTGGACGCCCTGGGCAGGGCACTGGGCAGGTCACCGGTGCCGTGGGGAGTGAACCTGATCCTGCTGGACGCGGCACAGGACCCGGTAGGGGAGTGGCTGAAGCTGAACGTCCGCCCCTTCTACACGCGGGCCAGCTGAACGTCCCTCAGGGGCGCGGGGAACTGCGCGATCAACCACGACGGCGCCGCACCCGCCAAACACCCAGTCGGCGAACCCCCAATAGGCGCTTAAGCTTGACGACAACGCCGGGCACCGGACAACCCAGGCCAACTCACGAAGGGGCGGTAAGAACGTGAGCGTGAGCGTGAGCGGCACCGCTGCGGCCGGCCAGGTCGAGCACATGCTGCGCCAGGTCACGCCTGGCCGCTACGACGCCTACGAGGCACTCCTGCGCGCGCTCTCGACCCCCACCACCGGCCAGGTCTGGATGCTGCTGTGGCACGGCCAGTCCGGTTCCCCGGACGCCCAGTACGGCTCGATGGAGGTGGACGGCCACGCGTACGCCCCGTGCGTGACGTCCGCCCAGGAGCTCTCCGCGAGCGGCTGGAACCGTTCGTACGAGGTGGTGGACGGCCTCGACGCGGCCCGCACCCTGTACCCGGACCGCCACGGCCTGTGGCTGAACCCGCACGCCCCGGGCGGCGGCGTCGGCGTCCCCTGGGCGGACCTGCGCCGGATCGCGACGGGCCTGGACCGCCAGCCCCCAGGCCCGCTGCGCCTGTCGGACCCGGCGGTGGAGATCCCGCACTTCTACGCCCTCCTCGGCCAGAACGCCCACCGCACCCCCGCGATCCGCGCCCTGCGCCGCGCCTGGGTCCAGCCGGCCCTGGGCCAGCCGTACCTGTCGATCGGCCTGGACGTGTACGACACGTCCCCGCAGTCGGTGGACGCGGTGCGCGCGATGATGCAGCAGTCGATCGGCGCCGTCCCCGACGGCCTGCCCGTCTCGACGGTCGCGATGACCGACGAGTACGACCCGGTCGTCCTGTGGATGCGGGCCAACGCCCGCCCGTTCTACGACCGCGAGGCGCACGCCCCGGCGCAGCAGTCCCCGGCGGCGGGTTACGGCTACCCGGCGACGCCGGGCGCGTACTGAAGCGGGTTCTCACTTACCTTCTTACCCACGAGTACCTCCTGACGCTCCGTCATCTCAGGAAACGTGCCCGTTACACCGCTCTCTGTTCATCTCCGCGCGTAGCGTGAACCCTATCGCGGTGACCTGCACCTTTTGGTCAACTTGCCCCCGTCCGGCGGTTGTTACCCGGTGTTCGGATAACGGAATCCCGCAGTCGGCATCACGGTTGTGCATACTTTCGCCGCCAGACCTGGCGCGTGATCGCGGGCGCATTGAAGACTCGCCTCCCATAAGACGCGAGTAAGGCCGGTCACCACCGGCGGGAAGGGTCAGTGCACTGTGACCGCACCGATCGAGACCACCGGGTCGGAGGCCGGAGCACAGCCGGAAGCCGTGCTCGCCGGGGCCAGCCAGAGCCAGATCGAAGGGCGTTCACTCACCCAGATCGCCTGGACCCGGTTCAAGCGCGACAAACTGGCCGTGGCCGGCGGCATCGTCGTCGTCCTGCTCGTCCTCATGGCGATCCTCGCCAAACCCATCGAGGCGATCTTCGGCCTCGACCCCAACGAGTTCCACCAGGACCTCATCGACCCGGTGATGCAGGCGCCCAAGGGCGGCTGGGGCGGCATGAGCTGGGACCACCCGCTCGGCGTCGACCCGCAGTACGGCCGCGACATGCTCGCCCGCATCATCGACGGCTCCTGGGTCTCCCTGCTGGTCGCGGGCGGCGCCACCCTGCTGTCGGTGGTCATCGGCACGGTCCTCGGCGTCGTCGCCGGCTACTACGGCGGCTGGGTCGACTCGATCATCAGCCGGCTGATGGACACCTTCCTCGCCTTCCCGCTGCTGCTCTTCGCCATCGCCATCTCGGCCTCCGTCCAGGACGGCTTCTTCGGCCTGAACGGGCTCCCGCTGCGGATCTGCGTCCTGATCTTCGTCATCGGCTTCTTCAGCTGGCCGTACATCGGCCGGATCGTGCGCGCCCAGACGATGACCCTGCGCAAACGCGAGTTCGTCGAGGCCGCGCACAGCCTCGGCGCGCGCGGACCGTACGTCCTGTTCCGCGAACTCCTCCCGAACCTCGTCGCACCGATCCTCGTCTACTCGACGCTGATCATCCCGACGAACATCCTCTTCGAGGCCAGCCTCAGCTTCCTCGGGGTCGGTATCGCACCCCCGCAGGCTTCCTGGGGCGGGATGCTCAGCAACGCCGTGGATCTCTACACCGCGGATCCGCAGTACATGTTCGTGCCCGGACTGGCGATCTTCATCACCGTCCTGGCGTTCAACCTGCTGGGTGACGGGCTGCGCGACGCACTCGACCCTCGCAGCAAGTGATCCACAACGACCGAGGGGGATTTCCTCAGGTGAAGACGAGAAGAGTGACTGCCGCGATCGCGTCGGTCCTGGCGATCTCGCTGGGCGCTTCCGCCTGCGGCGGCGACAGCGACAGCGGCGGCGGCTCCGCCAAGGGGAAGAAGGACGAGGGGTTGACGTCCATCGTCAACGTCTCGAACAAGAAGGGGGGCACCCTCAGCTTCGAGCACTCGGACGTCGCGGACTCCCTGGACCCCGGCAACACGTACTACGGCTGGGTGCAGAACTTCTCGCGCCTGTACGGCCGTTCGCTCACGACGTTCAAGCCCGCCGCAGGCAAGGACGGCCTGACCGTCGTCCCCGACCTGGCCGAGGGCCTGGGCACGCCCAGCCCCGACGCCAAGACGTGGACGTACAAGCTGCGCACCGGCGTCAAGTTCCAGGACGGGACCCCGGTCACGTCCAAGGACGTCAAGTACGCCATCGAGCGCTCCAACTTCGCGCCCGAGGTGCTCTCCGGCGGTCCGACGTACTTCAAGTCGTACCTCGTCGGCGGTGACAAGTACCAGGGCCCGTACAAGGACAAGAACCCGAACGGCCTCGCCTCCATCGAGACGCCGGACGCGCAGACGATCGTCTTCAAGCTGAAGCAGCCGTTCGCGGACTTCGACTACCTGGCGACCTTCTCGCAGACGGCCCCCGTGCCGGCCGCGAAGGACGACGGCGCCAAGTACGTCCAGCACATCGTCTCCTCGGGCCCCTACCAGTTCGAGTCCTACGAGGAGGGCCGCAGCGCCACCCTCGTGCGCAACCCGCAGTGGGACCCGAAGACGGACCCGATCCGCAAGGCCCTGCCGGACAAGATCACGATCAAGTTCAAGGTGAACGCGGTCACGATCGACAACGACCTGATCGCCGACAAGATCACCGCCGACGCGGCGGGCACCGGCGTCCAGGCCGCGACCCAGCCCAAGGTCCTCAAGGGCAAGCTCGCCAACCAGACGGACAGCTCGTACGCCGGCGCCACCCAGTACATCGCGCTGAACCAGAACGTCGCGCCGTTCGACAACATCAACTGCCGCAAGGCCGTGCAGTACGCGGTCGACAAGCAGTCGATCCTGGACGCGGCCGGCGGTTCCCCGAAGGGCGACATCGCCACCACGCTGCTGCCGCCGTCGGTCAACGGCTACACCAAGTTCGACACCTACGCCACGCCCGGCAACAAGGGTGACGCGGCCAAGGTCAAGGAATTCCTCACCGCGTGCGGCAAGCCGAACGGCTTCAACACGATCCTGACCGCCCGCTCCGACCGTCCCGCCGAGGTCGCGCAGGCCACCGCCGTGCAGGCGTCGCTCAAGAAGTACGGCATCAACGTCGAGATCCGGCAGTTCCCGGCCGGCAAGTACTTCTCGAACTTCGCGGGTGTCCCGTCCTACGTCCACCAGCAGAAGCTGGGCATGCTCTCCATGGCGTGGGGCGCCGACTGGCCGACCGGCTTCGGCTTCCTCGACCAGATCGTCAACGGCTCCGCCATCAAGCCCTCGGGCGGCAACAACCTGATGGAGCTGAACGACCCGAAGATCAACGCGGCCCTCGCCGCCACGATCGCCAACACCGACGCCGCCGCCCGCACCAAGGGCTGGGGCGACATCGACAAGATGGTCATGGACACCGCCACGGTCGTCCCGACCCTCTACCGCAAGAACTTGCTCTTCCGGCCTGCGTCCGCGACCAACGTCACGGTCACCCAGGCGTACCTGGGCATGTACGACTACCTGCTGATGAGCTCCTCCAAGTAGCCGCAGAGCAGGCCGGAATCTTCTCGAAAGGCAGGTGAAGGTTCCGGGTGGCGGGGCCGGACACGCTCCGACCCCGCCGCCCGGAGCCGGACAGCTGTGGCTGCGTACATCATCCGGCGCGTATTCGGCGCCCTGGTACTGCTGCTGGTGGTCAGCGCAGTCACCTTCGCGATCTTCTTCCTGGTACCCCGGCTCGGCGGCCAGACCGCCGACCAGCTCGCCACGCAGTACGTCGGCAAGGACGCCAACCCCGACTCCGTGGCCGCGATCAAGAAGAACCTGGGCTTCGACCAGCCCATCTACACCCAGTACTGGCACTTCATCAAGGCGCTGTTCGTCGGCGCCGACTACAAGTTCGGCCCGGACGCGACCCACTGCAACGCGCCCTGCTTCGGCTACTCCTTCAAGAGCCACGTCGAGGTCTGGCCCCAGCTCACCGAGCGCATTCCGGTCTCCTTCTCGCTCGCGGTCGGCGCCGCCGTCATCTGGCTGATCTTCGGGGTCACCACCGGCGTCATCTCCGCGCTGCGCAAGGGCACGCCCATCGACCGCGTCTCCATGTTCATCGCGCTCGCCGGCGTCTCCCTCCCGATCTTCTTCACCGGCCAGGTGCTGAGCGCCGTGTTCGTGTACGAGATCCCCATCTGGGACTCCATCGAATACGTCCCGTTCACCCAGAACCCGGCGGACTGGGCCTGGCATCTCCTGCTCCCCTGGATCAGCCTCGCCTTCCTCTTCTCCGCGCTCTACGCCCGGCTCACCCGGGCGGGCATGCTGGAGACCATGGGCGAGGACTACATCCGCACGGCCCGCGCCAAGGGCCTCAAGGAGTCCACGGTCGTCACCAAGCACGGCCTGCGCGCCGCGCTCACGCCGATCGTCACCATCTTCGGCATGGACTTCGGCACCCTCGTCGGCACCGCCGTCCTCACCGAGACCGTCTTCTCCCTCCAGGGCATCGGCGCCTACTCGGTCCAGTCGATCCGGGACAACGACCTGCCCATCGTCATGGGCGTCACCCTGGTCGCCGCGTTCTTCATCGTCTTCTGCAACCTCGTCGTCGACCTGGTGTACGCAGCCATCGACCCCCGGGTGAGGTACTCGTGAGCAAGCCCTCCAGTTCGGCGCCGGGCGAGCCGGTCCTCGACGCCCCCGACGACGCGTTCCTCTCCGTCCGCGACCTGAAGATCCACTTCAACACGGACGACGGCCTCGTCAAGTCCGTCGACGGCGTCAGCTTCGACGTACGGCGCGGCCGCACCCTCGGCATCGTCGGCGAGTCCGGCTCCGGCAAGTCCGTCACCTCGCTCGGCCTCATGGGCCTGCACCGCTCCGCCCGCAACGCCCGTGTCAGCGGCGAAGTCTGGCTGGACGGACAGGAGCTGCTCGCCGCCGACAACGACGAGGTGCGTCGGCTGCGCGGCCGGAAGATGGCCATGATCTTCCAGGACCCGCTGTCCGCGATGCACCCGTACTACTCGGTCGGCCAGCAGATCGTCGAGGCGTACCGGGTCCACCACCCGGTCACCAAGAAGGAAGCCCGTAAGCGCGCCGTCGAGATGCTCGACCGGGTCGGCATCCCCGAGCCCGACAAGCGCGTCGACGGCTACCCGCACGAGTTCTCCGGCGGTATGCGCCAGCGCGCCATGATCGCCATGGCCCTGGTCAACAACCCCGAACTCCTGATCGCCGACGAGCCGACCACCGCGCTCGACGTGACCGTCCAGGCGCAGATCCTCGACCTGATCCGCGACCTCCAGAAGGAGTTCGGCTCCGCGGTCATCATGATCACCCACGACCTGGGCGTCGTCGCCGAGATGGCCGACGACCTCCTCGTCATGTACGGCGGCCGGTGCGTCGAACGCGGGCCCGCCGAGGACGTGTTCGCCGAACCCCGGCACCCCTACACCTGGGGCCTGCTCGGCTCGATGCCGCGCCTCGACCGCGAGGACACCGACCGCCTCATCCCGATCAAGGGGGCCCCGCCCTCCCTGATCAACATCCCGTCCGGCTGCGCCTTCAACCCGCGCTGCCCGTACGCGGACCTCCCCAAGGACAACGTCACCCGCACGGTCCGCCCCGAGCTGACCGAGGTCGGCGGCGGGCACTGGGCCGCCTGCCACCTCGGGCAGGAACAGCGGGAGCGGATCTGGAACGAAGAGATTGCGCCGAAGCTGTGAGCGATGCCGTGAAAGAGACGCCCGAGGTGCTGCTCAAGGTCTCCGGCCTCCAGAAGCACTTCCCGATCCGCAAGGGCCTCCTCCAGCGCCAGACCGGAGCCGTGCGCGCCGTCGACGGCATCGACTTCGAGGTCCGCAAGGGTGAGACCCTCGGCGTCGTCGGCGAGTCCGGGTGCGGCAAGTCCACGATGGGCCGCCTCATCACCCGGCTCCTCGAACCCACCGGCGGCAGCGTCGAGTTCGAGGGCAAGGACATCACGCACCTCAGCCCCGCGGGCATGCGCCCGCTGCGCCGCGACGTGCAGATGATCTTCCAGGACCCGTACTCGTCCCTGAACCCGCGGCACACGATCGGTACGATCGTCAGCGCGCCGTTCAAGCTCCAGGGTGTGACCCCCGAGGGCGGCGTCAAGGCGGAGGTCCAGCGCCTCCTGTCCGTCGTCGGCCTCAACCCCGAGCACTACAACCGCTACCCGCACGAGTTCTCCGGCGGCCAGCGTCAGCGCATCGGCATCGCGAGGGCGTTGGCGCTGAACCCCAAGCTGGTCGTCGCCGACGAGCCGGTCTCGGCCCTGGACGTCTCCATCCAGGCCCAGGTCGTCAACCTCCTGGACGACCTCCAGTCCGAACTGGGCCTGACCTACGTCATCATCGCCCACGACCTCTCGGTGGTCCGCCACGTCTCCGACCGCATCGCGGTCATGTACCTCGGCAAGATCGTGGAGTTGGCGGACCGGGACAAGCTCTACAAGTCCCCGATGCACCCGTACACCAAGGCCCTGCTCTCGGCGGTCCCGATCCCGGACCCCAAACGCCGCGCGGCGAAGAGCGAACGCATCCTCCTGAGGGGCGACGTCCCGTCCCCCATCTCTCCCCCCAGCGGCTGCCGCTTCCACACCCGCTGCTGGAAGGCAACGGAGATCTGCCGCACGACGGAACCCCCGTTGCTGGAGCTGCTCCCCGGCCAGCAGGTGGCCTGCCACCACCCCGAAAACTTCGCGGACCAGGCCCCCCAGGAAACGGTCCTCCTGACAGAGGCCAAGCAGGCGGCGGAACTGGTGGCGGACGAGGTCCTGGCGGAGTCGGCGGAGACCTCGGCGGCGGTGGCGGCGGAGGTAGAGGCGACGGGGGAAACACCCGAGAACAAGCCTGACGCTGGGTAACACCTGTTCTTAGGGGCGCGGGGCTGTATCGATGTGCGGCTGTCGCCGCGCGGGCGCGACCAACCGCAATGAACCCGTGCTTGCCGGCTTCGATCAGCCGCGTCCTTTCAGGGGCGCGGGGCTGTATCGATGTGCGGCTGCCGCCGCGCGGGCGCGACCAACCGCAATGAACCCGTGCTTGCCGGCTTCGATCAGCCGCGTCCTTTCAGGGGCGCGGG